>CAZKTW010000087.1:0-12732 GCA_964555775.1 uncultured Bifidobacteriaceae bacterium | reverse complement strand
CAAGCGTTTCAATGACCTTTCCCAACACCACGCGATCCTGGATGATTTCAAATTCGGTCTGAATAAAATAGGGATCGTACGGATTATAATTTGGTGCGCCGGTAATGCCCGAAATGTCTGAAACGTTGTTGGGTTCGATCCGGATGCGGACCGTGCTGGCGAAGGATTCGGGCAAAAGGAACGTTACGGCCGTGGCCACAATGGCGGTAATCAGGAAAACCGTGATGATGATGGCCTTGCGGATGCGAATGATGCGCCAATAATCCAGAAAGTGCAGCCGGCCTTCTGGTTGCGGCTGGGTTTGCGATAAATCCATATGTGAAAAATGATTAAACCAAATACTTGACCGGGCTGCCGGCTAAACGTTCAAAGTATTTGGTTTAACTCGGCGGGCTAATAAGCAGCGGAAACCCCCAGGTAAATCCGGTTGCGGCTATATTGATTCCCCTGAATGTCGGACTGAAGATAATCAAGGTTGTAGCCGGCTTCAGCCGAAAAATGCTGATTGAAAGCATACGACAGATTCATGCCCAGACTGTAATAATTATCCGCCTGATTATCAGAAGCACCGCCGTTATAGACCGAATGCTGCCAGCGCCCAATCACCGAACCCATCATCTTGGACAGCAGTTTTTGATTAACGGAGACATAAACTGTGGAGCTTTCCGTAAACAAAGCGATATTCCCGTTACTACCAGGCTGGTTCTGAAGATTATCGGTGGCGTTCTCGGACTGGGAAAAACCCACTTGCGCATAACTGCCCGGCAGATAGGTATAAATCAACGAAAGATCCGCATAAGGATTGACCGAGGTCGAGTCGCCAGAGGGATTATTATAATTGTCGGAATATTGAATTCCAGCTTTGCCGGTGAAACTCAAATTCGCCAGGAAGTCGTGCTGGGCACCGACATATACAATGTATGAACGGCTGTTGCGCGAGTCGCTGTTAATAGGCGCGAGGGTCAAATTATTCAGGGCAATCACTTCGTCTCCGGTATAACCCACCCATTCAAACGCACCGCCAACAAAAGCCACGGTTTCTTTTGCGAGAGCCCATTGCAAATCCAATGAAATCGTTTGATCAATCCGGTTCAACATGCCAGCAAGACTGGGGGCGCCAGCAATGCCGTTGGCACTCCGATAATCGTAAAACGAATTTTGGTAACTGGCTTTTGTACTCAACAATGGCGTCCAAGTGGTATTGAGATCCAGCGTGGCCGTGTTGCGGATGTTGTTTCCTCCAACACGCTGTTGGACAGAAGTATTGGGATCAAGCAACTCCGGCTCCTGCCCGATCACAAACGAATCCATCACATCCGCCTTCCAGCGTTCGTTGAATGCGTGATCCACCCACAGGTCGAATTCATGGGACTGGTCAATCGGATCCTGGCCCCGGTTCTCCCGGTCCTGATAATAATACATTCCGTAGGTGTATTTCAGACCCAACTCCGTCTGTTGCAGCGCCACATTGAGCGCCAATCCGGGTGAAACCTCAAACCCGAGGCTGCCGCGTCTTTGTCCTGATGCCGAAGTGGTATAGTTGTTATCATAAAACCCGCGCAGGGTGCCTGAAACACTCCATACTTTGGAAGCCTCCATGGAGTTCATGCCAGGGGCGTACGCTGCCTGAAGGCCGACTGTTCCAGCGGCGATCAGACCCACAGAAGTAAAGAACTTCTTCATATTGATATAGAGTACCAGCTAAAGTTAGACCGTAAGTTAGACCATTCAAACCCAATAACGTTCAATCATTTTTAGCGTCAGCAATCAGTGATTCAAATGATTTGCACCACGTTAACAACGAAATATAAATTCAGTCAAAGCAATTTTTTGCATATCTGGCCGCCGAAAAAGCCTTCAAAACAACCGAATTTCAGCTTTTCTGACGTTTTCGGTTTAATTCCTTCCGCAATGACCCAAAAGTTAGAGTATTGATTACGTCTCTTTGTTCCAGCCACCCTTTGCGGGCAATCCCCGTGCCCAGCCTGAGAAAACCGGCGTGTTCATTGCGGTGCGCATCCGGGTTGATGACGCATTTCACGCCCTTACTTTTCGCATAGGGCCACAACCGCCAATCCAAATCAAACCGATGCGGATTGCAATTCAACTCAATCCAGGTCCCCGTTTCGGCACACGCGTCTATCACCGCCTGGATATTGACGGGATAAGGCTCCCGCTCCAACAGCAATCGTCCGGTCGGGTGGCCGATGAGGTGGACAAATTTATTTTC
Organism: uncultured Bifidobacteriaceae bacterium; assembly: GCA_964555775.1. Taxonomy (GTDB): domain Bacteria; phylum Verrucomicrobiota; class Verrucomicrobiia; order Limisphaerales; family UBA11358; genus UBA11358. The sequence continues at coordinate 10,502 of CAZKTW010000087.1, read as the reverse complement.
TGCGGCCCGGATCAATCGCTTCGTATTCTCCGCTTCGCTGCCGGCCGGAATGTGCAAGCTCGCCACCACGACGTCCAGTTCCGCGAGCAACTCGTCGTCAAAATCCAGCCGGTCGCGCAATATGTCCACTTCGGTCCCGGCCAGCAGGCGGAAATCGCTGCCCCGCCCGGCCAGCCGGGCATTGATCTTTTTGATTTCCTTGATTTGCTCGCGAACCCGCCTGGCGTCGAGCCCGTTTGCCTGAAACGATGACTTCGAGTGGTCGGTGATGGCCCAGTACTCCAGGCCGAGTTCGTCCATGTATTCAGCGATTTCCTCGAGTTGATTGTGGCCGTCGCTCCACGTCGAGTGGTTGTGCAGTGAACCTTTCAAATCCGTCCATTCGACGGAACGGGGCAAATCGTTTTTTTGGCCCGCGGCAAATTCGCCCTGGTCTTCGCGCAACTCGGGCGGAACCAACGGCAAATCCAGCTTCGCAAAAATCTCCGCCTCGTCCCGGCAGGGGACGAGCAATTTTGGATCGCGCGTTTCCACCTTTGACTTGAACAAACCATATTCGTTGAGCCGCAGGCCGCGCTGGATCGCGCGCTGGCGCATGACAATGTTGTGTTCCTTGCTGCCGGTGAAATACGCGAGCGCAAATGGAAATTCCCGGTCCGCCACGACGCGCAAATCGCACTGGATGCCGCCTTCCAGAATCACACTCGCCTTCGTTTCGCCTTGGGCGGTGATTTTGAGAATGCCGGGCTGCGCCACAAAATGTTCGATGACCTCCGCCGGTTTTTTTGAGGACGCGAGCAAATCAATGTCCCCAATGACCTCCTTGAACCGCCGCAAACTGCCGGCCGCGCTGCAACGCAGCACCCCGGGATGCTCGCGCAAACCGTCAAGCAACGGTTCGGCGGCGCGCAGCGCATCGCTGAGCAAATGCTTCGCCGCATAAGTCCGCCGGCGTTCAATGCCTTCGAGCAGATTCGTCTGCGTTTTTTCGCCAAAACCGTCAAGTTCCGCAACCTTGCCGCTGCCGCAAGCGGCCTCGAGTTTCGCCACCGAATCCACCCCCAGTTTTTGGTTGAGCACCTGGATTTTCTTTGGCCCCAGCCCGGGGATTTCGAGCATCTCAATCAAACCCGGTGGAATCGAAGCTTTGAGCTCGTCGTAATAAGCCAGCTTGCCGGTCTCAGCCAGTTCGGTGATCTTGCGTTCCAGGGCCTCGCCAATTCCCTTGATTTCGCCCAGCCGCTTTTCGGCGACGATTTTTTCCAGGGGTTCGCCAAGATTTTCCAGGATCCGCGCGGCATTGGCGTAAGCCCGGGTCTTGAACGGATTTTCCCCGGTTAATTCCAGTAATGTCCCGATTTCGTTCAAAATTGCCGCAATTTGGTGTTTGTCCATGCGCCTGAATATATAAGCGCTTTCAAACGAGTTCAAAAGAGAAACCGACGCAGACCCGGACCTCTTCCCGGCCTGAAAAATGCTGCCTCGAGCCACAGCAACAAGTCAGAAAGTTTGACAGAACCTGTCAGCGTGATTAGGTGTATTAAGCCTGCGCGAGAGGGTTCAGGCAATGATTCGAAAACAAACTGATCGAGGCTGTCAGATTTTCGCCTAACTGAAGTGGAACTGGAAATAAAAAAATGAGTTTCTTGGGCATGGATTTTTCGGATTTCTCGAAGGAGTACCTGCGAGCAGCGCTCATGGTGTCGCTGTTGAGCGTGTGGCTGCTGGTGGGGCTCTTCTATTATCTCAATCACTATACCAAACGGGAGTATTTCACCGTCTGGACCGCCGCCTGGTTGTTTTACGCGCTGTGGCTGACACTCGGGGTCAATATCCAGGACGCTTCAGCCGAGAGTGCCGACAGCATCATCTTTCAACTCAAGCAGTGCTGCGTGGCCATTTCGGCGGTGTTTCTTTTGTGGGGCAGCCTGCGTTTTTTAAGCATTCCGGTCCCGCAGAGATTGTTCGGCCTGTTCCTGTTGTTCCTGGTGGTCTGGACCTTCGTCGGCCCGCATATGCTTTCCACCACGCTGGCGCCCAAAGTGCGAACGATGGAAATGCAACTGCCGGTGTTCATGTTGCTCGGCCTGGGCAGCGTGTTTGCCGGGGTTTGTTTCTTCCGGCTGCGGAAGAAAATGCCATTCGTGGGCGCGGGCATGTTGTCGCTGGGTTTCCTGCTCTGGGGCCTTTACCTCGGAAGCTACCCGCTGTCCCGGACGGATAACCACCTTTACAGCGCCGGCTTTTTTGTGGCGGCCGTGTTGCAGCTTTTTATCGCCGTCAGCATGATCGTGCTGGTCCTGGAGGAAGTGCGTTACAAAAACGAACAGGTGCTGGCGGAAATTGCCGCCGTCCGTTCGGAAAAGGAGGCCTTGCAGGTCAAAGTCATCACCACCGAGGAACAATGCCGCAGCCTGTATGACCAGGTGCGCCTCACGGAGGGATTGCAAAAAGCTTATGAAGAACTGCGCCGGACCCAACAATTGGTGGTGCAGCAGGAACGCCTCCGGGCCCTGGGCCAGATGGCCAGTGGCGTGGCCCACGATGTCAACAACGCCCTGTCCCCCGTCATCGCCTATTCGGAATTGTTGTTGAGCACGCTGCCGGAATTGCCGGAGGTTTCGCGGCACTACCTGCAAACCATCAACCAGGCCGGCGGCGACATCGCCCAAATTGTGGCCCGCATGCGCGAGTTCTACCGCCGTCGCTCCGACACGGAGGAATTGACCGAGGTGAACATCAATCAAACCCTCGAGGAAGTGACCGAACTCACCCGCCCGCGCTGGCGCGACCTCCCCCAGCGGGAAGGCATCTCCATCCAGATTCAGCGCGAGTTCGAACCTGATTTGCCGCCGCTCTTGAGCGACCCGGGGGAACTCCGGGAAGCGCTGATCAACCTCGTCTTTAATGCGGTGGACGCCCTGCCTCAGGGCGGCATCATCACCCTCAACACCCGCTCCCTCAACCTTCCGGCTTCGGAAGCAAATGGAAATTCCGACCGGCAAATTCAAGTCGAAGTGCGGGACAACGGCATCGGCATGGATGAAAAAACCCGGCAACGCTGTCTCGAACCGTTCTTTTCCACCAAGGCCCAGCGCGGCGGCACCGGTCTGGGGTTGGCCATGGTTTATGGGATGATCCAGCGCCACGACGGCAACATTGAGATCGACAGCACTCCCGGCTGCGGCACCTGCATCCGGCTCATTTTTCCCCTCCGGGAAAAAACTTTGCCAGCCGGCCGGGGCTCCCTGCCGCAAGCCAAACAGAAGCGTTCCCTGCACATCCTTTGCATTGATGACGATGCGCAGGTCCGGCAGCTCCTGACCGACTGTCTCACGCACTTCAATCATCGGGTGATGGTCGCCTCCGGCGGAAAACAAGGGTTGGAATTGTTCCGCAGTGCCACGCTCGAAAACCAGCCTTACGAGGTCGTCATCACCGATCTGGGCATGCCGGATATTGATGGGCATCATGTGGCCCGGACGATCAAGGCGGAGTCCCCCGGCACACCGGTCATTATGATGACCGGCTGGGGCACGATCATGAAAGAAGACGGAGAAACCGCTCCGGAGGTGGACGCCGTGATCGGCAAACCACCCCACATGCAGGAATTGAATGACTTGATTCTCCGGATCACCACGTCGATCAAACACCATTCTTAATCCGTTCCGGGCGATTAAGAATTCCCAACGGCCGGTCTTTTCCGGCTTTTTCCCGTGCCGTTTTCGGGAAGTGCCGGTATGTTCAAACCCATGTCAAGGATCGGACAACGACCGGTGGCGCTGGCCATTGCGGGTTCCGACAGCGGTGGTGGCGCGGGCTTCCAGGCCGATCTAAAAACCTTCACCGCGCTGGGTGTTCACGGGACGGGCGCCATCACCTGTCTCACCGCCCAAAATCCCCGGCGGGTTCTCGCCGTCGAACCGTGTTCGCCCCGGATCGTGCGGCAACAAATCGAAGCCGTGTTCGAGGAATTGCGGCCGGCAGCGGTGAAAACCGGGATGTTGTTCTCGGCGGAAATCATCCGCACCGTTGCTGGTTTCTTTGAAAGGAAAAGGCGCACGCCCCTCGTGGTTGATCCGGTCATGATTTCAACCAGTGGCGCGACCTTGCTGAAATCGTCGGCCCTGAAAGCCTTGCGGGAGGAATTGCTGCCCCTGGCCACCGTGGTCACTCCCAACCTTGATGAAACCGGGATTTTAACCGGCTGCAAAATCACTTCCGTTGAGGACATGCGTTTGGCGGCGCGCGAAATCCACCTCCGCTTCGGCTGCGCCGTTCTGGTCAAAGGCGGGCATTTGCGCAACGGGCGTGAAGCCGTGGACATTTTTTATGACGGGCGGACGGAATTGCTTTTGAGCGCACCGTTCATCCGGGACGTTTCAACTCACGGCACGGGCTGCACCTATTCGGCAGCCATTACGGCGGCGCTGGCCCTGGGTCATGACCTGCCCGCCGCGGTTGAAATCGGCAAAAATCACGTGACCGCCGCCATCACGCAGAGCTATCGCATCGGAAAACATTTCGCGCTCGGACATTCTGCCTGAGCGCGCGAGGCTTCACGGTCGCGCATCCCAACTGACGACCAACAACGACACGGATTGTCGCGGCAGGGTCAACGGCAAAACGGCGTGGCCGTTGGTGACGGGGAGATTTTGCGGCGGGTCCAATTTCGCGAGCTGGCCGGCCTTCTCAAGCTGCGTGAATTGTTCCGCGGTCGGTTGCAGCGGCGAACCCAGGCCTTCCAGGCCGTAAAAGCGTTGCTCTGCGCGGCGTCAGCGCGGAACTGTTCGCAATGCGCCTCGCGAACGTCCGGCGGCAACCCCACGACGGTCAGTCCCACCTCCGCATCGGCCCCGGACAAATCATCGTCGTGGTAATGCCACGCCAGGATGCAGAGGCGGTTTTTATCCCGGCTCGCCAGCGCCCGAACATCAGGCCGGGCGCGCACCCCGCCCTGGAGCATGTCGTCCAGCGGCACCGCGCCGTCACTTTCGACCGCCAGCCGTTGACGACCCATCTGGCTCAACATCCGAAAGACATTGAGCACGGGCAAATCCACGCCGCCACTGGCCAGCACGCGAAACCCGGCAAACAGTGGCTGGCCCTCAAACTCAAAGGCCCACGTCAGCGCGCCCTCGAGATTCACGCCCTGACGGTCGGCCAGCTGAAATTCGCGCGCAATGCTCGCGGCGGTGTAGCTGGCGTAAATCGAGCCGTTGCGGTAGCCAAGCTGGTCACCCTGGCAGCCGGCACAACCGTCCGGATCGGATTCACCAACGACAATCGGCTTGTTTGGCAATTCGGGAAACGAGGCGATGATCTTGAAAGCCGAATCCAGGTTGCGCAACTGGTTCGCAATGCCCATCCGCACGTGATCGTTCGTAAAAACCGGCGACCCTGTCGCGTAGTCTTTCGGCGGATAAGCCCAGCCGGTGTAAATCTCGTTGTACCTGGCCCCGGGCGTCCAATGATGCTGATAAGGCTCCGGTTTGACGGACAAGGCTTCCGGCATGAATCCGATTTCCACTCACGGCCTGACATCGCGCGCGCGATAGGTGTCGAAAATCCGGTCCAAAATCGTCCAGGAATAAACCGGGTTTCCCTGCGCGTCTTCACGGTAAACGCCGGTTGAATCCCACTTCAACGCCGGCGGGCCGTCGCCACCGGTAAACAAATTGTGCGTGCGGAAGAACACCTCGTTCGTCCGGAGCTGGCCGAGTTCAGCCATCAGCTTCTGCCCGTCCGGCAAGGTGGCATAGTTCGGCTCGTCCGCCCCGAAGAAGCGCCAGATCGGCTTCCATTCCCCCACCGGCTGGTCGGCATGGACCCGGATGGCGACCGGAAAGGTCTCTTCCTTCGCGAAAATCAGTCCGGCCCCGAAAGCCAGACTTGCCATTGTTACCATAAAAAATGTTTGTCGGAACATGGATTTAAAAATTGGGTCATCCACGGTCGTCCTTTCCGGAAAAGGAGGCAATCGCGATTTCCTTTTCATGCCAACCCGTTACACTGCCAATGTGTCCGACACGCTGGTCCTCAACGAAATCTATCTGAGTTTGCAGGGTGAAAGCACTTTCGCCGGGCTGCCGTGCATTTTTGTCCGGCTCACCGCCTGCGATTTGCGCTGTTCCTACTGCGATACGGCCTACGCCTTTACCGAAGGCAAAAAGAAAACACTGAAAGAAATTTTGACGGAGGTGAAGCTTCTTGCCGCGCCGTTTTCAAACTCTCAACCCTCAACTCTCAACCCTCAACTGCCCTTGATCGAACTGACGGGCGGCGAGCCGTTGCTCCAAAAAAACAGCCTGCCGTTGATGAAACAGCTTTGCGACGGCGGTTTCACCGTGCTGCTCGAAACGAGCGGGGCGCATGATATTTCTCCGGTGGATCCGCGCGTCCGGCGCATCATGGATTTAAAATGCCCCAGCAGCGGCGAAGTCGCACGTAATCGCTGGGAAAATCTCCCGCACTTGAAGCGCACCGACGAGATCAAATTCGTCATTGGCACCGTTGAAGATTATGAGTGGGCCCGGCGGCAAATCGCCGGCCACCGGCTGGATTTGGTATGTCCCCTGCTCATTTCTTGGGTACATCCATTGACGCCGGAACAACAAAATAAATCGCTGAAAAGGATCCCCCAGGGACAGACCCCGGTTTCCCGGCGTGACTTGGCGGAAAGAATCATCGCCGACGCGCTGCCGGTGCGGTTTCAAGTGCAAATGCACAAGGTGATCTGGCCGACGGAACAACGAGGAGTTTAGTGACCAAAACCCGTCAAATTCTTGACGTGTTGCGCGATTACGAATCGCGCAACATTGTGTTCATGGAACCGGACGGCTCGTGGCCCATCGTCTGGGAACGCGCCCGGGATGTTCATGTTTGGGACGCCGACGGGAAGAAATATCTGGACCTGACGGCGGCCTTTGGCGTGGCCGCCGCCGGCCACGCCAACCCGCGCATCGTCAAAGCCGGTCAAAAACAAATGGCCCGGTTGTTGCACGCCATGGGTGATGTGCATCCTTCCGCGCGCAAGGCCGAGCTCGCCCGCAAACTGAGCCGGATCACCTTTGAACGCTGGAGCAACGGCAAAAAATCGGGCAAGGTCATCTTCGGCAATTCCGGCTATGAAGCCGTTGAAGCCGCGCTCAAAACCGCCATGCTCGCCACCGGCAAACACGGCATCATCGTCTTCACCGACGCGTATCACGGGCTCGGCTACGGCGCGCTCAACGCCACGCATCGCAATTTCTTTCGCGGTCCCTTCCACACCCAGTTGCGTGAGTTCGGCCATTTTGTGCCGTTTCCGGTCAAACCCGGCGATGTCGCCAACGTCGAGTGGAACATTCGCCGGCTCTTCCTCCGTGAATGGGTTGGCGCCATCCTCGTCGAGCCGGTGCAGGGCCGGGGCGGTTGTAACGTTCCTCCCGCGGAATTTCTGCCGGGGCTGCGGAAAATCTCCGATGAGCAGGGGGCGCTCCTGATCCTTGACGAAATCTACACGGGTTTTGGCCGCACGGGAAAATGGTTCGCCTGCGAACACAGCGGCGTCACGCCCGACCTCATCTGTCTCGGCAAGGCGCTCACCGGCGGTTTTCCGCTTTCCGCGTGCGTCGGCCGCGCGGATGTCATGGACCGGGCGTGGCCCGCGTCGCGCGGGGAGGCAATGCATACCAGCACCTTCCTCGGCCATCCCGTCGGCTGCGCGATGGCCTTGGCGCAAATGGAAGAAATCCGAAAACTTAAATTGCCGGAACGCAGTGCAGAACTGGGGAAATTTCTGCTGGGCGAACTGCGGGCGAATCTGCCCCGTTCAAAATTTCAAGTCGCCGTGCGTGGCTTGGGCTTGATGGTCGGGGTGGAATTGCGCCTGGCCGACGGCCGGCCCGCCACTGCCGCAGCCATGCGAGCCATCAAAACCATGCTGCACCGCGGCTACATCCTTTTGCCCGAAGGCGAGCATGGCAACGTCATCAGCTTCACCCCGCCCCTGACCATCACCCAGGCGCAACTGACAAAAGCCGTAAAAACACTGGCTGGAGTTTTAACCGCGGATGGACACAAATGAATCAGATGTCTGGATTGATGGATGGTTGGATGCTTGGATTATTGGATGGAAATCTAATCGCCTTTCCTTCATTTATCCACCAATCCATTCATCCATGAATCCACCCTGAATGAAACTCACGGAAATGCGGGACCTTCTGGCCACACGGGGGATTCAATTGACGAAATCCCTCGGCCAGAATTTTCTGCACGACGCCAACCAGCTCCACCGCATCATCGAAGCGGCGGAATTGACCGGGACGGACAAGATCCTGGAAATCGGGCCCGGACTGGGACCGCTGACGGAACTGTTGCTGGAGAAAGCAGGCGAAGTCCTGGCCATTGAGAAGGACGGGCGGCTGGCGGAGGTTTTGCGTGAGCGGTTCGGAGCGCGGAGCATCGCTCCGCGAGTTCGCGGTCAGGAAATTCGCGCGGAGCCATGCTCCGCGCTTCAACTCATCCACGCCGACGCGCTGGAATTTATAAAGCGCGAGCCACGCGATTGGAGCGAATGGAAACTCGTGGCAAACCTCCCCTACTCCGTGGCCTCGCCAATCCTGGTGGAACTGGCGCGATCCCCCCGGCGGCCGGAACGGATGGTCGTCACCCTGCAACTCGAAGTCGCCCGGCGGCTCATGGCCAGGGCGGACGATGAGGATTACGGCATTTTGACCCTGTTGGTGCAATTGGATTACGAACCACGCGAGTGGTTCAAAATTCCGTCCGGCTGTTTTTTCCCGGCGCCGGACGTGGACTCGGCTTGTGTGGTTTTGATTCGTCGCACCCAACCATTTTTGTCCGAAAGCCAGCGCGCAATTTTTGTTAAGATCGTGAAACGCGCCTTTTCGCAGCGGCGGAAGATGATGCTGAAATTGCTGCGCGCCGATTGGCCGGCGGAAAAATTGAGCCGGGCATTTGAGGCATTGAAGATTTCACCCCAGGAGCGGGCGGAAAAGTTAAGTCTGGAACAATTTACCGCATTCACCAAGATTCTCACCAACGAAAAATGAGCGAGGAAATTTTCGACATCGTCAACGAGCGCGACGAGGTGGTCGGGCAAAACACGCGACGCGAGGTGCACCGGATCGGCTTGAAGCATCGCGCCGTGCACGTGCTGGTGTTCAATGCCCGCGGCGAGGTATTCCTCCAAAAGCGTTCAATGCAAAAGGATACGGCGAAAGGCCGATGGGATTCATCGTCGTCCGGCCATGTGGATTCCGGTGAAGATTACGACGCCTGCGCGGTGCGCGAATTGCGCGAGGAAATCGGGTTGCGGGTCGCCCAAACGCCCGAACGGCTGTTTAAAATCGAGGCGCGACCGGAAACGGGCTGGGAATTCTGCTGGGTTTACTGCTGCGAAAGCGAAGGGCCGTTTGAGTTGAATCCCGAGGAAATCGAGCGCGGTGAATGGTTCGGGCCGGAAAAAGTCACCCGCTGGATCGCGGAAAAACCGGCGGATTTCGCGAGCGCGTTTGTGTTGATTTGGTCAAAACTACAAGTTGCTTCCTCCTCGTCCTCGTCCTCGTCCTCGTTCTCGCAATCGAAAACCAAAAAAGAGGGATGCGGAGGAGAATGAGCACGATTTTAGAGAAATTCGACAGCAAACAACCTTTCCCGCCTTTACTTGCGGCAAAAATGGAGTAGTTATTTAGCCATGCAAAATTTTCTGGTTCCGATTGTGGTTGAGCAGACCGGCCGCGGCGAGCGCAGCTGGGACATTTATTCGCGCCTGCTGGTGGATCGCATCCTGTTCCTCGGCACGCCGGTGGATGACATGGTTTCGAACGTCGTCATCGCACAGCTTTTGTTCCTGCAGATGTCCGATCCCAAAAAGGACATTCACCTCTACATCAACTCGCCTGGCGGCAGCGTCACAGCCGGACTGGCGATTTACGATACCATTCAATATCTCACCTGCGACGTGAACACCTATTGCGTCGGGCAGGCGGCCAGCATGGGCGCGGTCCTCCTTGCCGCAGGCACCAAGGGCAAACGTTATGCCCTGCCGAACGCGCGCATCATGATTCATCAACCGTGGGGCGGCGTCCAGGGCCAGGCCACCGACATCAGCATCCAGGCCAAGGAAATTCTGCGGCTCAAGGACCGGCTCAACGAAATCCTCGCCAAGCACACCGGCCGGACCTTCGAAAGCATCGGCAAAGACACCGACCGCGACAATTTCATGTCGGCGGAAGAAGCCAAAAAATACGGTCTGGTGGATCTGGTCGTGCAGTCGCGGAAGGAAATCCCAGGGCTGACGGACAAACCCTCGGCCACGGCCTGATGCTGGCGCCTATCATGCAATCGTAAATTCCCCGTGGCGCGCCCGACCAACATCACGATGTGCAGTTTCTGCGGCAAAACGCACGCGGAAGTGCGCAAGCTCATCGCCGGGCCGGACGTTTACATTTGCGACAACTGCATCATCCTTTGCAAAAACGTCCTCGACCGCGAAC
>CAZKTW010000086.1:0-12806 GCA_964555775.1 uncultured Bifidobacteriaceae bacterium | reverse complement strand
CATTGACATCTGCTGCGGGCCACCCGCGGCGCGATGACTTCTTTGTGTCCGGGCTTGGAACAACCCCTGTTTTGAGCCCGGACGTAACTTCACATTGGTCACTTTTTGCCGTTATGGGGTTTGGCAGTTCCCATGAAGAAAACAGATTGAAGTCCGCGCCGCGCCTTTTTTATTGCCAAGGCGGCGCGGGCGCGGAGGAAAGGCGGACAAAGCTTTTCAAGGAATGCATGCACTCGAACAAAGACCGTTGCTCTGGCAGGCGCTGACGTGGGAGGAGATTGGTTCGTTGCGCCGCACCGGGGTGGATTTGTGTCTGTTGCCCGCAGGCGCCACCGAACAACACGGCCCCCATCTCGGCGTCGGCATGGACACCGGCAACGCCATGGCCCTTTGTCAGGCCGTGTCTTGTGTGACCGGGATACCCGTGCTCCCGGCGCTGCCCTACGGCTGTTCGCTCGGCCATTCCCGCCGCTGGCCGGGCACCATCGCCCTCCAACCGCAGACGCTCACGGACGCAGTGGTTGAAATTTTCGACTGGCTGCACGGCGCGGGATTCAAACGCCTGCTCGTCGTCAACGGCCACGTGGGCAACGCCGCCCCGCTGCGGTGCGCGGTCGAGATCATCCGCAGCCGCTGGGACGACGCGCTGGTTCGTGTTTGCAACGTGGCCGAAATCAGCCCGCGCGTGCGCGCCGAATTTTTTGCCGACGCGGAGGACTGGCACGCCAACGCCGCCGAGACCTCCCTGATGCTGGCCCGGGCCCCCGAATGGGTGCGTCCGGAAAAAATCAGCACGGCCGATGACGAGGACCGGACGGGCGGGCTGGTCTTTCCGCACCCGGTCAACCGCACCAGCCGGAATGGTGTCACCGGTTTTCCCAGCCACGCCAGCCGGGAACAGGGGGAGAAACTTTTTCAATTCATGGTGGAAGACCTCGCGGCGCTGGTCCGGCGCGCGCTGACGGAACAACCACCCCTCGAACACAGTTATTTTGCTCCAATCCAATGAATACCACGCTCAAACCCAAAAACGGGAAGGTCAACCTGTTGAAATCGTCCCGCCGGATTTCCGGGACGAACGGCCAACCGGCCAACGGCTTTGCCCCCAACGGCATGAATTCCACGGCAAAACTCAAGGCGCTCAAGCAGAAGCTCATCAAACAGGGCGTAAAGTATTGTCTCGGCGCCTACGTGGATATCCACGGTGTCCCCAAGGGCAAGTTTGTGCCCATCGACCATTTCGAGCATTTCGCCCGTGGCTCCGAACTTTACACCGGTTACGCCCTGGACGGGCTGGGCCAGGCGCCCAATGACGACGAGATTGCTTCCGTGCCGGATCTCAACCACATCATCCAGTTGCCCTGGCGCAAGGAGATCGCATGGATGCCGGCGGACAATCATTTCCATGGCCAGCCCTATCCGCTCAACTCGCGCGTGCTGTTGAAGAACGTCCTCGGCGAAGCAGCCGGACTGGGTTTCGCCTTCAATCTCGGCATCGAATGTGAAATCTACGTGCTCAAGCAGGACGGGCAGGGCCGGTTGGTGGTCCCGAACCCCGACGACAACCTGGAAAAAAGCTGTTACGACGTGAAGCGGTTCCTGGATGTCTTTCCCTGGCTGGACGAAATGGCCGGGACAATGAACGGACTGGGCTGGGACGTTTATTCCTTCGACCACGAGGACGGCAATTCGCAGTTTGAGTTTGATTTCAAATATGCCGACGCGCTCACGATGGGTGACCGCTACATTTTTTTCCGGCACATGGCCAAGGCGATTGCCGAGAAACACGGTTTGCTGGCCACGTTCATGCCCAAACCATTTGCGGACAAGACCGGCAACGGGGCGCATTTCAACATGTCGCTGGGTGATCTCCGCTCCGGCAAGAATCTATTTGCCGTGCCGCCGGAAAAGGATCCACGAGGACTGGGCTTGTCGCGGTTGGGATACGCTTTCGTTGCCGGGATCCTCCGGCATGGCCGCGCGCTGTGCGCGGTGCTGGCGCCGACGGTGAACAGTTACAAACGGCTCATCCGGCGCGGCGCGATGAGTTATTATTCCTGGGCGCCGGTCTTCAATTCCTTCGGCACCAACAATCGCACCAATTCCGTCCGCGTTCCCATGGGCGGTGGACGCTGTGAAAGCCGGAACGCGGATTCGTCCTGCAATCCTTATCTCGCTGCCGCGCTGGTGCTGGCCGCCGGACTGGAGGGCGTGCGCGAGGAACTCGATCCGGGCGATCCGCACCACGAGAACCTGTACGAACTTTCGCCGGCGGAACTGGTGCAGGCCGGTGTGCAGGAACTGCCGCGGACCCTGGGCGAGGCCGTGGACGCATTCGCGGCCGACCCGTTTGTGGAACAGGTGCTGGGAACGGAATTACGGAATGAATTCATCAAATACAAACGCGCCGAGTGGGAGGAATATCATCAGAGCGTCAGCCAGTGGGAAATCAACCGCTACGCCCGGCTGTTCTGAACCTGAATATTTTTTGCAACGGTCCGCAATCAAAAACCCAACATCAAACCCAAGGAGGAAAAATGAAACTGAAGACACTGCTCATTACAGCATTAATCGGTCTGGCCAGTCTGGCCGGAGTCATGGCGGCGCCCATCAAAATCGGATACAGCGACTGGCCGGGTTACACGGTCATGGAGGTTGCCAAACAAAAAGGCTGGTTCAAGGACGCCGGCCTGGACGTGGAAATGGTCTGGTTCGAATACTCGCCGTCCATTGACGCGTTTTCCGCCGGCAAAATTGACGCCGACATGATCGTGGCCGGGGACGACATGGTCACCGGCGCGAGCGGCGCGAAAAGCAAAATCGTGTGCCTGGTGGATTACAGCGAAGGCAGCGACATGATTGTCGGCGGGCCGGGAATTGATTCAATCAAGGATCTGAAAGGGAAAAAGGTCGGGGTCGAACTCACGCTGGTGGAGCACGAACTTCTGCTGCAGGCGCTCAAAGTGAATGGCATGAGCCAGTCCGACGTGACGCTCGTGGGCACTACGACGGACAAGACGCCGCAGACGCTGGCATCGGGACAGGTTTCCGCCATTGGCGCCTGGTATCCGATTTCCGGCCAGGCGCTCAAACAGGTGGCCGGCTCGAAAAAGCTGTTTACCAGTGCCGACGCCAAGGGACTTATCTTTGACGTGATTGCGGTCAGTCCCACCAGTTATGCGGCGAACAAGGAGGCCTGGTCCAAAATCACCGCCATCTATTACAAGTGTGTGGATTATTTGATGGATCCGAAAACCCGCGATGACGCCATCAAGATCATGTCGGCCAAGGTCGGCGCCGACCCGGTCGAATACGCCAAAAACGTTCCGGGCACGCATTTCCTGACCGTGGCGGAAGCGAAAACGGCGTTGAAAAAAAGCCATGACATGATGTCCATCTACGGCTCGATGGAACTGAGTGACAAATTTAACCTCGACAACGCTGTGTACAAAGTGTCGCAGAAACCTTCGGATTACCTGGTGCCTGGTGTCGTCAACGGATTGAAGTAATCGCCCACTTCCACGCTCATGGCGCACCACGACTGGTTGGGATTGAAGCAGGAGCTGCCGCGACGGCGGCGGCTCCTGCTCACCACATTTTCGTTTGTGCTGCCGCTGGCGGTGTGGTGCGTCTTGAGCTATGTGCCGTGGATCTGGCATCCGCTGATGCATATCACCGATCCGGGCAGCGTGGATTATTACAGCACGGACCTGGATGTGCCCCGGGCGGATTTTTACCAGCAGGTGGCCAAGGCCAGGGCGGCAGGACTGGCGTTGCCGCAAGGGTACCGGGTCAATCCTGTTTATCTACCCGCGCCGCACAAGGTGGCCTGTGCTTTTTACACCGCCTTCAAAACGCCGCCGCGTTTGCAGGACGAACCCTGGCTGCATCAGAGCCTGGGACACAGCATCCGCACGATCTTCCTGGGATTCTTTTTTTCATCCCTGCTGGGGGTGCCGCTGGGAATTCTGTCCGGCACGTACCGTTTCTTTGCCCGGCTGCAGGAGCCGTTCATCGAGTTCTTCCGTTACCTGCCGGCGCCGGCGTTCGGCGCGCTTTGCGTGGCGATCCTCGGCATTGAAGACGCACCGAAAATCGCCATCATTGTCATCGGCACCTTTTTCCAACAGGTGCTGGTGATCGCGAACAGCGTGCGCAAGGTTGACCCGGCATTGCTGGAAGCGGCCCAGACCCTGGGCGCGTCAAAATGGAAGCTCGTCAGCCGGGTGGTCATCCCCGCATCCATCACCGACATCTACACCGACATGCGCATCCTGCTGGGCTGGGCGTGGACCTATCTGATCGTGGCCGAGGTTGTGGGCACGATGTCCGGCATCACCCTGTTCATCAACCAGCAGGCGCGCTACCGGAATTTCGACAACGTCTATGCGGCCATCGCCATGATCGGCATCATCGGTCTTTCCACCGACATGTTTCTCGCCTGGTTGAGCCGCATTCTGTTTCCGTGGAAACGCCGGTCGCGGACGGCGGCCCGTCCAGGCCGCTGGGCCTGGCTCGCCTGGTTCCGGCCCAGCACCAGCCCGGGATTGCTGGAACGCCCCAGAAAAGTCATCCGTCCCATCCCGGTCAAACCGGACATTGAATATCATGTCACTCAGTGAATTAAAACTACCTGATTACCGGGAGCTTTTGCCGCCGGTCGCCGCGCGGTTCCAGCGCATCCACGCGCGGCCGGTCATCCTGAGCGTGCGGGATTTGAAAAAATCGTTCGGCTCGAACGGTGCCACGCAGGTGGTGTTTGACCATGTTTCACTGGAAATCCACCGGCGCGAATTCATTTGTGTCGTCGGTCCCTCGGGTTGCGGAAAATCCACGCTCATCCGCATCGTGGCCGGTCTGGAGGAGGCGACCGGCGGCCAAATATTGCTCGATGGCAAGGCCGTGGCCGGTCCCGGTCCGGATCGGGGCATGGTGTTTCAGGGTTATACGCTGTTTCCCTGGCTCACGGTGAAATGCAACGTGATGTTCGGCCTCCAGATGCAGGGCAAGGATGTAAACACTGCGGAAGCGGAGGCGCGCCAATGGCTGGACATGGTCGGTCTGGCCAAATTTGAAACCTTGTATCCGCACGAATTGTCCGGCGGCATGAAACAACGCGTCGCCATTGCCCGGGCCCTCGCCAACAACCCGCGCATCCTCATCATGGACGAACCCTTCGCGGCGCTCGACGCCCAGACCCGCTGCCAGATGCAGGCGTATTTGCTCCAGATTTGGAAGAAGGTGGATGCCACCATTTTGTTCATCACCCACGACCTCGACGAGGCAGCGTATCTGGCCGACCGCATCCTGGTCATGGGCTCGAACCCCGGCCGCGTGGTCGAGTTCATCGAAAATCCGGTGCCGCGCCCGCGCAGTTCCGCCCAGTTCATCACCCCGGAATTCCTCGCGCTCAAGCAACGCCTGGAGGAACACATCCATCCGCCCATCGAGGAGGCGGTGGAAAAACTGCCCATGATCAAACTCACGGAGGCCGGCGATGAGGTGGAATGACGTGGTGAAAGATCGGGTGAATATGAATATTTTGGCGAAAATTACCCTCACCCCGGCCCTCTCCCATCCGATGGGCGAGGGGGAATCATCCGCCGTTTCTTTGAAATGTCGTGGGTCGGAGTTTGTTCAACATCATTCGCAAATCGTCGAAATCCCGCATGCTGTTCCCTCTCCCGTCCGACGGGAAAGAATCAGGATGAAGGCAATTCACGAATTTTTCACTGGCTGTCAAAGTTATGCCTGACGCCGCCAACCGCTTCATGCCGCCACCGCGATTTGGCTGGCCGGAGGGACAGCGTTGTGCCGCGATGCTGTGCTTTGATGTGGATGGTGAAACGACGGCGCTGTCCGAAGATCCCGCGCTGGCCGCACGGCGCACGTTGATCTCGCAATGCGAATACGGCCCGCGCATCGGGGTGCCGCGCCTGCTCGGCCTTTTGAAGCATCTTGAAGTGCCCGCGACCTTTTTCGTTCCCGCCTACATTGCGGAGCATCATCCACGCATGGTCGAGGCCATCGTCCAGGCCGGCCATGAAATCGGACTGCACGGTTATCTGCATGAAAAGCTCGCGTATTTGAGCGAGACGGAAGAGGAGGCCGTTCTCGTGCGCAGCATTGAGATTTTGACGCGCATCACCGGCACCCGGCCGTTCGGATTTCGCGCGCCCTGGTTCGAGATCAATCCGTGGACGCCGGAGTTGCTGGCGCGACATAATATTGCCTATTGCGCGAGTGAGATGGGCGATGACGTGCCGTATTTTCACGCCAACGGCCTGGTGGAAATTCCCGGCCAATGGATGCTCGAAGATTGGGAGCAGTTTGCTTTTAATGCCGACCCGGCCTGGGGTTTTGTCCCGGAAAATTGCGAAAAGGTGTTCGACCTCTGGTGGCGCGAGTTTGAGGCGATGCATGATTTCGGCTGCTGCTTTGTCCTGACATTGCATCCGTGGTTGAGCGGGCGTCCGTCCCGGGTGCGGTTGCTGGAGGATCTGATCCACGCGATGCGTGAAAAGGGCGGCGTCTGGTTTGCGCAGGGGCATGAGATTGCCCGCTACGTTCGCACCCATCCCGAAGCCCGGTGCGAAATTGATTTCGACAGGGTGGGGAGTCCTGCCATGCAACCCGGAAAACCCATGGAGGCAACAAACCGAAAAGTATTTTCATTGGGCGCGATAGCGTCCTGGACTGCGGCAGTCCTCTGCCGCTTTCAATCCCGTCGCAATGTGAAGAGCGCCAGAGGGCTGGCCCAGTCCAAAACCTGGCGGGGCTTTGGACGGGTTCCAAACATTTCGGCTTTGGTCAAATCATGAGCTCGACCGCCTTCGAATGGAAACCGACCTTTGAGCCGCTCGCCTTCGCGCGGCAGCTCAGCACGCGCACGGCGCAACCGCCGCTGTCGCTGGCGGAAATCCAGCGAGGTGTTTCCGAAGCTGCGGCGCGTCCGCTCAATCGCGCCACCACGTTGCCCGCCCAGGCCTACACCAGCGAGGAGTTCTTTGCCTGGGAATTGAACCACGTGCTGCGGGCGGGCTGGCAGTGCGTGGCGCATGTTTCCCAGATTCCGGCTTCCGGCGATTTTCTGAACCTGGATCTGCTGGGTGAACCGCTCATTGTCGTGCACGGCAAGGACGATGCCATCCGGGTGTTGTCGCGGGTGTGTCCACATCGTTCGATGGACATCATGCCGGAGGGGTTTGGCTATGAAGGTCACACAACCGCCGAGGCGCGCGCCGGTAAACCGGATTGCGGCAGCACCCGGCTTTTTCTCTGTCCTTATCACGCCTGGACTTTCGAGCTCGACGGCCAGCTCAAGGCGTGTCCGGAAATGCACGAAGCGGAAGGCTTTTGCCGGGACGATTTTTTCCTGAAACCGTTCCGCAGCGAAATCTGGCAGGGATTTGTCTTTGTCAATCTGGACGGCCACGCGTCACCACTGGCAGCCGGGCTCGCCGGAATGGCCGCGGACCTGGCGGCGTTCCGGTTGAGCGAAATGAAGCTCGTGATTGCGCGCGAATGGGACTGCCCGTTCAACTGGAAGGTGCTCGTGGAAAACTTCATGGAGAGCTACCACCACCTGGGCATCCATCACAAGACGCTCCAGCCGATGATGCCGGCCCGGGACACGTGGACGGAGCAGGAACGACGTCACTACGTCCGTGCGCACCTGCCTTACAAGAATTCCGTGCGCGAGGAGTATCTGGCGTTCGAGGCGAAGGGGGATTTTTCCGCCGCGCTACCGCCGCTGCCGGGGTTGAATGCGGCGCAAAAATCCGAGTGGGGATTGTTCCTGATTCATCCGACCTTCCTGCTGGCAACCGCGCCGGACCGCGTCATCTGGTATCGCCTCCAGCCGCTGGGACCGGATCGGCTCAAGCTGCTGACGACCACGCTTGTGGCGCCGGACGTATTGAAACGCGAAAATTTTGAAACCCTGCGCCAAAACACCGCGAAGCAGCTTGTGGATTTTCATCTCGAAGACATGGAAGTCTGCACGGCGGTGCAACGCGGATTTTATGCGAGCGGCTGGCAGCCGGGCCGCCTGAGCCATCTCGAAATGACCATCTGGCTCTTCCACCGTTATCTGGCCGCGCGCATCCGCGGCATCTGGCCGACCGATGATTATGAACCCGCTCCCAGCCAGCGCCCTTGAATCCAACCAATCCTATCACGTTTTCGCTAGCCGGGAAGGCGGCGATTGTCACCGGCGGCTGTTCCGGCATCGGGCTGGCCATTGCCCGGCGGTTCCGCGGACAGGGTGCGCAAGTGCTGATTGCCGACCGGCAGCGTGACGGTGCCCGGGTGGCGGAAGAAATCGGCGCTCAATTCCAGCTTGCCGACGTATCCATCGAAGCGGAGGTTGCGGCGGCTTTTGACGCGGCCAGGGAATCGTTCGGCCAGGTGCACATTCTGGTCAACAACGCGGGCATCCAGCCGTTGGGGGTGGGGTTTGACGAGATCACCGGGCCGTTGCTGGAAAGGACCTTTGCGGTCAACGTGAACGGTGTGGCGTTCGGGTTGAAATACGCGGGGCGGCATCTGGTGGACGGCGGGCGCGTGGTTAATCTGGCATCGTTCGTCGGCCTGATCGGTGTGCCGGGCGGAACGGCTTATGCCGCGTCGAAGGCGGCGGTAGCGCACCTCACGAAACTCGGGGCCATCGAGCTGGCGCCGCGCCGCATCACGGTGAACGCCATCAGTCCGGGCACGATCCTGACGCCGGCAGTGACCGACATTGCGGATAACCCCGAGATTCCCTTCATCAAACGGCGCACGCCGCTGGGCCGGCTCGGCCAGCCGGAGGAGGTCGCTGCGTTGTGCCACTTTCTCGTTTCCGATGAAGCCGCGTACATCACCGGACAAAACATCGCCGTGGATGGCGGGCTCACCACCGGCTGGACCGACTATGATTTGGTTCCTCCGGCGAACATCCAGAAGGGCAGGTGGGTGGATGATGTGTGAAACCTGCCAGGGAACGGAGCGCCGAGCACCGGCTCGGCCAGTGGCGATCCCATCATCCGGCCGAGCCGAGGCGGTGCTCAGCGCTCCAAACGTCTGGCGCCATGCCGAGGGTCTGCCGCTCATGGTTAAATTGCCGGCCGGTGAATTCATCATGGGCGAAAATGCCGGTGACAAATTTGCGAACGATACCGAACGTCCGGCGCATCGGGTGCGCATTCCGCCGGGTTTGGCACTCGGTTGTTTTCCGGTGACGGTCGGCGAATTCCGACGGTTCCGTCCCGGCCATGCTCCGGATGAACCGGAGGATCTGCCGGTGGTATGGGTGAACTGGCACGAGGCGGGTGACTATTGTCTTTGGCTGACGGAGCAGGTGGGACGGATTTGCCGGCTGCCCAGCGAGGCGGAGTGGGAATATGCCTGCCGTGCCGGCTCGCGCACGCCCTTTGCGGACGGCGATGAAATCACGCCGGCACAGGCGAATTTTCTCTACGACGAAAACGGCCGGCGCATCGGCATTGGCCGGCGCGTGCGGGTGGGCAGTTACGCACCCAACGCGTTTGGACTTGGTGATTTTCACGGCAATGTCGGTGAATGGCTGGCGGACACCTGGCATCCGGATTATCTCAGCGCGCCGGAGGATGGCCGGGCCTGGATCGAAACGGGGGACGACCGCCGGGTGGTTCGGGGCGGGGCGTGGGATTACCTGCCGCGCCTGCTGCGCAGTTCCTGGCGGGACTGGCGTCCAGCGGACCAGCGCGTGGACAATTTAGGTTTTCGCGTGGCCACCACCGACTTGAAGACAACCGGAGGGCAATGAACATGGAACTTCACATTTTCAAAACCCTCTGGGGCCACACCGGCAGCCTGGAGGAGGCGGTTGCCGAATGCCGCGAGCATGGTTTCGCCGGCATCGAAGGCCCGGCGCCGGCCAGTCCGGCGGAACGCAAAAAGTTCCGGACGAAACTGGCCCAGGCCGGACTGGGATTCATCGCGGAGATTTGCACGGCTGGCAGCTACGTTCCCGACCGGCGGGCATCAGCCGGCCAACACCTTGAATCATTGCGCCGGCAGGGCGAAGCCGCGCTGGAATGTCAGCCGCGGTTGCTTACGATCATTGCGGGTTGCGATGCATGGAGCACGGGAGAGAGCGTGGATTTTTTTGGGCAGGCGCTGGCCATTGGCGAGGAACTGGGTGTGACCACGAGTTTTGAAACGCATCGCAGCCGTTCTTTTTTTAGTCCATGGGCGACCCGCGACATTCTGCGGCAGCTTCCGGCGCTCAAGCTCACCTGCGATTTTTCACATTGGTGCGTGGTGTGTGAGCGGTTGATTGACACCGAACCCGAGGTGCTTGCACTCTGTGCCGAACGCGCCCATCACGCGCATGCCCGGGTTGGTTACGATCAGGGACCACAAGTGCCGCATCCCGCCGCGCCACCTTATCAGGCGGCGCTCGAAGCGCATGAACGCTGGTGGATGCAAATCTGGCGGAGCCAGGCGGCGCGCGGAATGTCCGTCAGCACGATGACGCCGGAATTCGGGCCGGACGGCTATCTGCAGTGCCTGCCGTTTACCAGCGTGCCGGTGGCGGATTTGTCCCAGATCAACCTCTGGATGGCGGAACGCGAGCAACGGCGATTTGCCGAAACGATGCTGGCGTCATCGGGCCGCCCGGCGGCGCCGGTGGAGGCGGTTTCCGCAGCCCATTGAGGAAAATGTCCGTCACAATTTATGTTTAAAAAAGTGCTCATCGCCAATCGCGGCGTGATTGCCTGCCGGGTGGTCCGTACCCTGAAAAAATTAGGGGTGGGATCGGTGGCGGTTTATTCCGACGCCGACGCGAATTCGCTGCACGTGCTGCAGGCGGACGAGGCGGTGGGCATTGGCGGGACGGCGGCGGCGGAGAGCTATCTCAATTTCGAAAAAATCTTTGCCGCGGCCCGCCAGACCGGCGCCCAGGCCATCCATCCCGGTTACGGTTTCCTGAGCGAGAACGCCGATTTCGCCGTGGCGTGCGCGCGGGAGGGTTTCGTTTTCATCGGTCCCACGCCGCAACAGATGCGCGATTTTGGGTTGAAGCACACCGCCCGGGTTATCGCGCAGGCCAACGGCGTGCCGATGTTGCCCGGCAGCGAGTTGCTCGACAGCGTCGAACAAGCGAAGGCCGAGGCGGCGCGGATTGGTTATCCGGTCATGCTCAAGAGCACCGCCGGCGGCGGCGGCATCGGCATGCGCTCGTGCCCGGACGAGGCGGCACTCGGGGATGCCTACGAGTCAGTGAGGCGCCTCGCGGCCAGCGCCTTCAAGCAAAGCGGCGTTTATCTGGAAAAATTCGTCGGGGTGGCGCGGCACATCGAAGTGCAGATTTTCGGGGATGGGAAGGGAAACGTCGTGGCGCTGGGCGAACGCGATTGCTCCGCGCAACGGCGCAACCAGAAGGTCATCGAGGAGACACCCGCGCCGGGGTTGTCCGAGGAACTTCGCCGGTCGCTGCTTGATTCCGCCGTGCGGCTCACCCGCGCCGCCGGCTATCAATCGGCCGGGACCGTGGAGTTCGTCTTCGACGTCAAGGAACTCAAGTTTTATTTCCTCGAGGTGAACACGCGGTTGCAGGTGGAGCACGGCGTGACCGAGGAGGTCACCGGGGTTGACCTGGTGGAATGGATGATCAAACAGGCGGCCGGCGAGCTGGATTTGTCCGGTTTCAAATCGCAACCGAAAGGCGCGTCCATCCAGGTGCGCCTTTATGCCGAGGATCCCAACAAGAATTTCCAACCGAGTTCCGGCGTGCTCACCGAAGCCATCTTCCCGGCCGGTGCCCGGATTGAAACCTGGGTGGAACGCGGTTCGGAAATCCCGCCGTTCTACGACCCGATGATTGCCAAGATCATTGTGAAGGCGGACACGCGCGCTGCGGCCGTGGCCGCGCTGCAATTGGCCCTGGCGGAAACCCGGCTGGCCGGCATCGAATGCAACCTCGAATATCTCCGGCAGGTGATTGCCAGCGAGGAATTCGCCGCAGGCGACATTCACACGAAGTGGCTCGCGACCTTTCCCTACCGGCCGGCCACGATTGACGTCATTGAGCCGGGCACGCAGAGCAGCGTCCAGGATTATCCGGGCCGCGTGAAGTATTGGGCCATTGGCGTGCCGCCGTCGGGACCGATGGATGACTATGCCTTTCGGATGGCCAACAAACTCGTGGGCAATCCGGCGGCGGCCGCGGGGCTCGAATTGACGCTCAGCGGGCCGACCTTGAAATTCAATCTCGACGCGACCATTGCGCTCACCGGGGCGGCCATGGAGGCGGACCTCGACGGCAATCCGGTGGCTTTCTGGCAAAGCCTGCACGCGCGGGCCGGCAGCGTATTGCGGTTACGCGGCATCAAGGGCGCCGGCTGCCGTGCTTATCTCGCGGTGCAGGGCGGGTTCGATGTGCCCAATTACCTCGGGAGCAAGGCCACGTTCGGCCTCGGCAAATTCGGCGGCCACTCCGGTCGCACGCTGCGCCACGGCGACGTGCTTCACGTTCACCGGGTTCCCGATCCATTTGGGCCGTTGCGGGCGGCGCCGCCGGCGATCATTCCCCGTTATGGCGCGCACTGGAAGATTGCCGTCCTCTACGGTCCGCACGCCGCGCCGGATTTCTTCACGGAAGAATTCATGGCCACGTTCTTCGCCACGGACTGGAAAGTGCATTACAATTCCAGCCGCACCGGCATCCGGCTGATCGGCCCGAAGCCGGGCTTCGCGCGCACCGACGGCGGCGACGCCGGCTTGCATCCCTCCAACATCCATGACACGGAATACGCCATCGGCACGATCAATTTCACCGG
>CAZKTW010000085.1:0-12868 GCA_964555775.1 uncultured Bifidobacteriaceae bacterium | reverse complement strand
CGCGATCCCGCACGTAGACGAGGGAGTTGGCAGTACCCAAGTCTATTCCAATATCATTGGAAAACAGGCTTTTGAATTGCGCAAACATGAATATTGCCTAACGCCGCGTATTTAATCCGCTACCCCGGCAAAGGTCAAGCAGTGAATAAGATGGTGCCAGAGGAGGGAATTGAACCCCCGACCAAAGGCTTATGAGTCCTCTGCTCTACCCCTGAGCTACTCTGGCACCCTGCGAAAAAAATTTCTTAAACCGACCAATCCCCGGAAGCCCTCAAGGCCGCCACCACCCGAACCAGGCTGCCATCCGGAAGCGCATTATATTTCACGAACTTTCCATGCACTGTCAAATCCGAACCGCACCATCCGCCAGGCCCATTTCGATTGAAAACGGACAAAATCTGACAGTCTGGCAAAAATAAGATGCCGGAATCCGCTCAAGCATCCCCAACTATATTGGACCTAAACCGGCCATCCGGGCCGGCGTCTGCCAAAAAAATTCACCCACACCATCACGATGTGGGCGAATCAGGGTTGGCAGGACTAAATCAGCGGGCCTGACGTTTCAGGGCAACAAACCAACGCGGTACAGCCGGCGCGGACCGGGACCGACAGGATCAGATCCCATCGTTATGGGATTTGTCGCATTCATCACCCCTCCCAGATCGTTCCAGCCGGTCTGGTTGAGGTTGGTCTTAAATTGAACCTGATAGGTTTGCCCTATCGCCGCGCTCCAGGTGAAAACCATCATCCCGTTGGTTTGCCACCATTTCAGAAATAGCGGCGGTGGAGGAAAATGAAAGACCGTCCCTTGCGGGCTGGTGGTGCCGGACCCCGTCGTACCGTAAAAATTGCCATCGATGCCCTGGGTCAGCTCCGCCACGGGGTCGGCTCCGTTGGTTCCCCCAAAAGAAATCAGGCTGGTTAATTTGCCAGCGGGAGACAATTGAAAGATGGTGCCGTAGTTGGCTGCCCCACCGACCTGGGTCGTTCCGTAAAAACTGCCATCCAGGCCTTGAATCAGGCTGGCATTGGGATTTGCTCCATTGGTGTTATTGAACGAAAGCAGGGGGGTCAATACTCCCCCGGAAGTCATTTTGAATAGCGTGCCGGCACCCTGGCTGCCACCGTAATAAGCCGTACCATAAAAATTGCCGTCCACCCCCTGCACCAGTCCGGCTTGAGGTTTGGCTCCGTTGGCTGCGTTAAATGAAATCAAGGTCGTGAGCGCGCCAGCCTCGGTCATCCGGAATAGAGTGCCATCGCCCAAGCCATCCCCGTTGAGCAGATCATTCGTGCCACCGGACTGCGTTGTGCCGTAGAAATTACCATCCTTGCCCAACAACAGTCGCGCATACGGTTGAGCACCAAGTGGTGGACCGTTGGTGCCATTGAATGAAATCAAACTGGTAAATACCCCATTGGTGGTTAATTCGTACACCGAGCCGTTATCATTCGTACCGCCAAAGGCGGTCGTGCCGTAAAGGTTGCCATTCGTCCCCCAAACCAGGCCGGCGACAGGATAGTTGCCTGGCCAGGCCCCGTTGGTGCCCGTAAATGAAATCAAGCTGGTAAACAGGCCATTAGTGGTCAGTGCAAACACAGTGCCGAAGTCGTGAACCCCGCCTCCCTCCGTGGTGCCATAAAGGACGCCATTGGCGCCCCAAATCAGGCTGGCGCCAGGGTTGGCTCCGGGATAGGCGCCACCAGTGCCGGTGAAAAAAAACAAATTGGAAAATGTGCCAGCTGAAGTAATTTTGAATACTGTGCCCCAGTTGTTTGAACCCCCAATCTGGGTTGTTCCATAAAAAGCCCCATCGGGTCCCTGCAACAATCCGGCGGAAGGCTTGGCGCCATTGGTAATGCCAAATGAAATCAATGTGGCGAGCGTGGGCCCACCCCGCGCACAAGGTAAAACCCCGCTCATCACCAACAACCCCGTCGCCAACCCAACCAGCGTATTTCTGAGTGGCTGCACAACTGAAAGAATTTATTCAACAAACACTATAAACCATGGCCAGACAATTCGACTCCAGGTAAAATAGTGGCTGGTTTTAAAGCAATCTTGATCGTCAGGAAAACAAGGCGTTTTCTAACTGGTCCGGTAAAGCAAACTGCGTTTACACACGCCGAAGGAAAGTATTCCCAATAAAGCAATCGTCCAGGAATTTGGCTCAGGCACGCTCGTTGTTGGTGCCCCGACGATGTTCAAATCCTTGCTGATGATGAGCGTCCCGCCGGCGACAATGTTAACGTCCCATTCCAACCCCCAATTGATATTCCCCGTGGTCGCAGTGGAACCATTAAACGTGGTGGTGCCGCCATCGTTAAGGGCATTCAGGATCGTGCTCCCACTGCCGATTTGGCCATGATTGGCCGGACGGCTGACCGCAGTGTCAACGCTTTCGGAAATCTGACAGCCATGTCCATCATATTGAATCACCCCGCCGAACATGTGTCCGAGCGAATCCAGTTGTCCACTATCGTTGTTGGGGGATCCTCCCAGGTTGAAGTCGGCATACTGGAAAAAATGAAAACTCAAGGATGACGTCGTCAGGTTCTGGATCGAAATTTGCTCGGATAGATCCGAAGCCCCGCTTTGGGCTGTGCCACCCACCAACGAGTAAAGAATGGTCGTGCTGAATATGGAATTGGCATAGGTGGTCTGAGCAATGCTGGCGCTCAACTGACTGATTATTGGAGCGCTGATGGTGTCAATGGAGGCTTCCGGGCCGCTGCTGCCGATGCGGTACCAAAACCATTGCTGATTCAACTGGTTTTGTCCGCCCACCACCCAGCTGTTCATTCCGGCCTGGCTGCCGGCATTGATGCTTACCGAGGAATTTCCGGAATTTAAATTTACAATCTGGGCCTGGCTTGTGTTGATGGATAAACACAAAACCAGAACGGCACAACCAGCAAGAACAGTAAATTTCACAAGATTAATCAAATGTTTATTCATATTTTGGATCCCCAAGAGTTCGGTCATGCATTTCCACTGTGTTTCAACCGCCAGGAACAAACCAACGCTCCCATG
Organism: uncultured Bifidobacteriaceae bacterium; assembly: GCA_964555775.1. Classification (GTDB taxonomy): domain Bacteria; phylum Verrucomicrobiota; class Verrucomicrobiia; order Limisphaerales; family UBA11358; genus UBA11358. The sequence goes on along the minus strand of CAZKTW010000085.1, from coordinate 9,834 downwards.
CCGAGCAGGATAAAGGTAACGCTCGCGGGTTCGGGCACCGGTCCCGGCACCGAGATGCTTCCGGAGTATGAAGTGGCATAAGGACCACTGCCGGAGGTGAGCTGGGACAGCGTCATGCTGGGGGAAAACTGAAAACTCAAGTCCATTGAACCGGGACCACCCGCAACCAAAGCCATCAAATCCGGGTTGGTTCCAGAATAAGTCAGACCGGTAATATTAATGGTCAATGCCGCATTAATGCCTCCTATGGAATTAATGGTCTCCACCTGAACCCAATTGACAGTGCCAGTCAACAAGTGGTTGAGGCTGTCGGCAATATACAAACTCCCCAAAGGGCCGGTGACATTGGCGGACTGAATGGTAATCCCGGGCAAGAGGGTGGTTGTAATCGCACCGTAACTAAACGGGCTGTTGGAAACCACACCAAACAAACCCACTGCCGAACCAACACCACCACTTTCACTGCCGATTTGCCACTGCGTCCCGAAGTCTGCGGGCATGGTTGAGGCATGGAACAGAAATGACGAATTTGTGCCATTGAATTGAATTGTCGATCCTGCCGTGCTGGCAAAATTAAGTGACAGTTGCGCCTGGATGGTAACGACGGAAATGGCCAAACCGGCCATCGCCACGAGAAACATCTTGTTGGTTGGTTTCATAATTCGAGCTTTTTGGGATTAATCCCGGGTTTCGATCCGATGCTTCCGACTGACTGTCCGCAGGGGGGATAGTCTGGCCCCTTGGGTACGCGCCAGGATTCTTTCGACAAAGACTGAAAAAAGAGCCAGCGCGTAAACCAGACACCAAAAAAGTGCCATGGGACTGATTGGACTGTCTGGAGTACGCATATTAATAACCTTGAGTTGCCTGGCTGTTGTGGTTGTTAGGGTCTGAATCCTCACATGTTTCTGATTGATTGCGGGGGTTCACTTGAATCCTGGTTGCATACCGGATTCCTGCGTCGTGAAATTGATGTTGTTGCCAATTAAACATGGGTCAAAAAGTCATTAACAGCAGCCGGAGCCGGCCAAAGAACCCCGAGGGCTCTCCCGTTCGATCCGCCCGCGCGGACTTCCGAGGCCTGAGCTTCAGTTTTGCGCTGATGGGTTCTCCCAGATTGGTTGTAACTTGTACGCAGCGGTCATCCCACAACTCAACCATGTGCAGATCCTTCACGTTGGTCACTTCCAAATCCGGCAATCCACAACTGGCGAGCCACTCCTTGATCGCAACCACCTGCCTGGGCGAGGAGGCGCGCGCAGTGAAAATCTTGACGGTGTGTCCTTCAGCAATCCATCGCTTGACCCGCATCAGCATCGGCTCAATGGGACTGCCAATTTGATCCCAGCGCGTACTGCCCAAGTCGCGGGCCAGCGTCCCATCCAAATCAACTCCAATCCACGGGGATCCGCCATAACGGGTCTGGGTATTATCCGTGTATTTCTTGCCGCATTTCTTGCAAACCGCGCCAAATCGTCCATCCTCCAGCCAGAACGGCTTTAATGTCTCGTCACAACAAGCCATCTCCTTACCATAAACGGGCGCAACATCAGCCTCAGCTTGACCAAACAACGCCCCCGTCATCCAGCCTGCATCGCGACCGACCGCCTGATCTTTAATCATGGCTTCCATAGTTGGATCAAAACCGCTTTAAAAATGAACTCTCCGTCCGATTTTTTTTCTGCCAGAGTGGACTTCAAATTCACATCTACGTTATCGTTGGAGGGCGGAAAATTTACAATTTTATAGTATTCACAACTGGCAGCAAATTACTCACATGCAGCTCGAAGTTATTCGCGAAGAAGAGAGATATTAACAAGTCGCCGCAAGCTTTGAAAGTTATTCACAATCTGGGCAAGTTATTCACAAAGTGTAATGATTTATTGACAAAAGTGTCATGAAAATCTACACTGCAGGCATTCCCAAAAGGAAACAGGAAAAGTTCTTGGGAAGAGTCAGATGGGTTGCCCGCCAGGGAGGTTGGCCATTAAGAGTAGCGTTGTTTGTAGCACTGTCTGTCCGAGTTCTTTGTTGGACTAACAGACAATGGTTGCGACAAAGCAGGCGAAACGAATAGTTGTAGGATTTGTGAGCTTATGGCAGAAAATGTCGCTATCCAACCGGCAGGTCAATTGCCCCGGACACACGGCACCACCAGTGGTTTGCCCCATTCATTACATGGGAGTCTGGCAAATCTGGCTTGCAAGTGTTCAACCAAAGACAACGTGGATTTCTTGATCAAGGAGGATCGGATCGTTTGCGCCTTCTGCGACCGGGAGATTGCGTGCATGCCCCCCATCATTGGAGTTTACAAGGCCACTTGCACATGTTGCAACTCTCCATCGGTCAAATCCACCTTTGTTCTGGATTCGCGGGGCATCTATATCTGTACGTGGTGCGGTCGAACAAAATAATAATTACCGAAAATATCACTGCCGTTCATGGCCGGCGGCGAATGAGTTCAAAATTGCACAGGCGCAACTCCGGCTGGCCCAACGTATCCAGCACCAGGTTTTGCTCCGCGGCGAAGGAAATCAGCAGGTGATCGGGTTTGAGGTTGAGGTCCTCAAATCCGCAGTTCCCCACCCGGCGCGTTATACCCTGCACCAGAGCCGCCAAGGTTTGCTCGGAAATCAGCCTGTTGGTAAAGGCGCGTTTGGCGTTGATCGCCTGGTAGTATTTTCCATCCTCAGCCGCAAGCAGTTCGTCCGGCCCGTTCCAAAAACCCCAGATGGTGACGTAGTCGTAGTCCCGCCGTACAACCGGTTCCCCGTCCGGCGTGTGGAACTCCGCCAGCGCGGCATAACGCCGTTCATCGGACGCCGGACGGGCGGAATCCCGCGTCCGGCCGGTCATGTAAATGGCCCGGGGATAGACCGTGGGCACCCCTTTGCGGCTCATTTCGAGGGCAAAAGCAAATTCCTCGAAGGGGCTGTTGAAGCCATGCGCCTGGGCCTCCTCCTTGAGCGCGCCGGGATTGTTCAACCAGGGTGAATCACCCATGCGCGAGACCTTCCAGACCAGATTGATGTTGTCCTTGGTTCGGGTGTAAAAAATCTGGTTGCGGGAGGACAGCTTCTTCTTTGGGGTGCGGCGCCAGCGTTCCGGCAGGAAATAATTGAACAGGTCCGGATCCTTGCCCGCCACCCAGAGCAATCCGCCGGTGCTTTCAGCCCGGCCAAAAATGTAATCCACCCCCAGGACATTCGTGGCGCGCAGATGTGCCGGGAGCGGCTTGGCGGTATCCGTGTCAAACCGGCGGGCCATGTGCTTGAGATAAAGCTGCCGGTTGGCGCTCCGCACAGCTTGCTCATGCTCGGTGGTCCGTTCCAGCAGTTCGTAGTCCACCAACGCATACGCAAATTGGTCGTTGTGATCGCGCAATAATTGCCGGTCCGGCTGCGGGCGCAGAATGATGTGGGCCGGTTTCATGTCCACAACGCGGTAGCCTTTCTGCCACAACTCGTGCGTGACCAGGCTGGTGACGCGGGCCAGGAATTCCGCCTGCGCCCGGCCTTCAAACCCGAACTTCTCCGCCGTCTCGACCGCATCCAAACCCTTGATCCAGCCGAACAACACGACGTATTGCCGGAGAATATCAATTTCCACGCCGGGATGACGGGACACCTTCGCCCGAATCTTGTCCTCGGACCGGCCCGTCTGCCAGAGTTGCAACCGGTTGCCGGGCACATAGATCGCCAGCGGACGTTGTGTCCGGATGCGGATGGCTGCCGGACCGGCCTCGCCCCGGCGCAATTCCATCAGCAACGAAAATTCCTCGAACGGACTGTTGAATTCCGCGTGGATGAATTTGTTGACCGTGAGCGTGTCGAACGGCACCACTTCACCCACGCGCGACCATTTGACGACCAGGTTCAACACCGTGCCGTCCACCGGGCGCGTGGGCACCTTGTACACCATGCTGGTGCCTTCCAACCGCTCGCGCTTGGCCTCAAACCACTCGCGCGCATACCAGTTCTTTGGCAACAGACTTTCCCAGAAGGGCACCCCAAAACGCGTGAGATAAAGGTCGCCGCCATCGTCGGTCTTCAAATGAAAATAATCCACGCCCAGCAACGACATGGCATTGCACGGCAAGGGCAGATCCGTCGGCAAAACCGGGGGCGGCTGGTTAGAAACGGATGCCGTCGAAGCGGATATTTTTGACGCTGGCGTTGACATGGAAAACGCGGTGAATCGATTTTTTCTTCGATCACAGCATCCGGCGCCGGAGTCAGGCCGGCTCACCGGATTTTGGCGCAGGCTTGGCCTGGTTTGTTGCCCCCGGTCGTTTTCGTAAAACACCGCAAGAAACGGGTGGAAGGCCGGCCGCAACATGGCAAGCTGGGGCCATGAACGAGTACGAACGCGTTGCCCGGATGATTCGTTATTTGGACGAACGGCACACGAAACCGCCGGAAACCCGGCGGCCGCCCGCGCGGCAGGGACGGCGGTAGGACAGAATCCCCTCGCTTATCTCAGTTTCCGCCGTTCAATTCAGCATCAGCCGCGCGCCGGATTCCTCCGGCACGATTTCCAGGAGTAGTTTCTCCGTGCCGCGCAATACCATAATCGACGAACGCACACCCACCCGCTCTCCCGACAGCAGTTTGTGCAGGTCATCAACCCCCGCAACAGTCTGGTCGCCGTAGGCCACAATCATGTCGCCCTCGCGCAAACCAGCCCGGCCTGCCGGACTCCCCGGTTCGATGTTGATCACCAGCATGCCGGTCTCCGCCGGCAGATGATGAAATCGCACCAGCCGCCGATGAATTTTCGCCGTCTGCCCGCCCACCCCGATGTAACTGCGGTGGATGATTCCGTCCTTGATAAGCCAGCCGGCGATATATTTGGCCGTGTTGATGGCGATGGCGAAACAAAGTCCCTGCGCCGGCAGAATCACCGCCGTGTTGACTCCAATGATTTCACCGTGAGAATTAACCAGCGGTCCGCCGGAGTTGCCCGGATTCAACGCCGCGTCGGTCTGGATGATGTTGTCCATGAGCCGGCCCGAGCTGGCGCGGAACGAACGGCCCAGCGCGCTCACCACACCGGCCGTCACCGTGTATTGGAACCCGTACGGATTGCCGATGGCAATGGCCAGCTGGCCCACGCGCAACCGGTTGGAATCACCCAGCCGCACCGGCTTGAGGTCCGGCCCATAAATGCGGATGACCGCCAGGTCCGTCTCCGGATCCGAACCAACAACCCGCGCCTCCGGCCGCCGGCCATCGGCCAATGTCACTTCAATCCGGTCCGCGCCGTGGACAACATGGCTGTTGGTGAGCGTGAACCCGTCTGGCGTGATGATGAACCCCGATCCGCCGCCACCGCTTTCGCGACCGTTGCGGCCCTGGCTCTTGCGCACGTCAATCTTCACCACCGATGGACTGACCGCTTCCGCGGCGCCAACCACAGCGTCCGAATATGCATCCAGCAACAGCCCGTCCGGCATCGGCGCACCCTGCGCCGCCGACTGGCCGCTCAACATCTCATGCTCATCCGTCACCGGCAAAACGCCGGAATTTATTTCTGCAGTTTTCATGCTACCACCCGACCTTTCCGGCGGTTGATAACATGTAATCCTCTTTGTAAATCTGTCAAACCGCCCACGGCGGTTGCCTTCCTTGAAGGGGAGCGGCCCGGCGTGGCGCCGGCCACCTTTTTCACTTTGCAGCTTTTTCAACAACGCGCATGCGGATGCGCTTGCATTGCGGGCAGCGGCCAAAGATGTACGTCAGGCCGGTCGTCTTGAGCCGGACGCTGTTTTTGACCCACCGCTCGGTGAAGTCACACTTCAAACAGCGAACCTGCCAGTCGGGCTCAATCTTTTCCGGACTCTTATTCTTCTTGGTGGCACTGTTTGTACGCATATCGCAATAATTTCTGCCTTGTTCCGGATTCACTGGCGAGCTTTTTCTTCCGCCTCGCACCCCGGCCCGGACGGTCATTTCGCTTGGAGCAATGCCTCCAGATCCAATGGACGCGTGAACATCGCCAGCCCGCCGTCCGGCATACGTGGCCATTGTTCCCGCGGACGATCCCAATATAGCTCCACTCCGTTGTCGTCCGGGTCGCGCAGGTAAAGCGCCTCGCTCACGCCGTGATCCGATGCCCCGTCAAGTTCGATGCCGGCCGCCAGCACCCGCCGCAATGCATCAGCCAGCAGCGCGCGGGTCGGATACAAAATGGCGGTGTGATACAAACCGGTCGTGCCGGGCGCGGGCGGTGAACCGCCTTCGCTCTCCCAGGTGTTCAGTCCGATGTGATGATGATAGCCCCCGGCGGAAAGAAACGCCGCCTGCCGGCCAAAGCGTTGCATCAGTTCAAACCCGAGCACGCCATGATAAAATTTCAGCGCCCGTTCGAGATCGGCCACCTTCAGATGCACGTGGCCGATGCGGACCCTGGCGTCAATCGGGGAAACCTTCTGCTCCATGCCTTTTTGTAAGCGCAATTGCGGGTTAGGGCAAGATCCGGTTTTGTGACGGCAGACACGCGCTGTCACATCAACAACTCAAGCCGGGCCACACCGGGCCGGTAAAGCACGCGCCAAGCCGCCGGCCCGCTCGGATTGGCCGGCAGGGGCATGTATCAAGGGGCGTTTCGCCTCCCTGAATGGCTAATTGCCAAAGAGGAGCGTATGAAGCAACGAATGGTGTTTGTTTGACAAGAAAAGTGGGGGTATCCGCGTCCCATTAATTTAATGTGATTTCAGGGTTGTTGAACACCGGAACGTTCTTATGAATCCGACTGGTGAAACCACCGTTCTTCAATGGCCCGGAACGTTACAATTGTAATTTGCCAATATGAGTACCAGACCCAAACTGACTGTTGATGCCAACGAAGGCGTCGCCCACGTGGCGTACCGCCTGAATGAAGTGATGGCCATTTATCCCATCACGCCCTCCTCGCCCATGGCCGAATTTTGCGACCAATGGGCGTCGGAGAACCGAAAGAATCTCTGGGGCACCATCCCGTCGATCGTGGAGCTGCAAAGCGAAGGCGGCGCGGTAGGCAGCGTGCACGGCGCGTTGCAGACCGGTTCCCTCGCCACCACCTTCACGGCGTCGCAGGGGCTCTTGCTCATGGTCCCCAACATGTTCAAGATTGCCGGCGAATTGCTGCCGGCGGTCTTCCACGTCACCGCCCGCGCGGTGGCCACCCATGCGCTTTCCATTTTCGGCGATCACAGCGACATCATGGCCTGTCGCACCACCGGCTGGGGCATGCTCGGCTCAGCCAGCGTGCAGGAAGCAACGGATTTTGCGCTGATTTCGCAGGCGGCAACCTTGAAGTCGCGAATTCCCTTTGTGCATTTCTTCGACGGCTTCCGCACCTCGCACGAGGTACAGAAGATCGAGGCGCTGACCGATGCCGACCTGCGCGCGCTGATTGACGACAAGTTGATTGCCGAACATCGTGCCCGGGCGATGACGCCGGATCACCCGGTCCTGCGCGGTACGGCGCAGAATCCCGACGCCTTCTTCCAGAATCGCGAGGGCTGCAATCCGTTTTACGCCGCCTGCCCGCAAATCGTGCAGGACGCGATGGACCAGTTTGCCAAGGTCGTGGGTCGCGCCTACCGACTGTTCGATTACGTCGGCGCTCCAGATGCCGACCGCGTCATCGTGCTGATGGGTTCCGGCTGTGAAGCAGCGCATGAAACGGTGGATCATCTCCTCAAAAAGGGCGAAAAAGTCGGTGTTTTGAAGGTCCGGTTGTACCGGCCCTTCGATCTGAGCCGGTTTGTCGAGGCGTTGCCGGCGAGCGTGAAATCCATTGCGGTACTGGATCGCACCAAGGAGCCCGGCGCCACGGGCGAGCCGCTGTATCAGGACGTCATCACGGCGTTGATGGAAGGATTGGCTGCCGGCATCGGCAAATTGAAGGCCATGCCGAAGGTCATCTGCGGCCGCTACGGTTTGTCGTCGAAGGAATTCACCCCGGCGATGGTCAAGGCGGTGTTCGACAACCTCAGCGCGAAACAACCGAAGAACCATTTCACCGTCGGCATCAATGATGACGTTTCCCACACCAGCCTGACGGTCGATAACGAATTTTCCACCGAGCCCGACAACGTGATCCGGGCCATGTTTTACGGCCTCGGCGCCGATGGCACGGTGGGCGCCAACAAGAATTCCATCAAGATCATCGGTGAAGGCACGGACAATTACGCGCAGGGCTATTTCGTCTATGATTCCAAGAAGTCCGGCAGCATGACCGTGTCGCACCTGCGGTTCGGGCCGGAGCCAATCCGCTCCACCTATCTCATCAGCCGCGCCAATTTCATCGCCTGCCATCTGCCGACGTTCCTGGAACGCTACGACATGGTCAAACCGCTGGTGTCCGGCGGCACCTTCCTGCTCAACACGCCGCACCCAAAGGAGGAGGCCTGGTCCAAACTGCCGACGCCAGTGCAGGAAACCCTAATCGCCCGGAAGGCGAAGTTTTATGTGATTGATGCGACCAAGGTGGCGCGCGACAGCGGCATGGGCGGACGCATCAATACCATCATGCAGGTCTGTTTCTTCGCATTGTCCGGCGTGCTGCCCCGCGACAAGGCCATCGAATCCATCAAGTATTCCATCAAGAAAACCTACGGCAAGAAGGGCGAGGAAGTTGTGGCCATGAACCTCAAGGCCGTGGACAACACGCTGGCCCATCTGCACGAGGTGCCGGTGCCGAACCGGGCGAATGGTTCCGGTCCGTTGTTGCCGCCGCTGGTGGCCGGCGCGCCGAAATTTGTGGCCGACGTGCTGGGCAAAATCACCGCCGGCGAAGGCGATGATCTGCCGGTGAGTGCGTTCCCGGTGGACGGCACCTTCCCGACCGCCACCGCGCAATACGAGAAGCGCAACCTGGCGCTGGACATCCCGGTGTGGGATGAAAAGATCTGCATCCAATGCCTGAAATGCGTGGCGGTTTGCCCGCATGCGACCATCCGCGCAAAGGTCTATGAGCCGGCGGCGCTCAAAAACACGCCGGCCACGTTCAAGAACGTGGACTCCCGGGTTCCGGACTTCAAGGGGTTGAAGTTTACCCTGCAGGTGGCCGCCGAGGATTGCACCGGTTGCACGCTATGTGTCGAAGTTTGCCCGGCCAAGAACAAGACCGAGGCAAAGCTCAAGGCCATCAACATGCGTCCGCAAGCCCCCTTGCGCGACGCGGAACGCGCGAACTGGAATTTCTTCCTCGAACTGCCCGAAGTGGACCGCCGCAAGGTCAAGACCACGCAACTCCGCCAGCAACAGCTCCTGCGCCCGCTTTTTGAATTCAGCGGCGCCTGTGCCGGTTGCGGCGAAACCCCGTACATCAAGATGGTGTCACAACTCTTTGGTGATCGTGCGGTCATCGCCAACGCCACCGGCTGTTCCTCCATCTACGGCGGCAACCTGCCGACCACGCCTTACTGCGTGGACAAGGCCGGCCGCGGGCCGACCTGGTGCAATTCGCTGTTTGAGGACAACGCCGAGTTCGGTCTTGGTTTCCGGGTCTCGATTGACAAGCAGAAGGAATTTGCGATGGAACTGGTAAAGAAGCTCGCGCTGCAACTCGGCGACGATCTCGTGACCGGCATCGTCAATGCGGTCCAAACCGATGAAGCCGGCATTTACGAGCAACGCGAACGCGTGGCGGCCTTGAAGCAGAAGCTGGCGATGCTGGAGACGTCTGAGGCGAAGGCATTGCTCCCCATCGCCGATACGCTGGTCAAACGCAGCGTCTGGATTTTTGGCGGTGATGGCTGGGCATACGACATCGGCTACGGCGGCCTGGATCACGTGCTGGCCAGCGGACGCGATGTCAACGTGCTCGTCATGGACACGGAAGTTT
>CAZKTW010000084.1:0-12902 GCA_964555775.1 uncultured Bifidobacteriaceae bacterium | reverse complement strand
GATGACCGTGCCGGTATTTTTTCAAACGGGAATGTTCATCCTCCTCGGCGCCACGGTGGTGCACCTTTTCTTTGTCAGCGTGTTCGGGCAATTGCCCCGCCTCATCGGCTGGATGCTGGTCGCGGCCTATGGTTATTTTCTATATCGGGGTCTGCTGCCCCAAGGCCTGCTGAACTGAAGCCCACCGGAGCGCGAGTTGTCCCAACTCGCAGCAATTCCATTCGCGGAAATTGTTTTATAAAATTTCCCAAGCCGCTCTTGTACTCATCGGTGCTGCGGCTTGGGACAAGCCGCGCTCCATTGCGCCGTTACAACGGCTTTTTGAAAAGTTGCGTATCGCCGGATACCATCAACGAATTCTCCCGCACCTTGTCGCTCAGCTCGGCAAACGGCACCTGGGCGCTGAGCCAGCGCGGATTTTTTGTGATGGACTCCATGGATTCCTTGGTGTTGTTGCAGATGAGATAGGCGCCGGGACCCAGGACCATGAATGATTCAAAACCCGTGCCGGCGCCATGCCGCGCAAACTCAAAGTCGCCGTCGCCATATCTTCCGCCCAGCAGTTCCGCGCGCAGGGCACCCAGATCCTTGACAAAATTCTTCAGGAAATCGTCGTTGCGCGGACCGTAGTAAACCAGCACCCGCGCCTTGTTTTCGGCCAGGGACACGACCGCCCATTCGTCGAAAACGGTCCGGCCATAGCGCGAATTCATTTCGTTCGCGCAGTTGCGGATGAAATTTTTTGCTTCGTCCAGTGTCATGATGCGTAATCTTTAACGGCAGAGCAAAGCAAGTTTACCGCCGCGGAACAAGGGAAATCAAATCGGTTTCTCCCGGGCCGGCGCCTCGCGAGGGGGTGTTGCTCAAATCCGAACAGCGCGGACAGCCATGTCCGCGGATTGTAAACGTCTTTGGAAACTCCAAGTGAATGGCAAACTGGAACACGCGGACTCAGCGGTCCGTGCTCCGGCACCCAGGCCGCCGACACCGCCTCTTTTTTCTCTCTCGCCTCCTCAACGGAACGTAGGGAACCAGGGTAGCGCGCAGATGCGCCCCTCCCGGGCAGGGTTTTCACTTAGCGGATCCATCAAAAACCGGGATAATTTTAAAATTTACTGCGCCGGCCACGGCAAATCCATACGCTTCCGGCAACATGCAACCGCCCACGTCACACGGAAGCCGGCCGGAGGCCCGCCTTGCTGAAAAAATGGCGGGGTGGTTCCATTGGCTGCTGATCATCCTGCTCGCCGGCATTTTTGCGCTGGTGCTTGCCGCAAACAGCCATGCGCTGGATGTGCCCGGCTGGCCCGAAGCGCTGCTGCTATTACTGGCCACCGCCAGCACAATCAGCGCCCTCGCCCGGCAGTTGCCCTTGCAAAATGTGCTGCTGGCCGCCGGCCTCATCGCGCTCATGGGTGGCGCGGCCCACATGCTCGGTGAGACTACCAGCCTGCCCTTCGGCCCGTTTGTGTTTGGGCCGGAAGCGGGATCCAAACTTTTCAAAACCCTGCCCTGGACGCTGCCGTTGATCTGGGTCGTGGCCATTTTGAATTCGCGCGGCGTGGCCCGGCTGATTTTGCGTCCGTGGCGGAAAATCCGGACCTATGGTTTCTGGCTCATGGGCTTGACGGCGGTACTGACGGTGTTGTTCGACCTCGCCCTGGACCCGTTCGCCGCGCGGGTGAAACACTACTGGCTTTGGACGCCGACCAAATTCCCGGTGACCTGGCAGGGTGCGCCCCTGGTAAATTTTTTGAGCTGGGCGGCGGTGTCGCTGCTGATTCTGGCCTTCGTCACTCCGGCGCTCATCAATAAAAACCCGGTCCGGCGCGCGCCGGATTTTCATCCCCTCGCGGCGTGGCTCGGTGCGATCCTGCTCTTTGGCCTTGCTTCCGCGTCGCACGGGATTTGGCCCGCCGTCGCATTGGATGGAGCCACCATCGCCCTGGTCACGACCTTTGCGGTTCGCGGCGGAAAATGGTAATTCCCAATCTTCGATTTACGATATGCGATTTACGCGGCGGCCGTGGATTGAGAATTGATTCGTAAATCGCATCAACGTCCGCTCTGTGAACCTACGGAGAATCCTGGTTTTCCACCCCAGCGCGTTTGGTGATCTTCAAGCGGGACACGCGTGGGCCATCCATTTCTTCAACCCGCAACTCACAGGCCCCGACGGTCAGCACATCGCCGGATTTCGGAAAGCCACCGAGCTTTTGCGTCACCCAACCGCTCGCGGTGGCGACGGTTTCCCCGTGCCGGGTTTCCCCGATAATTTTTTCCAGTTCATGCAACGGCAGCGTCCCGGCGGCCTCCCAGACATTCTCGCCCACCACCGTCAATTCCGATTTTTCCTGGTCGAACTCGTCCTGAATCTGGCCGACAAGCTCTTCCAGCACGTTCTCCAGGGTGACAATGCCGACCGTTCCGCCGTATTCATCCACGACGATGGCAAAGTGCAATTTCCGGTCGAGAAATAAGGGCAGCAGTTTTTCCAGTCGCGCGGTTTCCGGCACGTAGATCAAGGGCCGCACCACCGGCTGCAAATCCGCCGCCGTCCGGGCCTTGTCGCGCAACGCATACAGATCCTTGATGTGTATGATGCCGCGGGTCTTGTCCAGATCGCCACCCTCGCAAAGCGGAAAACGCGAATAGCGCGTCTTCTCGGCCAGGGCCAGACATTGGTCCAGCGTTGCCTCGGTGTTGAACGAACTGATTTCCTGGCGCGGGCGCATGACTTCGCGGGCGATGCGATGCCGCAGATCCAGCGCATTCAAAAGAATGTTGCGACCGGCCGCCGTGCCCTGGCCCGACGTAAACATGAGGCGCAACTCCTCCTCCGAATGCACGCTGCGGAGTTCTTCCGCGGAAATGCCCAGCCGCCGCACCACAAACTGGGACGACCGATGCAACAACCAGATGAACGGAAAGGAAAAACGATAGAACCAATCCAGGGGGCCGGCGGTCCACAACGACGTCTGCAGCGTGCGCCGGATGGCAATGGCCTTGGGCACCAATTCGCCGATGACAATCAGCAGGTAGCAATTCACGAAAAAGCCGACGCCGATGGCGATGCCGCGCTGCGCGTGGTCCGAGTTGATGTCCGCCAGGCGAAACAACGGGTTGAGGAGATCCCGAAACACCGGCTCAATCACCACACCCAGCCCCAGGCTCGCAAGGGTGATGCCGAATTGCGTGGCGCTGATGTAGGCATCAATGTGGGCGCTGATGTGCCGGGCCATGGCCGCCCGGCGGTTGCCTTTGGCCGTCAGTGCGTCCAGCTGCGTGTCCCGGATGCGCACGAACGACAGTTCCGCCGCGACAAAAAACGCATTCAGCAGCACCAGCAGCCCCACGGCCAGCAGATTCACCCCGTCATGGATGGCGCCGGACCAGCTCACAATTTCACCTCGCCGAACATCAGTTTCAAAATATCCTCCAGGCTGACGACGCCCATTTCACGTCCGTCACGCGCCAGCACGATGGCCAGCCGTTCGCCGGCGCGCTGCATCCGGCGCAGCGCGACCTCCAGCCGCAGGTCTTCCGCCAGAAACAATGCCGGCGTCATGTGCGCCGCGGCCGGCTGTTGCAAATCCAGGTTGTCGCGGTACAGCAGCGGGCCCAGCATGAGCAGCCCGGCGATGCGGGGACGTCCATCGCGGGTTTCCCAGACCGGCAGACGCGACAATTTCCGTTCGCGCGCCAGCGCCAGCACCCCGGCAATGGGCATCTGCGCCTGAATCGTCACCGTCTGCGCGAGCGGCGTGGCGATCTGCCGGACGGTCAGGCTCTGCAAACCAAGCACCCGGTTGATCATCGCGCGCTCGTCGGTGGTCAGCGCCTGTGCGGATTCCTGCATGACGGCGAGCATTTCCTCTCGATTGCCGAACAGCCGCGCGGTCAGCGTGCGCCCGCCCGTCCAGCGCAACATCGCTCCGGACACGTCCTCCACGAGCAACACGAGCGGCCGCAGGACGAAATGGATGGGCCGGAAAAGGTTTGCTGCCGACAGGCACAACTGGTTGGGGTATGCGCGAAACAACATTTTCGGCAGCAGATCAAACAGCGCGTAGAACAAAAAAATGGCGACCGCGAAAACAACAATGTTCCAAACACGCTGTCCGAAAAGCCACTCATGCAGTTCAACCACCATCCAGCCAAGGATGAGGAAATTGGCGAGGGTGTTGCCAACGAGGATCGTCCACAAAAACCGCTCCGGGTTTTCGAGGAAGCCGTGCAGCAGCCTGGCCGAGGGCTTGCCCGCGCGCGCCAGCCGCCGCACGCGCAGCCGGTTCAAGGCAAACACGCCCGCCTCCATGCCGGACAGCAAAAACGACGGCCCCAGGCACGCAATCAAAATGACCAGGCTGATCAGGTGCGGATTCATTTATTTCAGCCGTTGAACAATCAACCGGCGCACCCGCCGTTCATCGGCGGTCTCCGCGGTCAATTGCAAGCCGCGAAACGCGACGGATTCGCCCGTCTTTGGCACCACGCCGAGCAGATGCGCCAGCAATCCGCCCATCGTCTCCACCTCGTCCACCGCGCCGAGCGCGGCAAATTCGCGGCGAAAGTCCTCCAGACGCATGGTGCCGTTCACCCGCCAGCGGCCCGGGGCCAGCTTTTCCATCACGAAACCCTCCGTCTGGGTTTCCGTGCGGATCTTCCCGACCAACAGGCCGAGAATGTCTTCCATCGTCACCAGGCCCGCCGTGCCGCCGAATTCGTCAATGACCACCGCCAGGCCGCGTTGCTGCTTTTGCAGGCTCTGAAACAGATGCAGCAGATTCATCGTCTCCGGCACGAACGAGGGAAACTCAATCGCGTCAGCCAGGTCAATTTTCGGGTCGAGCAACAGCGCCCGGGTGTTGAGGATGCCCACAATGGTGTCCGGGGTTTCATCGTAAATCGGCAGGCGGCGATGCTTGAATTTTTTCGCCGCCGCCATCATCTCCTCGATTGTCGCATCGTCCGAGATGCACGCCATGCCGGCGCGCGGACGCATCACGTCACGCGCCAGACGATGGTCTAGGCTGATGATTTGCAGGATGATTTCCTTTTCCGACTCGTCGAGCGTGCCCTGGCGGTAGGCCAGATCGAGCAGTTCCTGGTATTCAGCGTCGGTCAAAGCTCCGGCCCCCGACGCGGGGGCGGTCCGCGGCGCGAAAAGTTTCAGGACGACCGTGTTGAGCAGTTGCGCCAGGCGGTGCAACGGCTTGGTGATTCTTTCAAAAATCAGGAGCAACCACGCGACCTGCAAGGCCCAACGTTCCGGCTGCCGCACGGCCAGGGTTTTGGGCAGAACCTCGCAACCGATGAGGGTCAGCGCCAGCAACGTCAACATGGTCAGCGCCAGCGTCCAGTGCGCGGCGAACACCATCCGCAAGGACACCGCGAGCATCGCCGCGTTGGCGAACGTATTGCCCAGCGCCAGCGTGGCCAGCAAATCCTGTGGTCGTTCGAGCAGTTGCGCGACGATCTTGCCGGCCCCGGGATGTTGTTCGGCCAGTTGCCGCACCTGATGCTTGCTCAGGGAAAACAACGCCGTCTCCGCCAGGGCGAAAAAGAAGCTCGCCCCGGCAAAAACCGTAATCGCCGCTATCGCCGTCTCCACGCGCGTAGTGTGAAGCAAATTGTCCGCCAAAAAAAGGAGAAAGCAAAGCGACACGGATTTCACAGATTTTCACGGATTAAATCCGTGTTGATCCGTGAAATCCGTGTCTCACCTTTCCAGGACCGCCGTCGCCGCCGCGTAATGGGCCGTGTGACTCAGGCTGATGAGCAATCGTTTGGCGCGGCGGGAGCGGAACAATTTTTCCCCCTTGCCATGCAATACCACGAACGGTTCACCGGATTCCTTGCGGCGGATTTCCATGTCCCGCCAGCCCAGTTGCGCGCCGATGCCGGTACCGAACGCTTTGGAAATCGCCTCCTTGGCCGCAAACCGCGCTGCGAGAAACGGCCCGGGATGCTTGTGCGACAGGCAGTAGGCGATTTCGCCCGGCAGCAAAATCCGGTTCACGAATCGCTCGCCGAATTTTTCGTAGGACGCCGCAATGCGCGCAACCTCGATGATGTCAATGCCCGTGCCCAGAATCATGTGATATTTGTGATT
The DNA here is from genome assembly GCA_964555775.1 of uncultured Bifidobacteriaceae bacterium. GTDB lineage: Bacteria > Verrucomicrobiota > Verrucomicrobiia > Limisphaerales > UBA11358 > UBA11358. The sequence goes on along the minus strand of CAZKTW010000084.1, from coordinate 6,787 downwards.
GACGCGCCAGAACCGCGATATTTTTTCATCAACTGCAGCATTTCCTTCACAGCTTTTTCCAATCCGACACTCACCGCCCGGCTGATGATGCCATGGCCGATGTTCAATTCCACCAGGTGCGGCACCTGACAAAGCGCGGGCAGGTTCACGTAATTCAACCCATGCCCGGCATTCAGCTTCAAACCGAGCGCGTGCGCCTGTTTCGCGCCGGAAATCAACCGGGCCAATTCAGGGAAATTGGTGGGGCGAGCGTCCTCACGAGCCGTCTTCGCCTCGTTGCGATGCGCTGAGGCCGGCTCGTCGGTAGCCTCGCCCCACCGTTTGGTAAACTCTTCCGCAAACCGGCCGGTGTGCAACTCGATGAACTGGCTGCCGGTGCGCGCGCTGGCTTCAATCTGTTTTTCATCCGGCGCGATGAACAAACTCACTTCAATACCCGCATCATTCATCCGCCTGCGTGTGCGGGTGATGGCTTTTTCCTGCGCCACCACATCCAGTCCGCCTTCGGTCGTCACTTCCAGCCGGCGTTCGGGTACGATGCAGACGATCTCCGGCTTCAATTTCAGCGCGATGGCGATAATTTCCGGCACGAGGGCCATTTCGAGGTTCAATCGGGTCTTGACGGTTTCCCGCAATTTCCAGACGTCGCGGTCCTGGATGTGCCGGCGGTCCTCGCGCAAATGCGCGGTGATGCCATGCGCCCCGGCGGCTTCGCATATCCGCGCCGCCTCGACGGGGTCCGGTTCGCCGAACCCACGTTCGCGGTAGCGCGCCTCGCGGAGCGTGGCGACGTGATCAATGTTGACACCAAGTTTGAGCATGACTTTCAGGCCATCATGAAATTGTGGTTCATTCCCCCTGTGCGGCGACGAACAAAATGGCCGCGCACAATGGAAATGTCGAAAACCTCTTCCATGAGGGGACTTTCTGTGCCAAAAGCACCGTCAATTGGCAAATCCAATCATATTCTGATTGCTCCGGAGCTGGAATCCGGTTTTGATTTTGGCCGTGCGCAAACCCGGCCCCTTCCTCAAATATTGGCTGCCGCCATTGGTTTGGATGGGAGTGATCTTCTCGGCGTCGAGCGACGCAAAATCTTTCCAGCACTCCTCACGCATCCTGGATCCATTGTTGCATTGGCTGTTTCCGCAAATGCCGGAGGATACCGTGCACTTCATCGTCCTGCTCGCCCGCAAAGGCGCGCATCTCACCGAATATGCGGTGCTGGCGCTGTTGCTTTGGCGCGCGTTGCGAAAGCCGGTCAAAAACGATCCGCGTCCCTGGAGCTGGCGCGAAGCCGGCCTCGCGCTCGCCATCGTTTTCCTCTACGCCGCCAGCGATGAAACGCACCAGCTTTTCGTGCCCACACGGACGGCGCACGTGACCGACGTGTTGATTGACACCGCAGGTGGCGCGGCCGGTTTGCTGGTCCGGTGGTGGTTTGGCCGTCAGCGAAAACCGGATGGGAACCCGCCATGAAACGTCCGTTCGTCGCCGTGGTTGCCGGTTACATCGCCGGCCTGTTGCTCGCCACCGTTTTTCAACCGCCGCCCGTTTTGCTGTTCCTCCTGGCGTTTGTCGTTCTTGTTCCCGCCTTCGTCTTTGCAAAATTCCGTTCGTGGTTGATCTGGCCGCTGCTCGTGCTCGTTGGTTGGGCCAACCTCGCCAGCCGCACGGCCGTGGTTTCTCCTTATGATTTGCGCGCGCTGCTGGGGGATGATGAAGCCATCACCACCGTCCGGGGTGCGTTGATCGAAACACCGCATCTGAAAATTTCCGATCCCGACGATACCACAACCGAACGTTCGATTGCCCAAATCCGGGTCCAGGCGTTGCAACGCGGCACGGGTTGGCAGCCCACCACGGGTTCCATCGTGGTCGTGACCCCGGGCGCACTGGATTCCCGTTTTTTCACGGGGCAACCGGTGGAAGTATCCGGCGTCATCGGACGTCCGCCGACGCCCCTGGCCGAAGGGCTTTTCGACTACCGCGATTATCTCGCCACGCGCGGGATTTTTTACCAGCTCAAGGCCGGTTCCACCAACGATTGGCAACCGGGTGCGGCGCCTTTGGCCGGCCCGCCGTTGACGGACCGGTTTTTGAACTGGTCACAGCGCACGCTCGCGCTGGGTTTGCCGGTGGAAGATGAACCGTTGCGATTGCTCTGGGCGATGACGCTGGGCTGGCGGACCGCCTTCACCGGCGACATCAGCGAACCGTTTTTGCGCGCCGGCACGATGCATCTCTTCGCGATTGACGGGCTCCGCATCGCCTTGATCTCCGGGATGCTCGTGGCCCTGCTCCGGGTGTTGCAGGTTTCGCGGGCGTGGTGCGGCCTCGTGGCGATCCCCCTCATCTGGTTTTACACCGCCGCCACCGGCTGGGAATCCACCGCCATCCGCGCCTCGGTGATGATGACCATCGTACTCGGCGGCTGGGCGCTGAAACGGCCGGGCGACACGATCAATTCGCTGGCCGCCGCCGCGTTCATCATTCTGCTCTGGGAACCGCGCCAGCTTTTTGAAGCCGGCTTCCAGTTGTCCTTTTTTGTCGTGCTCGTCATCGCGTTGATGTTGCCGCCGCTGAACCGGATATCCGACCGGCTCCTGCAACCGGACCCGTTGCTGCCGGACGAATTGCTTCCCCGCTGGCGGCGCGCGCTGATCGCTACGTTGCGGATGTTGTCCCGTTACGTTGCCCTCTCGATCGCGGCATGGATCGGCTCCATTCCGTTGTCCGCGCAATATTTCCACCTGTTCAGTCCAGTTTCACCACTGGCCAATATTGTCGCCGTGCCGCTGGGCACGCTCGCGTTGATGGGCAATCTCGGCGCGCTGGTCTGCGGAACCTGGTTTCCGTGGGCAACCGGATTGTTCAATCATAGCGCGTGGTTCTTCATGTCGGCGATGACCGCCGTGAGCGAATGGTCAACCAGAATTCCCGGCGCCTTTTTCTATGTGCCGGCGCCGTCATGGCCGGCCATCGCAATTTATTATGTCGTGCTCATCGGCGGGTTGAGCGGCTGGCTGTTTGCGCCGCAACGAAGAATCTGGAGCGCAACGGTGTTGTTTTTGCTGGCCACCGGTTGCGCCTGGCACTGGCAGGCAACGCGGAATGAAATCAAATTGACCGTGTTGCCGCTCAACGGCGGCCACGCGGTCTTCACGGACGCCGCCGGCCGGAAGAATGACTGGCTGGTGGATTGCGGCAACGAAAAGGCCGTGGACCTGACCCTCAAACCCTTTCTGCGGGCGCAAGGCGTCAACCGGGTTTCCCGGCTGGTGTTGACGCACGGTGATTTGCAGAACACCGGCGGCGCGGAATTGCTCAACCGGCTTTTTGGCGTCGATGAAATTTGCACCAGCCCGGCCCATTTCCGCTCGGCTGCCTATCAGAAGATTGTCGCCGAATTTGAAAAACCGCCGGCCCGGCACCGGATCCTCCGCCGGGGTGACACGGCGGGTTGCTGGCAGGTCTTGCATCCCGCGGACCGGGATGATTTTGATCGGGCCGACAATGCCGCCCTGGTGCTGCCGGGAAATTTGAACGGCGTGCGGGTCTTATTGCTGTCCGATTTGGGGCGCAAGGGACAAAGCGCCCTGCTCGCGCGCACGAACGATCTGCGGGCGGACGTGGTCATCGCCGGGTTGACCGATGACGGGGAACCGCTTTGCGACGCGCTGCTTGACGCCGTGCAGCCCGCAATCATCATCGTGACCGACTCGGAATATCCCGCGATCCGGCGGGCGGGCAGTGAATTGAAGGCCCGGCTCGGGGAAAGAAATGTGCCGGTCATTTATACGCGCACCGCGGGCGCCGTGACCCTGGTCACGCAAGCCGATGGCTGGGAATTGCGGACGATGCAGGGGCAAAAAATTTCCGGCCGGACCGGATCACGTCCACCGTTGCCACCAGAATAACGGCCGTTTGAAATTTTCAGGCTGCGGCCGCTGCCGGGTTAGACTGACGGAAACGTAGCGCGCCTCCGGAATGGAAAACTTTTTCACTTCAACCGTTACGCTTTCCGGATGGTATTCCGACAACAGCTTGTTGGCAATGTCCGTGGCCACCGATTCGATCAGCTTCCAGTTCCGGCTTTCGCTCAGTTTCAACAGGTGTTGCGACACCTCATGATAATCAATGGTCCGACCCAGTCGGCCGCTCACCGCCGCCGACGAAAAATCAAATTTGATATCAATGGTCAGCAACAACCGCTGCGGCTTGGCGCGTTCCTCATCCGTAACGCCCACGCGGTAAAAGACCTCCAAGTCAACGATGGTGATAAATGACATGCCTGGTTCTCGTTCTGATTTCCAATGCTTCCTAGTGCTCCCGGTGCGTCGGCGTTCCCCGACTGCGAGGTTGGGCCATCACGGCTTCCAGCAACTTCCTTGTCGGTGTATTGAGCGGCAACCGGCAAGCTTCAACCATCGTCACCCAACGGGCTTCGCGGGCTTCGTCATTTAGTATCACACGCGACTCTTCGGCGCAATGACAGGTATAATTTAAAAGCACAAAATGAGCGTCCCGATAAAATTCCTTTGAGTTTATGCAATCCTGCACGAGGACAAATTTGATGTCCACCACTTTGAGGCCGGTTTCCTCGCTGATTTCGCGGCGCAGGGCGTCTTCGGAGGTCTCACCCCATTTGATTTTGCCGCCGGGAATGCCCCAAAGGTTTGACCACTTGTGTGTACGAATCATGAGGACGTCGTCCGCCGCATTGAAGATCAACGCGCCGACGGTGGCCAGCGGCGGATGGGTGGCTTCAAAATTGTTCCCGGCCGGTTTGAGGTCCAGGCCGTTTTGTTCCAGCACCCGGCGCAATTCCCCGAGATGTTCGACGATCAAGTCCGGCTCCGCCGCGCGCAACTGCTCCAGCGTGTTGTAACCGGTCAACACGGCGCAGGAGTGAATGCCGCCGTGATGCGCGGTTTCCACATCATGCTGCATGTCGCCGATGAACAGTGTCTCGTCGGCCAGCAGCTGATTTTCGGCGAGGATTTCGTGAATTTTTTTGCGCTTGTCCCAAACGTCCGTGTAAGGCTTGTCGAGATAGGCGTCGAACCCGGTGACGCGACATTGGGCGGCAAAGTGGTCCCGATGCACCGTGCTCAAAAGAAACGTGTGCAGCTTCCGGGCGCGGCAAAATTCAAGAAAATCGCGCGCATACGGCAATTCAATGACGGAGTTCTGCGCCTGCCGGAAACTGCTGTGGAACCAGTCTTCGAGCTGGGCCATCGGGACGTGTGGCGTGTGGCGGTCATAGAAATTGGTGAACGGCAGTGAAAACTCCGCGCGAAATTCCTCCAGCGACATCTCGGGGCGCCCCGCCTGGGTCAGGACGTAATTGGACGCCTTCAACACAGCCGGCAGATCGTCCACCAGGGTGCCCGACCAGTCGAAAATGATGTTGCGTATCACGAAAGCAGTTTAACCATCAAATGATTTGAGGCAACTGAAACGCTGCAATATGCAAAAAAATCTCGCCGCCCGGCAACCCGCTCCCGGAAATATGAATTTCCCCTCTTTTTCAGGTCTTGTCCCAAGCCTCCACTGATGCTAGTATTAAAAAAGACTTATCCGCTTTGCGATTCATGAATCGAACAATTTGGAAATCGCCCACGTGTTTCCGTGGCGGCGAGGCTGGATTTGACGGATTCACACTCATTGAGCTGCTGGTCGTCATTGCCATCATCGCCATCCTCGCGGCCCTGCTGTTGCCGGCGCTGGTCACGGCCAAGCTCAAGGCGCAAGGGGTGCAATGCCTGGACAATCACCGCCAATTGTGCCTCGCTTGGAGGATGTATTCGGATGAAAATAATGACCAACTCCTCTACGCCAGTGGCGTGTGGCCTTATACGGCGCATGACTCCGGCGTCTGGGTCAGTGGCTGGATGAATTTCGACCCCAACAATCGCTCGAATTGGGATACGGCCCAGGACATCGAACAAAGCCCGCTCTGGCAGTATTGCGGCCACTCGGCCGCCATCTGGAAATGCCCCAGCGACAGTTCGTCCGTGACGGTGAACGGTCAGGTGAAGCCTCGCGTCCGCAGCATGTCCATGAACCTGTGGCTCGGGGGATTTGAAGGCTCTGACTACGGCTTGTCGGGCGACCCGGCTCCGTTTACCCGCGGCGGAGGTTCCTGGCGGGTCTATTTGAAAATGGACGAAATGATCAATCCTGGACCGGCAGATATATTTGTATTCCTGGACATGCGCGAGGACAGCATTGACGTCGGCAATTTCGCGCCGGACATGCGGGGCTGGCCGAATCAACCTGACAGTTACGGTTTTTACGATTTGCCGGGGAACTATCACCATTTCGCGAACGGTTTCTCCTTTGCCGACGGCCATTCGGAGATCCATCGTTGGCGGGACACCCGGACCACTCCGCCACTGATGATTGGCAGTTTGATCGGCGATTCGTTTTCCTCCCCGAGAAATCCGGACGTTGCCTGGCTGCAGCAACACTCCACGCGCCCCAGAAATTGATGGCGAGCGAGGCCCGTTGGTCCACTCCGGATTAAAACCGAATTTCGTCCCTGATGCTCATCGCCTTTCACAAGCCCTACGGCGTCCTGTCGCAATTTACCAGCGACGGCTCACCCAACCGCACGTTGGCCGAATACGGGTTTCCCAAAAATGTTTATGCCATCGGCCGGCTGGACGCCGACTCCGAAGGCCTGTTGTTATTGAGTGATGAGCCGGAATGGAACGAACGTTTGCTGCACCCGCGCCAGGCGCACGAACGCGAGTATTGGGCGCAGGTGGAACGCATCCCG
>CAZKTW010000083.1:0-12966 GCA_964555775.1 uncultured Bifidobacteriaceae bacterium | reverse complement strand
GTTGCCCAAATCGAACCGGAGCGCGGACAGCCATGTCCGCGGGTTGTGAACATCTCCGAATACTCCAAATCAATGGCAAAAAGGAACGCGCGGACTCAGCGGTCCGCGCTCCGGGTCTTTGGGCAAGATGCCCTCACGATGCGTCCAATCTCACCGCCAGCCATTCCGGCAGGGCGTGTCACTCCGTGCGCGCCATTCTCCGCATTGGCGGCGGGCGGCAGCAACCCAGGAATCGTAAATCGAAAATCCAAAATCGTAAATTACAGCAGATGCCCCATCTTCTCGCGCTTCGCCTTCAAATATTTTTCGTTGTGCGGATTGGGTTTCACGCGAATGGGCACCTGCTCGACGATCTTCAGGCCATATCCCTCCAGGCCGACGATTTTTTTGGGATTGTTCGTCAGCAGCCGGATGGTTTTGAGTCCGAGGTCAACGAGAATTTGCGCGCCGAGGCCGTACTCGCGCAAATCCATTTCGAAACCGAGCTTCCGGTTCGCCTCCACCGTGTCGTAGCCCTGTTCCTGCAATTTGTAGGCCTTGATTTTTGGCGCCAGTCCGATGCCGCGGCCTTCCTGCCGCATATAGACAATCACGCCGTACCCGGCCGCGGCGACCTGCCGCATGGCCTGGTGCAGTTGCGGCCCGCAATCGCAACGGCGCGAACCGAACACGTCACCGGTCAGGCATTCGCTGTGGACGCGCACGAGGACTTTTTGCCGTCCGGCCACGTCGCCGTGCACCAGCGCGAGATGATGCTGGCCGTCGATTTTGGAACGGTAGAGATGCAGATCAAAATCGCCGTGGTCGGTCGGCATTTTCACCACCTCGACATGCTCCACCAGTTTTTCCCGCGTGCGGCGATATTCGATGAGGTCGGCGATGGTGCAGATTTTCAGGCGGTGTTTTTTGGCGAACTTCAGCAGTTGCGGCAGGCGCGCCATCGTGCCGTCGTCGTTCATGATTTCGCACAGGATGCCGACGGACCGGCATTCCGCGAGCGCGACCAGGTCCACCGCCGCTTCGGTGTGGCCGGATCGTTGCAGCACGCCGCCCGGCCGCGCGCGGAGCGGAAACACGTGGCCGGGCTGGACCAGGTCTTCCGGCACCGCCGTCGGTGACGCCATGATCTGGATGGTTTTCGCCCGGTCGGCGGCACTAATGCCGGTGGTAACACCGCGCGCGGCATCCACGCTCACCTGGAAATCGGTGCGGAAACTTTCCCGGTTCTGCCGCACCATGCGTTCGATGCCGAGCTGTTGCAGGCGCTCGGACGTCGTCGGGACGCAAATCAGCCCGCGACCGAATTTGGCCATGAAATTGACGGCGGCAGGTGTGGCAAACTGCCCGGCCAGGATCAAGTCACCTTCATTCTCCCGGTCAGCGTCGTCCACGACGATGACCATTTTACCTTTGCGGAGGTCGGCAATGACGGATTCAATGCGGTCGAAAGTTTTTTTCATCGGCGAGCATAGCATACCCGGGTACCGCACAAACGCCAGACGCAAAACAAACCAGCCAGGCCCCGCCCTGCTGTTGCAGCCGGCTTTTCTGCTTCCTGGGAGCGCTGGCGTCCCGCCGGCTCGGCGCAAAACGATCACCCACTCGCCGGCGGGACGCCAGCGCTCCCAGGATCCGCATCCAACCCGGCAATCAAACCGGTCGGGGTCAAATTGGGTTCGGCCCGGCCATCCTGATTTTTGCTGGCTTGACATCAATCGCCGACTGATGATTCTTCATGTCTGGCAGAGGGCGCTTTCAAATAGCGGCGGCGGGAAGATGTAGCAAACCGAACGACCGAATCCAATGTCATCAAAAAAACTGGGCAACGTGGCCGGTGGAATTTTGAACGGGACCCCTGCGAGCCTGCTCCAGGAATGTTTTGCCTGCGGCGTACTGGTGGTGAGCGCACGCCAGCGCATCGTCGCCTGCACCGCTGAGGCCGCCGAACATCTGCGCCGGGACGCGGCCAGGCTGCTGAACAAGCCGTTGAGTTCATTGCCCGCGCCGCTTGCCAAATTGATCCGGGAGACCACCAAAAGTGGCGAAGCGATCTTGAACCGTGAAATTCCCCTGGGCCATGCGACCGCCTTGCGCGCGAGCATCCTGCCCGTGAAAGCGGGCAAGCTGTCGGAAACGGTCGTCGTGTTGAACAGCCTGACCTCCACACCGGTTTTTGAGCAGAACCTCCGGCGGCTCGACCGGCTGGCCGGCCTCGGCACCATCTCAGCCAGCATGGCGCACGAAATCAAGAATGGCATGGTGGCCATCCGGACGTTCGTCGAAGTGCTCGCGCAGAAAGGGCAGGACACGGAACTCACCGAGATTGTCGGACGCGAACTGGAACGCATCAACGTCCTCGTGACGCAGATGCTGCGGTTTGCCGCGCCCAACCGCGCCGCGTTCACCACCGTGCGCGTGCATGAGGTGCTCGACCATTCGCTCCGCCTGATGCAACATCAAATCAGCGGGAAATTGATCTCGCTGCAACGTCATTACCAGGCCGAGCCGGATACCGTGCGCGGCGACGACGCGCAATTGCAGCAGGCGTTCATGAACCTGCTGGTCAACGCGCTCGAAGCGATGGGCACCAACGGCGTGTTGACCGTTAAAACGGAAACGATGAAGGACGAACGCGGTGGGCGGCAACTATGGGTGGACATCCAGGACACCGGCGTGGGCATCGCCCCGGAAAATCTTGAAAGATTGTTCGAGCCGTTTTTTACGACCAAGCGGAATGGGACGGGCCTGGGACTGGCCATCAGCCATCGCATCGCGCTGGAGCATCATGGCTTGATCCGGGTGCAAAGCGACCCCGGCAAAGGCTCAACCTTCAGCCTGTCGCTGCCGGCATTTGCGCCAGCGTGAGTTAACATTCCTCCAAAATCCAGGCGAGGTCAGCTCCAAGTTGAAAAGTAAAAACGTTGGGCTCCTTTTCGTTTACGCCGAACAGAACAACCCAGAGCATTTTCAAAAAATGTGTAGCCGCCGCCGTCAGTCGGCGCAAATCGAATTAAGGGAAATGATATGGCGCGAACTGACGTTCGCGGCTACGAGATTATTTAAATGGCTCTAGCTAATTCAATTGTTCCGGAGTGGTCCATTTAACGCCATATTTCTGCTCCAAGATTCGTTGGACCTCCTCGTCCAAGGGGATGCGAATATCAGTAAGAATTTTTCGCTTTTCAATCGTTTTTAACGCTTCCCGTACCGCAGAGTCAAACTGCGTTTTATACTTTGGATCATATTCCTGAGGATCCCTTCGTTGTGAAAAAGGCTCTCCAACATCGAACCAATAAATCCAGGCAAATTGTCCATCTAGCACCAGCCAGAGTCGGTTCATTTTAATCAATCCTTTGTCCTGCGGCATACCCAGATCAATACTATCCAATTCAAGCGTGTCTTCTTGAATCCTTTTAGACGGAATCCAGTATTCTTTCTGGATAGCTCGTGGAAATCCGAACGGCAACGTAATATTTGTCCCGCTCGACTGCTCCTCAAGAGCTTGGATTACATATTCAGCTGTATGCCCGTTGAAACGCGAAGAGAGATAAAATTTAAGCCGCCTCATCCACGGCGGGGAATCTTCCGCTCCCATAGAGCAGTTAGCTCTGAGCACGAACCCCATTTGATCCCCTCCACAAATCGCGACCTCAAAATCAGTCTTCCCCTCCGGCCCAAGCATATCTTTATGTTGTTGCATGATAAGTGCATTGAAGCTCTGACCTGTGATTTCATTGGCGAGATTCGCCATAAAATTTGTCGGCAGATATTGCACCTTTTCGTTCCAATAAATCATCTCAATCCCGTTCGTAAAACGCGAATGATTCTTCCACTTCAACATGTCGCTAACACTTTGGAAAACAAATGCATATGTACCGGCAACGCAAGCAGCCGTATGACAGAACACTAGAGACGCAATCACCAACATTGAGATGCGAGCACAATTGAGCAAATATTGATCGACAGCTCCACGCAGGCGGCTTCTCAATGTAAATTCATGCTTCACGGGAAAACCGATCAGTCTTATTCGTCCACCACCCCATCCATCGCCGTTCCGCTTCCCATTTTTCATCACAGTCTTATTCCCCGACGAGGTGATAGGGCTGGACGGTGTCGTCGCCAACGTGGGTTCTGGGCGAGGCCTTGAACGAGAAGGTGAAGGCCACCGTGAAATCCGTCGGGCCGGTGGTGTTGTCAATCACCCGGAACGTCAGCGCCCCGGTCCAACTCCGCAGGTCGCGATAGACCGTGTAATCCTGCTCCTGCAACCGGCCGTTCGCGGCATTGTAATCGTGCTGCGCGCGCACACCCCAGTTGTCATTCAGCCGGTAAAACACCGTGCTGGTGACGAAATTGTCGCTTTGGGTAAAGCTGTCAAATCCGCTGCGCAAATACCAATAGCCGAGCCCCCAGCTCCAACGTTCGTTCGGCGTGAAGGTGAGCTGGTCGAACGCCAGATTCACGTGGCCGCCGTCGATGGCGTAACGCAGTTGCGAATCCAGCACGATCCACGAACGCGGCTTGAGCACGAGGTCGGAATAAAGATCGCTGAACGTCTGCGGCCGGCTGAACGGTTCGTCGAGATTAAGCGGGTTCCGGCCCGGGGTGAGCCGCCAATCCAACGCCACGTTCCAATCAAGCAGGTTGTCGAGCTGTCCGTCGCGCCTGGTCTGGAGCGTGTTGCGCAGGCCGAAGCGGATGACGTTCTCGCTGTCGATGGAATCAATGTTGTTGTCGTCGGGAAACTGGATGGGCATCAACTGCAGACTGGGCAACGCGGAATCGAACTGCGGCAGTTGCGGCGGCGGCGTGGTGGGATTGGGCACGTAGGCGTAGGTCGCCGACGGCTCGATGACGTGGCGCAGGCCGTCGATGGCCAGCAGGGAGTTCGTCGCGCCGGCCCAAAGCTGCGACGCCTTGAACGACGTTTCGACGCCGGTGTTGAACACCCGGCGGTAGGCTTCGCCGTTCGTGCCGCCCGCTCCGGTCTCCGTGCTGTAATAAGTGAAGCGCCCGCCGACGCGCGGAGTGACGTTCAGCCAGCCAAAAAACGTCTCCGGCAGGAGCAGTTGCTGGAAGGTGTCGGCCCGGGAGGCGGAATAGGCCGGCGGCAGCGTGGGCCCTCCGTTCGTGTCCGCAAAAAACATCCGGTAATAGCCCGCCGAACTTTCGCTCTCGTAATAAAACGGCAGGTTGAAAACCTGCTGGCGCCAGCCGGTGAGCCTCACGTCGGGCAGGCGTTCGACCTGATTGAAGAAATTGTTCAACTGCGGCGTGGTTTCGGCATCGAGACTCCAGTTGTTCCAATACTGGTTGACCTCGGTGAACGTATAAGGCTGCGGATTATTGCGATATTCGCCTTCGAAGAAATCATGCAGCGCGAGCGGGTCGGTCTGGTAATTCACCAGCGCCTTCAGGTTCAAGTTGGTGGCCGGGGTCGCCTGGTAGCCCAGGTAAAGGCGCTGCCGGTCTTCGGGAATGCCATTGGTCCACGGCGTGCCGTTCGTGCTCGTGTCCGGTCTCTCGTCGTGCAAATAATAATACTTGAAGGTCGCGTTCCCCCATCGGCCCAGGCGCAGATTCAGATCCGGCCCCACACCCACGCCCCGCTTCTCACGATAATCCAGATGAAACTTCCCGTCCGCCGCATCATTGAGATACCACGTGTAGGTGTTGAGTAGAAACGGCCCGTAGGCGGTGCGATAGCCGGGGAGGAAGTTGAAGTTATTTGCGTGCGGCCCCAACGGGTGCCGGTAATAGGGAAAGTAAAACACCGGCACGCCGTCCATGATGGCCACGGCATTCCACATCTCGACGTATTTGCCGGGAACAATTTTTATATGACTGGAACGGACGCGGATCTCCGGATCGCTCACGTCATCGGTCGTGACGTAGGCGTGGCGTGCGTGGTAGGTTTGATTGGTGATGTCGCCCTGCAGTTGTTGGCCCTGGGCGAACACCGGCGCTTTGCCGGCGCGGAACTCTTCCGTCTGCATCTGGTGGGTCCTGAAATTGTAGCGGATGTGTTCGCCGACCCAGATCAAGCCGCCCTGTTCGATGCGTACGTGGCCGTTGGCTGTCACCTCGCCCAACTGATGATCAAGAGATGCGCTGTCCGCGGTGAGGGTCACATTGCTGCACTGCATAAAGACATTCGTGCAGATCAGCAAACCGGTTCCTCCGTCGTATTCCATGTAACCATGCGGGGCGCCAGGAATGACCTGACTCAGCTCTTTCACCTCGATCTGCGGCTTCTCCTCGGCCCGGGCAACGAACGGGAAAACCGCGCACCAAATGGCGAGCAGGGCGATGGCGGACGATTTTCTCATCAGGTCCGGCCAATTAAACAAAACGAAATGAGCTTGTCGAGAGTCGAGGGTCGAAAGCCGAAAGCCGGATTCGGCCGCTTCGCGGTATTATTTTGCTCTCGACCCTCGTCCTTCGACCCTCGACTGGTTTTATTCCTTCGGCAAAAAGGTGAAGGCCACCGCCGCGAGGATGCACACAAACGCGGCGAGATGGTTCCACCGGATTTTTTCGCCCAGACACAAAATGGCGAAGGCGCAAAAGACGGCGAGCGTGATGACTTCCTGGATGATTTTGAGTTGGGTGGCAGAATAAACCGAATTGCCCCAGCGATTGGCCGGCACCTGCAGGACATATTCAAAGAACGCGATGCCCCAACTGGCCAGGATGACCAGCAGCAATGGTTTGCTTTTGAATTTCAAATGGCCATACCACGCGATGGTCATGAAAACATTCGAGCAGGTCAGCAGCACGATGGGCAGCCAGCGGGATGATGAATAATCCATGCGGCAGAAAATGAATTCACCCGCGAACAGAGTCAAATGGGAATACGGAAGATTTCCGGCAATCCAGCTTGGCCCGCCGCAGAAAAGCGGTGGAGGGCCACCGCAGTCCAAGACGCTGCGCGCGACAGGATGATTCCCGAAATACGCGAAGCGTCCTGGAGTGCGCCAGCCCTCTGGCGCTTTGGATTTCTCCAGACGAGCCAATCCACGGTCAGAAAAGAATTTCACCTCCTCACCGAAAACTTCTTCGCCGCGAGAAACCATTCCACGCCGCCAACCGTGTGTGTCCTAAAACGAAAATTGCTTGCGGTCAGCACCGTATCGGCCCGGCAACGAGCAGCACCTCAGCCATGTGTTCCAGACTGCCCGCGCCACCGCCCGGCACTCCCAACACCCCGACCGGTTCGCTTGCGCCGGCCCAGGGGTGGCGACCTTTGACAACTTTCCGTTCGACAACGCCACGCGGCATTTACAGACTGGTTTCATGTCTGACATTTTCCCCGCCTACGGCAAGCTGCTCAAACGCGTCCGTGAAATCGCGCTCCTCGACACCGCCAACAGCCTGCTGTCCTGGGACAAGGAAACTTACATGCCGGTTAAGGCGCTCGACCATCGCGCCGGCCAAATGGCATATTTCAGCGGCCAGGCACACCGGCTTTTTGCCGCTGCGAAAGTCGGGGAATGGATTTCTGAATGCGAGCAACACGGCTTTGCACCCGGCTCCGACGAGGCGGCCAATGTTCGGGAATGGCGCCGCAGCTACGATCGCAAGACGAAGATCCCGGCGCGCCTGGTGGAAAAATTCCAGCGCGTGTGCGCCCACGCCCGGGGCGCCTGGGGTGAGGCCCGCCAGGAATCAAAATTCAAACTCTTCCGTCCGCATCTCCAAAAACTGATGGATTTGCACCTGCAATTTTCCGAGCTGTGGGGCTACACCGGTTCGCCTTACAACGCCCATCTCGACGAATACGAGCCCGGCACGCGCGCCGAGGATTTGCGCGAACTGTTTGCCCGGTTGCGCCCGGAAATCGTTGCCATTCTGGGACCGGCCATGGAGCGCTCCGCCGCCACGCCCCGATCGATGCTGAACGGGCATTATCCCGTCGCCGCGCAGCAGGCGTTCAACCGCGAAGTGGCGCAGGCGATGGGTTTTGATTTCGCGGCGGGACGGATTGACACCACGACGCATCCGTTTTGCAGCGGGCTGGGTCCGAACGACTGCCGGCTCACCACGCGCTACAACGAAGCCGATTTCACGCAATCACTTTACGGCGTCATGCACGAGGCCGGCCATGGGCTTTACGACCAGGGACTGCCGCTGGAACATTACGGCACACCGCTGGGCAATGCGGTTTCGCTCGGCATCCATGAATCCCAGTCGCGCCTCTGGGAGAATCACGTCGGCCGTAACGAAGTTTTCTGGCAGCACTGGCATCCTATCGCATGCAAACATTTTCCGGAGCTGAACCGGCTCACACCCGCCATGGTCACAGCGGCGGTGAACCACGTCCAGCCATCCTTCATCCGCGTCGAGGCGGACCAGGTCACCTACGACCTGCACATTATTTTGCGCTTTGAGATCGAGCTGAAATTGATTGAGCGCCAGCTTGCCGTGGCCGACGTGCCGGCCTATTGGAACGAGCAGTTCGAGAAATCCTTCGGCTTGAAGGTCACCAAGGATGCCGACGGCTGCCTGCAGGACGTCCACTGGAGCATCGGCACCATGGGCTATTTCCCGACCTATTCACTGGGCAACCTGAACGCCGCGCAACTTATGCAACGGGCGCAAACGGACTGTCCCGCGCTCGAAACGGAACTGGCGCGGGGCGAATACGGCACGCTGCTCGGCTGGCTGCGTGAGAAGGTCCACCGCCACGGCATGAAATATCACCCGCAGGAATTGATGCGTCTCGCCACCGGCGAAGGCACCGGCACCGTGGCGCACCTCGCCGCACTGCGGAAGAAATACGGGGTGACGTAGCGGCGCGTCGGCAGACCGCCGCGCTCTCGATTTATTAAAACGGCGGCGCTCTGCCGAGACGCCGCTACGGTTTCAAAGTCTCACCGGAATCTTCTCCTCCGCCAGAAACTTTTTCACGTCGCCGACGGTGAATTCGCCGAAATGAAAAATGCTCGCGTCCAGAGCCGCGTCGGCTTTGCCTTCCACTTCACTCAAAGTTTTTCCGTGGGCGTGAAGGGCAGGCCGCGTTCGCCGTTGAACAGCTTCTTCAGCCGCCGGTCCTTGGAACTGCTCTTACGCCGGATGACGCCGGGCACGATACGTTCGCCCATTTCACGACGATAACGCCGCCCTTTCAGCCAGTCATCCCAACTGATCGATCCTTCAATCGGGATGCAGGGGACTTTGGGTTTTGAGTTCATCGGCAACTTCTTTCACCAGTTTTTCGCACTCCTGAAAGTTACGGTATTCCGGCTGATTCGCAAGCCTGCGCACTTCGTTCCAATTCACGGCAATGCCTCCGGTCAGAATGACGGCAAGAAATCTTTTTGCACATTCCCGTGCCGCCGGATTCTCTTCGGGATAAAACGAGACCAGCACGCGCTCAACCAGCAGGTCTTCCGGCTGCAGCACCAGAAAAGTGCCGTAAGGTCCCTGAACCCGGCGATAGGGTGTGCGCGCAAAACTTTCCGCCGGGCCAAGCAAATCGAGATACATCCCGGCCACCTGCCAGTTCCGCGGCCCGCCTTTCGCACCGAGCAAACCCATGACTTCCTGCCGCTCGCGAATGGGAAGTGTCGCCTTGTTGGCGTGACACATGTCAAGGTCGCCGGAGGCATACGCGCCTTCCGTCAAAATTTCAATGGCCGAGCCGCCAACTACGACCAACTCGACGCCGCGTTCCGCCCACAACGCGCTGCACAGCGAGGCAAGCTTGGCGCTTTTGAGCGTTGGATCTTTCTCGGCGGTAATGTCGGCCAGCGCAGATTTGATCTTGCCCGGTTCCATGGTCTCAGAGTCTCACCGGAATTTTTTTCTCCGCGAGGAACTTTTTCACGTCGCCGACGGTGTAGGTGCCAAAATGAAAAATACTCGCGGCCAACACGGCGTCGGCTTTGCCGGCCAGCAGCACCTCGGCCATGTGCTCCAGGCTGCCCGCGCCGCCGCTGGCCACCACCGGCACCCCGACCGATTCACTGATGCGCCGGGTGATGACCAGGTCAAAGCCGGCCTTCGTGCCGTCGGCATCGATGCTGTTCAAAACAATCTCGCCCGCGCCCAACGACACGGCCCGCTTCGCCCAATCCACGGCATCAAGCCCGGTGTCCTTGCGTCCGCCGTGTGAAAAAACGCCCCATTTGTCCGGCGCGATTTTCTTCGCGTCAATCGAGACCACGATGCACTGGCTGCCGAATTTCTCGGCGCCCTGCCGGATGAGATCAGGATTGGAGAGCGCCGAGGAGTTGATGCTGATTTTGTCCGCACCGGAGCGGAGCATGGTGAACATGTCGTCCACGGATTTGATGCCGCCGCCGACGGTGAGCGGCATGAAACATTGGTCGGCGGCGCGCTCGATCACGTCCACCATCGTCGCCCGGCCATGCGCGCTGGCGGTGATGTCGAAAAAAACCATCTCGTCCGCGCCCTGCTCGTTGTAGCGGAGCGCAAGGGCGACGGGGTCGCCGACGTTGCGCAGTTCGCCCGCTTCGGCCTTGCCGAACTGGACGCCGCGGGTGACCTGCCCGTCGTGAACATCGAGGCAGGGAATGACTCGTTTGGCCATCATGAACCGTTATTGGTTAGCACTTTACTTTGGCCACCACCACCCCAAAAATCGTTCTTGACGCGCAATTTTATGGCATTAGGGTTGCTTTCAAAGGCACACCGTTTCAAAACCAAAACAGGCTATGAAATTTTATTTTCTCACCCCAACTCATCTGGCTTTGCTGTCGTCAGGTTTGCTGCTCACGGGCTGCACGAATACGGAGTATGGCGGCACCAGCCCTTATCACCCCGGACCCGTGGTCGGCAAGACCGTGGGCACGGGCGTCGGTGTGGTGGCCGGAAACGTTGCCGGCGCCGGCGTCGGGCTGGTGGAAGGCACGGCGAAAGGCGTGGCGGCCCCGTTTGACCCGAGCTATCACATGGTCCGTTATTGGCGCACGGAAACGACCGCCGACGGCCGGACCATCCAGGTGCCTTACGATATCCTGGTGGATCAATATGGCCGCCCGGTGCACATGCCGGCACCCACCGGAAATCCCAAGCCGCCTCCGCCGGTAACCGCCCCACCAGCGGCGGCACCGGCAGCCGCCACCAACGGCGCGCCTCAATAATTTAATTTTTTCCAACTGTAAAAAATCTATGCGAATGTTCACCTCGTTCCTGTTGGCCACCGGGCTATTGGCTTCCGGTCCATCGTTTGCCGCGGACGCGCCCGCCTCAACCCCGCTGCGCAAAGTCGCCATCATCGTCGAAAACCGCGCCGGCGCGCAGTTGAATGACAAGGTCCTCGTGCTCGAGGATTTGTTGAGCAGCCGCATCGCGGGCAAGGGTTACTCCGTCATCAGCCGCGAAGTGACCGTGAACGCGTTGAAATCATATCCCCTGACCGGAATCAACGTGTCGTCACAAACCGCCGTGAGCGCCAGCTCCCAAAATTCCTCCGGCCAGAATGGCACCACCAAGGACGAGGCAAAGTTGAATTCGGCGCAGTCGGACTCGGTGCAAGTGGCCGCCACCTCGGACACGACCCCGCTGGACCAGGCGTTGAGCGACAGCACTTCCGCGCTCCGGCTGGCGCAAAATCTCGGGGCGGATTTCATCCTGATTCCGTCCATCACGACTTACGGCACGGACAAAAAAACCTTTTCCGGCGACGGCATCAGCACCATCAACATCACGCATAACCTGCGGGTGAGTTACAAAATCGTCGAGGCGGGCGCGGGCGGCGCCATCAAGGGCGATACGATCACCGCCTCCAAGATCATCCGCCAGAGCGGCAGCCTGCAGGTCGAGAACAATGACGTGATCAATGAACTGCTGGATGACGCGGCTGATCAACTGGCCGGTTCCCTGGCCCAAAATGCCGGCTCGCTGCCCACCGCGGTCGCCAAGGATAAAATGGTCGGTTTCCGTATTTCCTGCACCATGACCGACCCGCGCCAGCAACCGATACTGATTTCCGCCCTGGGGGTCACCGCGGACAACCGTGTCATCGTGACCAACCAGCCCGTCGCCCTGCAACCCATGGAGGTGACCGTGGAACTTGACGGCATCGCCATCGGTTCGGCCCCGGGCGCATTCCAGGGATTTCCCGGCCTGCACAAGCTCCGCCTGTCGCGCGCAGGGTTTGATTCCTGGGAACGCACGGTCAACCTTTATGACGGCCAAAATCTGCGGGTGGCGTTGCAAATGAGCCCGGAAGGTTATGGCCGCTGGAAGGACACCTCCGATTTCCTGGCCACGCTCGACAGCAACCGCAGGCTGACCGACGCCGAGGCGAAGCGGCTGGAAGGCATCGCGAAATTTTTCAGCGAAAGTCATTACCGGGTGGACACGAAGGAAAACGTCAAAGTTTACAAGAGCCTCTTTTAACAGAATCAAACATTGCCATGAAAAAATCCTCCTTTTGCAAAATTGGTTTCGGACTCCTGGGCGTCCTGTTGCTGCCGGCCCTGGCCCCGGCCCAGGATGGCAAGGCCACCCTGGCCGTCTCGTCCATCAAACCCACCGCGTCGCTGGTCGCCGCGGTCAAGCCGGACAAAAAAGTGGAAATGGGACGCATCGTCGAATCATTGGACAGCCAGCTTATCGACCGCATCAACGCGACGCGGAAGTTCGACGTCGTCGGGCGCAGTGATTTGAGCGACATCCTCAAGGAGCAGGATCTCGGCGCGTCCGGCAACGTGGATGCCAAGACCGCGGCCAAGGCCGGCAAACTCACCGGCGCAAAGTACCTGTTGGTGACGACGGTGGACGATTATCAGGATTACGTCGAGAAAGCCACGTTTGAGGGCACGGGCCGCGCCGCCACCAAGCGCGTGTTTCGGTTGTCGGTCGTGGGCAAGGTTTATGATTCAAGCACCGGCAAGTTGCTGGAGTCGGCCAATTTTCAGACCGGCAATGACGGGTTCAAACAAATCCAGGAGGAACGCAATTATTCGGTCAAGGACGGCGAATTGAGCGACGAGA
>CAZKTW010000082.1:0-13073 GCA_964555775.1 uncultured Bifidobacteriaceae bacterium | reverse complement strand
TGAAGGCGGAGGCCGACCAGCATTTTCTGTGCGGCATCAACCAGCTCATCTGCCATGGCTGGCCTTACACGCCGGCGGGCGTCGCGTATCCGGGCTGGAGCTTTTATGCGGCGGCGGTTTTCGACGAAAAGAATCCCTGGTGGCTCGTGATGCCCGACATCACGAAATATCTCCAGCGCATCAGCTACATCCTGCGCCAGGGAACGCCCGCGAATGACGTCGCGCTGTTCCTGCCGAACAGCGACGCGTGGGCGAACTTGGGGCAGAAATTCAGCATCAATGCCGTCATGGACGATAAAGTGAGTGGCCTCGTGAAAACAATCACCGATTCAGGCTACAACCTAGATTTCTTCGACGACCAGTTGCTCGCCCTGCGCGGCAAAGTTTCCGGGAACACGCTGGCCTTCGGCGATGTGCATTATCGCGTCGTGGTTCTGCCCGGCGTTGAGCGAATTCTTCCCGCCACGATGCAGAAGCTGGAGAAATTCGCCAAGGCCGGCGGCATCGTCATCGCCACCGGACGCCTGCCGGAGTTGGCTCCGGGCTACCAGACGCCGGACAAAGACACCCAGACCGTGCGCGACATCGCCCAACGTCTTTTTAAAGACGCAAACGGGCCGGGCATTTTCATCGCCGACGAGAATCAACTTGGTGCTGCACTGGCGAAGCGGTTGTCGCCGGATGTAGCAGTGTCGTCGGGTGCATCCGAGATTGGCGTGGTGCATCGCCACACCGCCGCCGGCGAAATATATTTTGTCGCCAACACCAGCAACGAACCGAAGAGCGTGGACGCGGCGTTTCGCGTGGCGGGATTGCAGCCGGAAATCTGGAATCCCATGAATGGCGAGATCCGTCCCGCAACCGTCGCGGAAAAATTCGCCGGCTCGACCACCGTGCATTTGAACCTTGAGCCTTACGGTTCGACGATTGTGGCGTTCACGAAACGCACGTTGCCGGCTCCGAAACTTTCCGCCTGGATGGGCGAAGTGCCGCCGCCGGTTGATTTGAGTTCTGGATGGACTGTTACTTTCGGCAAAGGCGGCCTGCCAGTGGCGATGGACACGCTCGCCTCATGGACGACGCTCACGAACGAAATTCATTTTTCGGGCGTCGCGACCTACGAAAAAACAATCACCACCGCGCCGGGAATGTTGAATCCCGGTTTGTCCGTATCGTTCGATTTCGGACAGGCCACAGTTGCGCCGCCGGGCAGCGAAGGCGCGGATGGCGGGCCGCGCTTTCGCGCGGCGCTGAATCCGCCGGTTCGCGAAGCCGCCGTCCTCTACCTCAACGACCAGCGCGTCGGCTCGTTGTGGTGTCCGCCCTACGCACTTGACGTGACCGGCAAACTCAAGCCCGGCGAAAATAAAATCCGCGTCGAAGTCGCCAACCTCGCCATCAACTACATGACGAGCATCAAACTGCCGAATTACGACTACGCCGGGGTCACCCGGCAATTCGGCAACCGCTTCACGCCGCAAAACATGAGCCTCATCCAGCCGCTGCCGTCCGGCCTCCTCGGCCCGATCCGGCTGGTCGCGGCTCCGGCAACGGCCCGTTGATTCAAATTCATCCGCTTAAATTTTTCCCGGCAAGTCTCTCAAACGGGCCCATGCCTGGTCGAGCGCTTTCCGTTCTTCCGGACGCGCCGCGGGATATTCTGGATCACCTAGGGCCATGAAACCATGACCGGCGCCGGTGTAAGCGACCTATCCAGTGATGTCAGCTTGCGACCATTGGCCGTCAATCAGCCGCCACATTCTTCGGTTTTGGTTTTTGTTCTGCAACGTTGCGGGCAGACGATGAGGGCGCACGTTGTCAAAGCATTGGAGCATCGCAAAGCGCCGTAATGACGCCGGAATTCCCACCGCCGTGAAACCCGGATGCCCGGTTGACGGATAAGGCCCGCCATGATTCATGGCCGGCGAAACCGCCACGCCCGTGGGCATTTTGTCGTTGAGCAAACGTCCAACTCGACCGCGTAACCGCGGAGCGAGCTGGTCGTAAAGCGCGTCGTCGGAACCGCGCGTATCGGAATAAATGCAGCCCGTCAGATTACCCTCGACAGAATGGATCACCGTCGCTGCCTGCGTGGCATCCCGCACGACGACGACGAGCGAGGCATTCCCGAATGCTTCGGTCTGCAGTTGCGCCGGCGACGCCAGGAAAGTTTCTCCCTCCACGCGCAACAGCGTGTTCGCAAAACGATAGCCCGGCGCGGGAAGCGACGAACCGCCGCAGACAAGTTCCGCGCCCGCCGCGCGCAATATTTTCACGCTCCCGTCAAGCGAGCGCTGCACACCGGCCGAAAGCAGGGGCGCGGGCAACGTGGCTTCCAGTTTTTGCTTCACCGCGGCAATGAATTGTTCGGCGGGGCCGCCCGCAAACAGCAGGATCAGGCTCGGACTGGTGCAAAACTGTCCCGCGCCCATGAGGCAGCTGCCGGTGAATTCCTCGGCCAGTTTCGAGCCGCGTTCGGCCAGCGCGCCCGGAAGGATCAACACCGGGTTCACGCTGGACAGTTCAAGATAAATCGGCTTGCCGGCCTCATCCGCCGACGCTTTGAGTTTCAGTCCGGCGCTGCGGCTGCCGGTATAGGCGAGCGCGCCGGTGCGCGGGTCGGCGGCAAGCCGTTCGCCATCGGCGTGGCTGGTGCGGTAAATCAACTGCACGGTCGCCGGCGGCAAGCCGGTTTCCGCCACGGCGGCGAACGCCTCCTCCGCGAGCCGTTGCGACGTGCCGGGATGCGACGTGTTGGCCTTGGCGATGACGGGATTGCCGGAGGCAATTGCGGCGGCAAAATCACCGCCGGCGACGCTGTTGAACGCAAACGGAAAATTGTTCGGGCCAAAAACCCAGACCGGGCCCAACGGCGCGAGCACCGAGCGGATGTTCAGCTTCGTGTCAATCGTCGGCATCGCCCACGAACCTTCGAGCGCGGCGGCGGCGGCCTGACGCAACTGTCCGGTGGTGCGCGGCAGTTCCACGTCGGCAAGACGCGGCGATTTCGGCAACGCGGTTTCGAGATGCGCGATTTCGACGAGTTCGGCCTGGCGTGCCTCGATGCGCTCGGCGAAGCGCGTCAGGAATTTTGCGATTTGTTCCGGCGCAATTGTCCGCAAAACGGTTGCAGCTTCAGTGGCGGCGTTCAAGGCGTTGTCGCAGTCCGCCCAGGCGCTGATGGGAAATTCGCCCGGCAGCTGTTCGCCAGTCGCGGGATTTTCGCCGTGAAATTGTCCGCTCGCGTTGGCCGCGTGCCACTCACCGGCGGTTAAAATGGGTTGGGTTGGCATAATTAACTCTTGCGAAATTTTTCGACCACGGCGGCGATGTCTCTTTCACCGTCGCCGGCGGCAATGGATTTTTGAAACGAATCGAGCGCGGCGGCGGCGGTGGCAAGTTCAACGGAAACCTTTTTCCCTTCCGCAATCGCGTAGCCAAGATCCTTTGCCATCAGGCGCAAAAGAAAATTCGGAGTGAAGTCGGGCGCGGTCATGCGCGCGGAAACCGCCTTCACCAGCGGGCTGCCCGGCGCGCCGTTGGCGATGATTTCCAGCGCCTTCGTGCGATCCAGTCCGCCGCGCTCAACCATCGCCATCGCCTCGGCCAGCGCGGCCACCTGCACGCCACAGACGAAATTGTTGATGAGCTTGAGCAACGCGCCGCTGCCGGCCGGACCGAGATGCAAAATGCTTTTGCTCATCGTCGCCAGGACGGGACGGACTGTTTCCAACGCCGCTGGCTCACCGCCGACAATGAAATTCAATTCGCCGGTGGCCGCCTGGTTCTTGCTGCCCGTCACCGGCGCGTCCAGAAACCCGCATTGATGCTTTTGGGCAGCCTGAGCCAGGTCGCGAACCCAGCCAACCGAGACCGTGCTGCATTCGATGCAAACAGCTCCGGGTTTTGTGCCGGCCAGTGCGCCGCTGTCGCCGAACCATAACCCGCGCGAGGCGCTGTCATCCGCGACCATGCTGATGATGGTGTCCGCATTTGTTGCCGCCTCGCGCGGCGAGCTTGCGACCGTGGCGCCACCTGCGGCGAAGGATTTCGTTTTTTCCAGACTGCGGTTGAAGACCGTCAGCGGGAATCCGTGGTTTAGTATGCGTCGGGCCATGCCGCCGCCCATGGTGCCGAGGCCCAGGAATGCGATGTGTGGCTTGTTCATGGAAAATCAGGAAATGGCTTTCACTTTGATCAATTTGTCTGCGTGGCGCGTATGGCGCAACCGGTTGCACAGCGGCCGACCGAAGCCGGCGAACGCGATTTCCATGATGTCACCGTCGGCCAGTTCAATCCCCGCGCCAAAGCTCAGGCTGCAAGCGCCAAAATAATGCACGTGAAGATCGCCGGGACGCCGGTGCGTTTCAAACTTGAAATGGTGATGCTCGATGTTCGCGAGGCTGTGGCACATTTCGTTTTCTCCGGTGAGAATGTCCTTCGACCACAATATTTTTTTGGCGCGTCGAATTCTTACGCTGCCAGAAACGCAATCGAATTGCGGATCAATCCCAAGTTCCGGGCCGAGCGCGCAGGCGCGGATTTTTGAGCCGGCCAGGTTGAGGTAATTTCGCTTTTCAAATTTGTGGTCGGAAACTTCGTTGCCAACGGCCATGCCGATGCGGCGCGGATTTCCGCCGGCATCCACCAAATATATCCCGGCGATTTCCGCTTCTTCGCCGCCGTCTTCCGCAAACGCAGGAACTTCGAGCGGCTCGTTGTGCGCGCGCAAAATCGTGCCGCAGCCTTTGTAGAACCATTCGGGTGCGACGCCGATTTTTCCGGGCGCGGGTTTGCCGCCTTCGACGCCCCGCCTGAACATCTTCATGCTGTCGTTCATCCCGGCTTTGCTCGCGCCGTGCATGGCCTGGCGATTTTTCGCGCTGCCGAGATGCGTGAGCCCGGTGCCGGAAACGAGGCAGCGCGACGGTTCGGCCGGATGATCAATCGGTGAAAGCAATTTCCAATCGGATTGGCCGCGGTAAATGGAGTCGTAATCCAAAACATGGTCCGTTGCCTGGTTTTGAACCAGCGCGACAAGAGAAATTTTTGAATCAACGGCCTGCTGCGCGAGTTGAAAAATGGATTTCACGCCGTCGAGCAAACGCAATCGCGGTTCGTCAACGAGTGCGACGGCACGCGTCGAATTATTTTGAATTTGAACCAGGCGCGTCATTCGATGACTTCAAAGTTTTTCAGTTTTTCTTCGTTCACGGTCAGGCCAAGGCCGGGCGTGTTTTCGTCCAGATCAATGTGGCCGTCCTTCGGCGTCGGCTCGCCGTTGAAGCAATACCAGAACAACTCATTGCCAACCTCAACATCCACCGGCGGGAAAAACTCCGCCATGGGCGAATTCAAACTGGCCATGACCACGTGGTAGTTGTGCATCTGTCCGGCATGCGGAACGACCGGGATTGAGTGCGCCTCGGCCAGCGCCGCAATTTTGCGCGCCTGCGAGATGCCCCCAACACGGTTGGTGTCGAACTGGATGTAATCCACTCCGTGTGACTCGATGAGTTCCCGGAAGCCGTAAAGCGTGTGCTCGTGCTCGCCGCCGGCAATCGGGATGCGGCCGCATTTCTTCAATTCCGCGTAGCCACGGATGTCATCGGGAATGACCGCTTCCTCGAGCCAGCGCAGATTGAATTTTTCAAGCAGCGGAATCATGCGCTTGGCATAGTCCAGATTCCAGCCCATGTAGGCATCGGCCATGATGTCCACGCCTTCGCCCACGGTTTCGCGCACGGTGCGCACCAGCGCGAGGTTTTTCTGCATTCCATCCGCGCCATCGGTCGGTCCCCAGCCGAAACGCAGCTTCATCGCTTTGTAACCTTCGTCCTTGTATTTTTTCGACTCGCGCGCGAGTTCGTCGAGCGGCGTGCTGTAAAGCCGGCTGGCATAGACGGGAATTTTCGGTTTCGTGCGCCCGCCCAGCAGACGATAAACCGGCTGCTTCGCCGATTTGCCGAGAATGTCCCAGAGCGCGATGTCCACGGCGCTGATGGCGACCATGCCGATGCCTTTGCGGCCAAACGCCATCGTCTTGCGATACATGTGTTGCCACAGAAATTCGATGTCCCACGGATCCTGCCCGATGAGCAGCGGCTTCAGATACAGGTCGATGACCTGCTTGGTGATCCGCGGCGACAACGCGGCGTTGCCGATGCCCACGAGGCCGCTGTCGGTGAAGATTTCGCAGATGAGCCAGCTGTGAAACGTGAACGTGCCCATCGTTGCCTTGGTCAGCATGGGCGAAACGGCATCCATCGGGTTTGTGCAAAAATGAGGTGGCAGCGGAACGGTCTTGCCGCGCCATTCGATGGCGCGCGTGCGGATTTCTTTGATTTTCATTTTAAGTTGGTCGAGCTGGATATTTTAACCGCGGATGGGACAAACGCGGAGGCGCGGTGTACGCGGAGGAACGCAGAGTTAAAAATCTCTGCGGCTCTTTGCGGCCTCTGCGTCTCTGCGTTTATTTTTTCAGCCGTGTTCATCCGTGTCCATCCGTGGTTGAAATTTTTAGTGGTTGAATTTTTGGAATCACGAGGCAAATCAAAATAAACGCGGCGACGTGCATTGAACCGGAGATGACGAGCGCGGGCGTGTAGCTGTAGCCGTGATCGCGCATCCAGCCGACAATCTGGCCGAGCAGCACGCCGCCCATCGCGCCCCCGAAACCGACCAGACCCGCGAGCGTGCCGACGGCGCGTCTTGAAATCATGTCCGTCGGCAGAATCATCACCAGCGTGGACCACGATTGCTGGCCGAAGAACGCGAGGCTAAAAATGAAAATCACCCAGCCGAGGGAATGAAATCGCGGCGCGAACATCACCCACGGCATCAGCGCCGCGCTGGCGCCGAGCGCGAGTTTGCGCGAGACGTTCACGGAAAATCCGCGCGACAACAGCCAGCTTGAAAATCCGCCGCCGACCAGACAGCCGGCTCCCGCCGCGGCGTAGGGAATCCAACCGACGCTCGTCGCGGCATTGAATTTGATTTGAAACGTCTCCATCAAAAATTTCGGGAGCCAGAATATGTAGAAATACCACGCGCCGTCGCTTAAAAATTTCGCGCCGACCACCGCCCAGACTTCGCGGTGCGAAAGCAGTTCGCCGAGCGAAACCAGCCGCGCCGACTCGGCGGCCGGCGTTTCCTGGCCGGCGATGATCTTTGCGCGCTCCGCTTCGGACAGCCGCGGGTGCCGGTCCAGCGGACGGTAATCCACCGCCCACCAGATTGTCCACAGCAAACCGAAGCCGCCGGAAACCAAAAACACCCAGCGCCACGGCGCGATGCCGAACCAGCCGATGTAATTCATCACCAGAAAAATGACCCACGGCGCGATCATGGCGCCCACCGCCGTGCCGGCATTGATGATGCCCATCGCCGTGGAACGCTCGTTGACAGGAAACCATTCCGCCACGACCCGCGTCGCCGCCGGGAAACCGCCGCCTTCACCCATGCCGAGCAAGAATTGGCTCGCCATCAGCATGACCAGCGCAAAGGCCAGGCCGCAGACCGGCGGCAGCCCGTAATTGGCCGCCAATCCCTGGCTGGCAACAGCCAGCGACCAGAAAATCATGATCAGCAAAAACCCCCGCTGGGTGCCGAGCCGGTCCAACAGCCAGCCGCCCCCGAGATACATCAGCCCGTAGGCGATCAAAAACGCCGAGTCGAACGTCGCCTTTACCTGGTCAGAAAAGGGATACTGCGCCTTGATGTGGCTCAAGGTCCACGGCAACGTCTGCCGGTCCAGGTAACTCAAGACGATGGCCATGCTCACCAACAGGGCGATGCGCCAGCGCAACCCGGGATGGGGACGGAGGGCGGCGGGAAATCTCGCGCTCGATTGCATTGGGAAATATCAGCGCTCTTGCCCGCCTGGGATTTCTGGCCGGCCGGGCTCATCCAGCAACTGGATGGACGACGCCAGCCCGGGCCCGGGCAGAACGGCGGGCGCGTAAACCGGGCCCGCGGCGGCCATGCGCGCCACCGCCAGCGGCGCGGCGGCAAAAAGCATTTTCCGGAGGTTCAAAGCTTCGTCACTGATATATCAGCGACAAATACGGCGCAATGAAAAAATTACGCGACATATTAACTGGAAATCTCCGCAGGCATTGACCATTTTGTCCCCATATTGCAAAGGCATGAAACGAAACGGCATCGACCGGTCTCCAAAAGTCTCGCTGGGGACGCGTGCCTACATTGAGATTCGCGACCGCGTTTTGCGCGGCGACCTGCCGGTCGGCGTGGCCCTTTCGCGCCGCAAGCTGGCGCAGGAATTGAACATCAGCGTGCCGCCGGTCACGGAGGCCTTGCAGCATCTTGAACGCGACGGACTGGTCGAAAGCCGCCCGCGCGCCGGCACCCGCGTGCGCATTCCCACCCGGCAGGATGTGGAAGACCGCAGCCTCGTGCGCGAGGCGCTGGAAGCCCAGGCGGCACGGTTGTTTGCGGAGCGCGCGACGGCTGAGGAGAAAAAGGATTTGCGGCAGATCGGACGACGCGTTGACCAGCTCTATGCCGCCTGTGAGACAAATTCCTACGACCGCGAGTTTTTGTTTTCCGTCAACACCTATCACATGAAGCTCCATCTCCGCATCGCCGAATGCGCGCGGTGTCCGGCCTTGCGCGATGCGATCGAAAAGGAACAGGTGTTGATCTTCAACTGGCTGTTCGACACGGCGGTTGAACGGCGCGCGCTCGGTTCAGATTTCCACGCCCGCCTCACCAACGCGTTGGCCACCGGGACGCCGGAGCGCGCCGCGGAGGCGATGCGCCGCCATATCCAGCGCGGTTTGAATGAGGTGCTGGAAGGACTTGCCCGCATTGGAGGCGGGCGGAAGAATGTCTGGCGTCCGTCAAAGGCCTTATCCCGGATCAGCCCCCCAGCCAGCGGGCGCCGCTGAACTCACCGGTTTTGAGCGCCGGGCGCTTCCAGGGACCAAAATAAAAAGCCCCGATGCCGGGCTTTTGATTCAATGCGCGAATCCTGTCGATTTGTTGTTGGACGGCCTCCTCGCGCCGCCAGGCGGGCGAACCCGGGAGGCTGCCGCGCCACCGCCTGATTCTCACGAAAGGAAAAATCGTCTTCAAAATGATTGCCAACGCCGCCTGATGGTGCGAGAATGGACTTCTCAACTGATATTTCAATAACCGCCTCGGGCATTATGAAGACCAGAATCAACCGCCGAAAATTCATCCGCCGGGTTGCGGTCGGGGCTGCCGGCATCAGCGTGGCCACCTTGATGGCGCCGGTCAAATCATTGGCCAAAGCCACCCGCGTCGTTTCTCCTCCAGTCCATATGCCGATGCGCCCGCTCGGTCGGACGGGCCGCAAGGTATGCCTCTTCAGCTTGGGCGGCCAGGGGTTGTTGGAAATTCCCGGGCGCACCGACGAGGCCGTGGCGATCATCAACCGTGCCCTTGACCTCGGCGTCAATTACTGCGACACCGCCCATTACTACGGCCACGGCAGCAGCGAGGAGTACTACGGCGAGGCGCTCCAGGGCCGGCGCAAGGATATTTATCTCGCCACCAAGTCCGGCGACCGCACTTACGACGGCGCGATGCGCGAACTGGACGAATCGCTCCAGCGGCTCAAGACGGACCACCTGGACTGCTGGCAGATGCACAACGTCCGCACGCAACAGGATGTGGACAGGATTTTCGCGGACAACGGCGCGCTCAAGGCGTTCCAGAAGGCTCGTGACGAGAAAATCATCCGCTTCATCGGCATCACCGGCCATCGCGATCCGTTCATCCTAAAACAAGCGATCGAAAAATTTCCGTTTGATACGATTCTCATGGCGCTCAACGCGGCGGAAAAAAACCTGCCCCGCGTCCACCATGAGTTCCCGTTCTCCGAAAATTTGCTGCCAACGGCGGTGGACAAAAAGATGGGCATCATCGGCATGAAAGTTCCCGCGCTCGGAAAAATCTTCAAACCCGACGGCCTCGCCACCATGGACCAGGCGATGGGCTACGTCCTTACACTGCCCGTCAGCACTGTCATCATCGGCATCAAGACGATTCCCGAACTGGAAGAAAACGTTCGCATCGCCAAAAACTTCAAACCTTTCGCAGCGGAGGAAATGGCGAAGCTGGAAGACCTCACCCGGCCTTATTACGCCGACGCGACTTTTTTCAAGCGACAGAAAGGTTATTGATCGGCTGGAATTGTCGCCGGGTGACAAACGCGGAAGAGGGTGAAAACAATGAAAATTAAGACAGCAGATCGGCGTCCGGTTGCGCCTGAAACTATCTGAAGTATTCATGGCCATGCATCTCCCAGCTCCAACCCGTTATGATAAACCATCCGTCCATCAGCAGAAAAGGAATCCGAACCTCATGCTCGGAGGATCAAACACCTGAAAAATTGTCTCGACAATGGGGAGCAACTGACGATAATGGAAAACACCTCAAGGGCTGCTTCCGGGAAACACCTATGACCAGCCAGATCGCCAGAAAAACTGTCGGAGATTTTCGTCAGGCGCAAACGCCCGCCGGTGAAGCGGAAAGTTTGACCGCCCGCGAACAGGAAGTTTTGGAACTGCTCGCGAAAGGCTGCCTTTACAAAGAAATTGCGGATACGTTACAGATCAGTTACCGCACCATCTCCACGCATACCGAACACATTTACAAAAAACTTCATGTCCATTCGCGAGCGCAGGCGGTCGCCAAACATTGCGGACTACTAACGTAAAGCGCGAGGGCTATTGTGGCTGCGGTGGCGCGTTTGTTTCTTTGGCCATTCCGGCCTCGAATTCGGCACGGGCTTTGGCTGCTTCTGCGGCTTGGGCTTCGTTGGCTGCCATTTCAGTTTTTAATCTGGCATCCAGGATTTCCACGTCCGCTGCTTTCCATAATTGCTTGATGTAAGCCGGCGCCAGCGTTTGTTTTTGATCCACCGTCAGCATTTTTTTGAGTTTATCGCTGAGGGCGGCGAACTCGCCCTTTTTGGCCGGAATGATTTCGAGCAGTTGGAAAAAGCGGTAGCCTTCTGCGTTGGTGAGCACGTCGCTGATTTGACCGGGCTTCATGGAAAACGCCAGGTCGCCAAATTCCATCTGCTCCCGGCTGAATGTGAGCTCGCCGGCGCCTTTCGCGACGGGGTCTTCGTTGTATTTTTTGGCGAGGGCGGTAAAATCTTCGCCGGCACGAACGCGTTTGAGCAGGCCCTCAATCTGCTTGCGCTTGGCCTGAATCGTGGCGGCGGGCAACGGCGGCGCGGCCGAGGTGGTGAAGTCGGACGTCGTCAAAAGCACCAGTTCGCGGATGCGCGCCTCTTCCGGCTCGTCAAAAGCCCCGGGATTGTCGTCGAAATATTTTCTGGCATCGGCGTCCGTCACCTTGATTCCCAGTTGCCGTGTCAGCGTCGTCTGGGCCGCCTCCTCCTGGAAAAGCATGAGGCGCAGATCGTCCGGTGTCATGAGCGTTTCCTTCAACTGGCGATTAAATTCCGACTCGCCCATGGTTTTCACAATGTTCGTGAAGTTCACGTCGTTCTTCCGGCGCCCTTCTTCTTTTTCAGCGTCGGTCGCTTTTTGCAACACGAGTTGAATCTCAATCAACTGGGCCAGGATGCGCATTTCGGCGTCCGGCGGCAGGGGATGTTTTGGATCATTGACCCTGGCCGTGGCGAGCACCTGATCCATGGCGCGCCGTTTGATTTCAAAACCCTTGCCTCGCGCCACGATGGAATCACCGGAGATCGAAGCGGCATCGGAATTAGTGGCGGACGCGCCGGAGGCGGCATTCGCCGGCGGCAAAACCAACAGGGCAATGACCAGTGAAGTAAAAAAAAACAATTTCATTTTGCGTTTTGTTCAAGCACGACAAGGTTTGGGTTCGGAATTATTGTGTGCGATTGACGTCATTATGCCGGGTGATGCGCAACCAGGCAATGGATCGCCGGTGGGTTTGGCATCGGTAGAACTCCCGATGGTGTTGTTTAAATATTAATTTATGATCGCTATGTTTTCACCTTATACCCACCCGTTCGGTATTTATGACGCCCATGCCGGGCAAGACGAATTGTTCGCCTGAAAACCGCAGCCAAACAACACAACAAGAAAACAACAAATAAATGAAAACGATACAAAAACTATCAGCCGTGATGGCCGTGCTCTGCCTTGGCGCAGTCAGCGTCCAGGCCGCCACTTTCAACCTTAACAATATAGCTTCTGGAAATTGGAATGACCAGAATGCTCGGACAGCCAACAGTTATCTGATTGGTTTTAACGCCCAACACCCTCACATTTCAGCCGCTTACTTCGAATACAATTTAGACCCCGCAAAAGGCAGAAACGTGACCGGTGCCAACCTGCTCATTGTCGGCAGCACAGATTATCATATCTCCACATTTTGGCCGGGACACGCGGGTTCACCGCCGCAGCATTGGTTCAAAGTGGGCACCTCTCCGCAGGCTCCCGGTGGTCACAATTTCACCGTGTCCCAGATCACGACCGGCAACAATATCGCGAACCTCTACCACTATTGCTGCACTGAAAACCAAAATGGCGATTTGGGGTATGCGTGGGTGTCAGACGGCCTCCATGCGGGCCAGCGCTTCGATGCGTTCCATTACACCAACTCGCGATTTCAAACCGCTGTGAATGCGGGCGGCAATTACGTCCTCTGGACGCGCGACCGGTTTGATGACAGCAATGACGGCCAGAATTACATCTGGGGCAGCACCGCCTTTCACTCCGGGAACCAACTGCAAATCACGACTTCGAATTAAGAGTTGTCGTGGATGCGAGACTTGATAAAAGCAATTCTCAATTCCCATTCATTGAGTGGCCGGACACTCCGTCCGGCCACTCACTAAAATGATCATGTGGAAACGCGCGCGAAGACTAAACGGAAAAACGAACACACAAAGCAAATGAAAATAAAACAGCACCTATCAGCTGGAGTGGCGGCAGCGAGCCTGTTGTGCCTTGGGGTGGCCAACCTTCAGGCGGCCGGCCACACTTATCACTTTGCCAACCTGGCTTCGGGAAATTGGAATGACCTGAACCAGCGTCAGGCCAATAGTTATCAAATCGGCTTTTCAACCGGACGCCCCC
>CAZKTW010000081.1:0-13277 GCA_964555775.1 uncultured Bifidobacteriaceae bacterium | reverse complement strand
CCGTCGGCTCGAACGGCGTCCGGCAATTCTTGCAAATGGTCCGCACCAGCCGCTGGGCGAGCACCGCCATCAGCGTGGATGAAATCAAAAACGGTTCCACGCCCATGTCGATCAAACGCGTCACCGCGCCCGTCGCGTCGTTGGTGTGCAGCGTGCTCAAAACCAGGTGCCCGG
This sequence comes from uncultured Bifidobacteriaceae bacterium, assembly GCA_964555775.1. Taxonomy (GTDB): domain Bacteria; phylum Verrucomicrobiota; class Verrucomicrobiia; order Limisphaerales; family UBA11358; genus UBA11358. The sequence continues at coordinate 13,103 of CAZKTW010000081.1, read as the reverse complement.
TCAGCGACGCCTGGATGGAAATTTGCGCGGTTTCCAGATCGCGCATTTCCCCCACCATGATGATGTCCGGATCCTGGCGCAAAAACGACCGCAAAGCCTTGCCGAACGTCATGCCCACCGCGTCGTTGATGGCCACCTGCATGATGCCTTCGATGTCGTATTCGACCGGATCCTCGGCGGTGAGCAGCTTGGCGTCAATCGTATTGACCTGCCGCAAACAGGAATAAAGCGTCGTCGTCTTGCCCGAGCCCGTCGGCCCGGTCACGATCAGAATGCCATTGGGCCGCTGGATCGCCTCCAGCACGTAATCATTCAGGTACTTGGGAAACCCCAGCGTGCTGACGTCCAGGTTGACCGATTGGCGGTCGAGCACGCGCAGCACCACCGACTCGCCGAATTGCGTCGGCAGGGTGGACACGCGGAGGTCCACCTGGCGGCCGGCGACGTTATAATTGATGCGCCCGTCCTGCGGCAGGCGCTTCTCGGAAATGTTCAGGTTCGCCATGACCTTCAGGCGCGAAATCACCGGCAACGCCAGGTGCTTGGGCGGCGGCGACATTTCGTAAAGCGCGCCGTCCACGCGGTAGCGGATGCGAAACTCGGTTTCAAACGGTTCAAAATGGATGTCACTCGCGCGGTCCTGGATGGCCTGATACATCACCAGGTTCACAAATTTCACGATGGGCACCTGGTTGGCCAGGTTCTCCTCCAGTTTGGCATTGTCCGTCGCTTCGCTGACTTCGCGCGCAATGTCGGCGTCGGACCCAAGTTCCTTGAGAATTTTCGAAAAATCCTCGGCTTCCTCCTGGCCGTAATGCCGTTCCACCGCCTTTTCAATTTCGACCGGATCGGCCACCACCACCTGCACGTCGCGTTTGCTGGCGAAACCAACTTCATCCGCGTGAGCCGGATCGAGGGGCTCGGCCAGCGCGACCTGCAACGTGCCATTCTTCATGGCCACCGGCATGCAATGATACATCCGGGCGACGTTGGCCGGAATGGCTTTCAAAAGTTCGGGGGAAAAGTTGATGTCCTTCAGCGAAACGACTTCCGTGCCCAGGTTGGTGGCCATCACGTGCAGGATGTCCTCGAGCTTCATGATCCCGAAATCCTGCAGCAACTGGACCACCGGCGCGCCGCTGCGTTTGAATTCCGCCGCGACCTCCTCGTATTGCAGGTCGTCGATCATCCCCTGGTCCCGGATGAGGGACAGCAACGGATTTGAAATGTCTTCCGCCATGTTACAAAATATTTATGGTTTTTGGCCGGCCTGGGCCAGTTCCAGTTCCTGCAATTTCTGCTGCACCGTCGTCGGGTCCTGGGCCTTGGTGACCACTTCGTCCCGCGAAATCATGCCCTGCTGGTATTTATCGATCAGAAAACTGTCCAGCGTCACCATCCCGAATTTCGCGCCCGTCTGGATGTCTGAATTCAGGCGGAACGTCTTGTTGTCGCGGATCAACGCGGCAATGGACGGGGTGTTGACCATGATCTCGAACACCGCCACGCGGCCCGGTTTATCCACGCGTGGAATGAGCAACTGGGAAATCACCGCCTGCAACACCGTCGAAAGCTGGATGCGGATCTGCTCCTGCTGGTTGGTCGGAAAGGCGTTGACGATGCGGTCGATCGTCTTGGCCGCGCCGGTCGTGTGCAGCGTGCCAAAGACCAGATGCCCCGTTTCCGCCGCCGTGATCGCGGCGTCAATGGTTTCCAGGTCGCGCATTTCACCCACCAGCACCACGTCCGGATCCTGGCGCAACGCGCGGCGCAGGCCTTCCGCGAAATTCGGCACGTCCACGCCGATTTCGCGCTGCGTGATCAGCGCCTTTTTGTGTTTGTGGTAATACTCGATCGGATCCTCGATGGTGATGATGTGCGCCTCTTCGCGTTCCTCGTTGATGATGTTGATCATTGAGGCCAGCGTCGTGGTCTTGCCCGAACCCGTCGGACCGGTGACGAGGCACAGGCCGCGCGGTTTGTACAGCAGCTCCTTGGCGCTCGGCGGCAGGCCAATCTGCTCCATCGTCAGCATCTTGTTCGGGATCTGCCGCAGCACGAGACCAAAGTTGCCCTTCTCCTTGAACACGCTCACGCGGAACCGCGCGGCATCGCCGAACGCAAAACCGAAGTCCGCGCCCCCGCGCTCACGCGTGCTCTGGATGTGCTCCTCGGAGGTGATGCTGCGCATCAATTCCTCGGTGTCCTCCGGCTTGAGTTGCGGGCCTTCCACCCGGTGTAAAATGCCATGCACGCGGATCACCGGCGGCGCCCCCACGCGAATATGCAGGTCGGACGACCCTTCGGCCACCACCAGCTGCAACAAATCAGACATCGAATATGACATAAAAATTGCTTCGGGTTACGATTCATCGCCCACCGTGGAGCGGATGACTTCCTCCGCCGTGGTGAGGCCGGCCAGCACCTTGCGAATGCCGTCTTCGCGCAGGGTGCGCATGCCCATTTCCCGGGCGCGCGCGCGCAAAACCGAGGAGGTCGCCTTGTCGTAAATCAATTTCCGCGAATCGTCGTCAATGACGAAGATTTCAAAGATGCCGAAGCGGCCACGATGGCCCGTGTTTCCACAATCGTTGCATCCGCGGCCCTTCCGCAACGTTGCGCCCTGCAACTGGTCCGGCGTCAGGCTCAGGCCGTGCATTTCCGCCTCCGTAAGCTCGTAGGGCTGCGCGCATTTCTTGCAGATTTTGCGCACCAGCCGCTGCGCCATGAGGCAGCGCGTGGAGGAGGCCACCAGGAAGGGTTTCACGCCAATGTCCATGAGCCGGGTGACCGCGCTCGGCGCGTCATTGGTGTGCAGCGTCGAAAACACCAGATGGCCGGTGAGCGACGCGTTGATGGCAATGGTCGCGGTTTCCAGGTCGCGGATTTCCCCGATCATCACCACGTTCGGCGCCTGGCGGAGAATCGAGCGCAAGGCCATGGCAAAGGTCAGCCCCACACTCTCGCTCACCTGCACCTGGTTGATGCCGGCCAGGACGTATTCCACCGGATCCTCGACCGTAATGATCTTCCGGTCGGGACGGTTGATGAAGTGCAGGCAGGAATAAAGCGTCGTGGTCTTGCCGGAACCGGTGGGCCCGGTCACCAGCAGGATCCCGTCCGGCAAACCGATGATCCGCTCGAATGTCTGCTGGTCGTCCGTAAAAAACCCGAGTTCCGGCAGCCCCAGCTTCAAACCTTCCTTGTCGAGAATACGCATCACGATGCTCTCGCCGTGATTCGTCGGCAGGCACGACACGCGCAAATCAATCAGCTTGTTGCCCACCTTCGACTGGATGCGCCCGTCCTGCGGGATGCGATGCTCGGAGATGGACATGTTCGACTGGATTTTCAGCCGGGTGATGATGGATGCCTGCAGCCGTTTGGGCGGCGCCTTCATCTCCTGCATGACGCCGTCAATGCGATAGCGCAAACGAAACCGTTTCGCCAGCGGCTCCAGGTGAATGTCCGACGCCCGGATCTTGAAGGCGTCCACAATGATCTGGTTCACCAGGCGGATCAGCGGCGCGTCGGCATCCACCGCCCCGCCGTCATCCTCGCCGGGCAGCGTGGCCTCGACGTGCTCCTCCGTGAGTTCCTGGATGACGTCCTTGAAACGGGCATCCTCGGCAATGCTCTTTTTTTCCGCCCCACCGTAATATTTGTTGAGCGCGGCCTCGATGTCCTGCTCCGCGGCCACCCGCAGTTCGATTTCCGCGTTGAGCAAATGCGTCAGCGTGTCAATCGTGTTGAGATCGGACGGGTCGGCGATGGCGACGGCGACCTTGCCCTCGGTCTTGAAGACCGGAACGACGCGGTATTTCTTGGCGATGTGGCGGGGAATGATGGCGATGACGTCGTCGGGAATTTGCAGCCCGCCCAACTGGACCACCTCCGCGCCGAATTGCGCGGCCTTGGCCTGGGTCACGTCCGCCGGTCGGATGATTTTGTTGGCCAGCAACAAATCCACCACCCCCACGCCCGAAGCCTGGGCTTCCGCCCGCGCCTGGGCGACCTGCTCGGCGTTTACAAAGCCGAGGTCCACCAGCAAATCCACCAGATAATCGTCTTGTTCAGCCACAAATGTTCTCGCTACACACGGTATCACAAAGTCCCGTGGAAGGGCAAAGAGGTTATTCAGCCGGGGCCGGTCATGTCAATGCAGACCGCCGATTCTTTGTTGGGCTTTGGGCACCTTTTTTTGGTGCCAACGCTCCTCGATTCCGGTTGCCACCGCCCATTCCGTCAAATAAAAGTGTGTCCATGGAAACCACATTTCTCCGCCGGTGTTTTTGGACCGGCACGTTTTTCTTTGTTTTCAGCTTGAATTTGTTGGCGGCCTGGCCGGGGTCGCGCGATTACCCCATCCACGGCGTGCCCTTCACCGCGGTCCAGCTCGACGATCTTTTCTGGGCCCCACGCCTCGAAACCAACCGGGTCGTCACGATTCCGTATGCATTTGGACAGTGCAAGGCGTCCGGGCGCATGGACAATTTTGAACGCGCGGCGGCTGTGTTGCGGGGCGAGAATCTCACCAACCGCAAACCGCCGGGATTTCCGTTCGACGACACCGATCCTTACAAGGTTCTCGAAGGCGCCTCCTATTCCCTGGCGGTCCGACCCGACCCGGAATTGGCGGCCTACCTCGACTCGCTGATCGCCCTGTTTGCCGCCGCCCAGGAATCGGATGGTTACCTTTACACCACCCGGACCATTGATCCCGGACATCCGCATCCATGGTCGGGCACCAACCGGTGGATCAACGAGGAAGAACTGAGCCACGAGCTTTACAACGCCGGACATCTCTTTGAAGCCGCCGCCGCCCACTATCAGGCCACCGGCAAAACCAACCTGCTCAACGTCGCGATCAGGGAGGCCAACCTCCTGTGCCAGACCTTCGGCCCCGGAACCAACCAGTTGCATCTCTGGCCCGGACATGAAATCGTCGAAATGGGCCTCGTCCGGCTTTATCGCATCACCCACGACCCGCGCTACCTTGATCTCGCCAGATATTTCATCGACGTGCGCGGCAGCCACCGGGGCGGCGACGACTATCATCAATCGCGCATCCCGCCGGTGGACCAGACCGAGGCCATCGGCCACGCCGTGCGCGCCGGCTATCTTTACAGCGGCATGGCTGACGTCGCGGCCCTGACCGGCGACCCGGAGTACGTCCGGGCAATCGATGCCATCTGGGAAAATTGCGTGGACAAAAAACTTTACCTGACGGGCGGCATTGGTTCGCGGCCGCAAGGCGAGGCCTTCGGCCGCAACTATGAATTGCCAAACCTTACCGCCTACAATGAAACCTGCGCGGCGGTGGCCAATGTTTACTGGAACGAACGCCTGTTCCTGCTGCACGGCAATGCCAGATATATGGACGTGCTGGAACGCACGCTTTACAACGGGCTCCTCTCCGGCGTCTCGCTCGACGGCACGAAATTCTTTTATCCCAACCCGCTTGAATCCGACGGCTCGCACCAGCGCAGCCCGTGGTTCGGCTGCGCCTGCTGTCCGGGAAACATCACCCGCTTCCTGCCGTCCCTCCCCGGCTATCTCTATGCCCAATCGAATGACACCATTTACGCCAACCTCTACGCCGGCAGCACCGCCAACTTAAAACTGGAGAACGGACGCAAGGTCAAAATCACGCAGGCAACCCGGTATCCGTGGGACGGCGCGGTCAAAATGACCGTCCAACTGGACTGGCAGAAACCTGTGAAGTTCACCCTCAACCTCCGCATCCCCGGCTGGGCGCGCAACGAGGCGGTACCCGGCGGGCTCTACAAATATTGCGACGCGGTGAACGAACCGGTCACCCTCGCGGTCAATGGCCGGAACCTGCCGGTCAAGCTCGACCAGGGTTACCTCAGCCTGGATCGATGGTGGAAATCCGGCGACGTGATTGAACTCAATCTGCCCATGCGTATCCGGAAAGTGGCGGCCGGTGAAAATGTGGCGGCCGACCGCGGCCGGATCGCGTTGGAGCGTGGGCCGATTGTTTTTTGTCTCGAGTGGCCCGACACCACCGGCGGCAAGGTGCGCGATTTGCTTTTGCCGGATGAACAGCCGCTCACCACCCGGTTCGACCCGGCCCTGCTCAACGGGGTACAGGTCATCGAAGGCAAGGGCTTCAACCTGGCCACCAACAATTCCGACCAGACCTTGACCCGCCTGCAGGATTTCAAGGCCATCCCGTATTTCGCCTGGGCCAATCGCGGGCCGGGCGAAATGACCGTCTGGATCCCCAACCAGACGACCGTGTCACCCACGCCCTGATGGCATGGCTGTTCCAGTTAACCTTGGCACAGAATGCGGGTTTGGTAACGGCGGGCATCCTGCCGGCCGTAGAGCCGGGTCGTCCCGCCCGGCGGATAAAACGCCCGTCGGCAGAAACCAAGCCGGAACTATCCAGAATCGCTCGTTCCCTGCCATCGTTCTTTTCGGGCGGCCCGTCCTCCGTGGCAGGGATGCTGCGGAGGGTGGACGGGACATCAGCCATCTACGGCAGACGAGACGCCCACCGCCACGGAATGGTGCTGGCGGGTGCCAATGTCAAAATGAACCTCCTTAACTTTAACGACAGAATTTGGCGTTGCCTTTATGGCCGTGACTCTTAACTTTCCGGCATTATGAAACGCACTGTCTTCGACCGGTTTATTGTCGCCACGTTCTGTGCCCTGCTGGCTTCCAGCATTTTTGCCGCGGACACCAACAGCCCGCGCGAACATCTCTCGCTCGACGCGAACTGGAAATTCCACCTCGGCGACGACTGGCCGGGCGCGCTCCGGCTCGACAAGGCCGGCGCCAGCGGCGGCCCGGCGTCGGAAAAATTCAGCGACATCGCCTGGCGCACCCTCGACCTCCCGCACGATTGGGCGATCGAACTGCCGTTCGACAAAAATGCCGACACCAGCCACGGCTTCAAACCGGTCGGCCCGGGCTATCCCAAAAACAGCGTCGGCTGGTATCGCCGCACGTTCGAACTGCCGGCGGCGGACGACGGCAAGCGCATCTGGCTGACGTTCGACGGCGCGTTCCGCGACGTGACGGTCTGGGTCAATGGCTGGCTCGTGCAACGGCACGAGGGCGGTTACTACCCGTTCCGCGAGGACATCACCGACATCGTGCATTTCGGCGGCAAGAACTCCATCGCGGTGAAAGTGGACGCCACCAGGTTCGAGGGCTGGTTCTACGAAGGCGCGGGCATTTACCGCCACGTCTGGCTGGACAAAACCGCGCCAGTCGCCATCGCGCCGGATGGGATTTTTGTTTACAGCAAATTCAAAAATAATGTGCCGGAAGGAAGTGCGACACTCTATGCTGAAACCCGTTTGATAAATAATGGCGGCCCGGCCGCCAGGCTGGTGGTCACGAATGAGTTTTTCGACCCGGCCGGCAACATTGTGGCGAGCGGCAGTTCCGAAATGACTTTCACCCAAGACAATCCATTCCCAAAGGAATATGTTTCGGAGGACGAAAAATACGTGACTTCACCTGAACTCTGGTCGCCCGAATCACCGAAGCTCTACACGCTGGTCACGACCGTTGAAGTGGATGGCAAAATTGTTGACCGAAAGGAAACCGAGTTCGGCATCCGCACCGTGGGCTTTGATCCGACGAATGGATTTTTGTTGAACGGCAAGCATTATGAACTTTACGGCACCTGCAATCACCAGGACATGGCCGGCGTCGGCGCCGCGCTGCCGGATGCGCTGCAAAGTTTTCGCGTCGCCAAATTGAAGGAATTCGGCTGCAATGCCATCCGCACCTCGCACAATCCGCCCACGCCCGAACTGCTCGACGCCTGTGACCGGCTCGGCATGATCATCATGGACGAGAGCCGCCTGCTCGGCAGCGACCAGGAGAATCTGCGCAAATGGGAAGACCAGATCCGCCGCGACCGCGATCACGCCTGCGTCGGGATCTGGAGCGTGGCGAATGAGGAGTTTTCTGTGCAATCCACCCCGCAGGGCGGCAACGTCGCCCGCACCATGCAGAATTTCGTGAAGCAGCTCGACCCGACGCGCCCCGTGACTTACGCCGCGCCAGTCGGCGACACCTTCGACGGCATCAACGGCGTCATCGAAGTGCGTGGCTGGAATTATCATGTCGGGCGTGGCATGGATGATTACCACGCCAAGCACCCGAACCAGCCGAACGTTGGCACGGAACAGGCCAGCACCGTCAGCACCCGTGGCATTTACGAGAACGACAAAGTGCGGGGCTACGTCAGCGCCTATGATGTGAACGCGCCGAGCTGGGCCTCCACGACCGAGAAATGGTGGAGTTACTTTGCCGACCGACCGTGGTTGAGCGGCGGGTTTGTCTGGACAGGTTTTGATTATCGCGGCGAGCCGACGCCTTACGCGTGGCCGTGCATCAATTCACATTTCGGCATCCTCGACGTATGCGGTTTTCCGAAGGACAATTTTTATTATTACCAGTCCTGGTGGACCACGAACACCGTTTTGCATCTGCTCCCGCACTGGAACTGGCCGGGCAAGGAGGGCCAGGAAATCCGCGTGGACGCCTTGAGCAATTGCGAGGAGGTGGAGCTCTTCCTCAATGGCCAGTCGCTCGGCAAACAGCCGATGAAACGCAATTCCAAGCTGTCGTGGAAGGTGAAGTACGCGCCCGGCACCCTGTCGGCCAAGGGGTTCAACGGCGGCAAGCTCGCCGCCGAAACCAAGGTGGAAACGACCGGCGCCGCCGCGGCCGTTCAACTCAAACCGGATCGCGCCACGATCAACGCCGATGGTGAGGATGTGAGTGTGTTTACCGTTTCCGTGACCGATGCCCAGGGTCGCGTGGTGCCGGTGGCGGGGAATAAAATCCGCTTTGAATTGAACGGCGCCGGAAAAATTCTCGGCGTCGGCAATGGCGATCCGAGTTGTCATGAGCCGGACACCTTCGTTGCGCAACCGCCGGTGAAATCGGTTCCGGTGAGCGGATGGCGCTGGAAGCTTGCCGACGTTCCGGCCAAGGGCGCCCTCGCCCCCGAATACGCACCTGACCTGGATGACTCAACCTGGAATGTGATCAAGCCCAAGACCGACGGCGACACGGGCGACCAGGTTTTGAGCGAAGGTCAGACCGCCATTTTCCGCGCGCATGTCAACCTGACCGAGGCCGACCTCGCCAATCCGGGGGTGCAGGTTCGTTTCGGCGGGATTGACGATCACGGCTGGATTTTTGTCAACAACCGGCGCGTCGGCGAATCCGCCGACTGGTCAGCCTCACCGGCTTTTGACATCAAAAAAACATTGCGCGCGGGCGACAACGTCATCGCCGTGGGCGTGTCGAACGGATCCGGCTCCGGCGGTCTCAACTCCGACGTGAACGTGGAACTCGTGGGCCAACTGGCCGCCTCCGCGTGGTCGCGCAGCGTGTTCAACGGCCTCGCGCAAATCATGGTCCAATCCACCCGGGAACCCGGCGAAATCAGGCTGACCGCCAGCACGGAAGGTTTGTCCCCGGCCACGGCGTCCGTCACCGCGCAATCCTGCACCCCCCGCCCGGCTTTGCCTTAACCTGAATAACCGGCATGAATACCATGCGCAAAACTTTGTAACAGATGTTACAAAGTTTTGCAGCCACGTGTCACGGATTGAAAGCACGTATTTGTCGTCCGGCTTCCTGGAGCACTTCCACCCTTCGCCGCCAGGCCTGCTGCCCCAGATAACCAGCCGGCAGGATTTTTTCCGGGAGGAGCGGATCGCTCCTGACTGCCTCCAGCCATGCTTCACGCTCAACCACCGCCCAACGCAGCAGTGTCTTCGCTGCCGTCTCGTTTCCCATCACCCCGCCCGGCTTTTCACCAAGAATTTTCAAATACCGGACGTAATAACGATTGATCTCTTCAAAGTTCCATGCACCCGCAACAATTTCCGCATCGGACTCTCCCGCACACGGTCGCGCCTCCAAAAGAATAAGGGATTCGACATTGATCTTTCCGTCCCCGAGAATTTGCCGTTCTGCTTCCAGCGGGTCTGGAGTAATCCACACACTATTTTGCAGGCAACCAAATCCTCTGTTTCGAAGATAACGCCATAACTTGATATGAAAGGCATTCTGTGACGTGGGAACATCAAACAGAACAAGCCGCCAGCGACCATCCCATTTGCGCGCCCATTGGATTTGCGGATCACGTCCGCCCAGCACGAGCAACCGGCCTCGCTGGGTGAGGCGATACATGCGGTCATCGGACGAGGCGAGATCACGCTCAACCAATTGCCGCTGCTCCAACGTGGCCACCTGTCGCAACAAACCATTACGGTAAGCCCAGCCCTCGTAGGAATCGGTCAGATTGCGAAAGGTGGGGTAGGCAAGCTTCTCAGCCGACCAGAGCAGAAAGTTCAGAAAAGCTTCGGTCTTGGGTTTCACATCGCGATATTGACAGACACGATGGAACCAGTCATGTCAAAACTTTGTAACATGTGTTACAAAGTTTTGTAAGCAGTGGGTCAATCCTTCATAGAATCATGTTGTCGCACCATGTTGGAGCCGTGTAATTTCGCCGTCATGCAACGGACGATTCTTTGCGGGCTGGCAGCTTTCACCGTTGGCCTTTCCACCGCCGCCTTCGCCGGCGAGGAAACCTGTGTCGCCTGTGACCGCAAGGTTCTGGTCAGCGGCCAGTTCGAACACAACCGGGGATCCGACGGCCTGGCGATTACCGGCGCACCGCGCCGGGGCGAGGAAATGTTTCGCGAGGAAATTCAGGGCGGGAATTTTACCCTGTCCGTGCCGGATCTTCCCCCGGGCCAATACACGGTGCTGCTCGGGTTCGCAGAAATCGATTACACGGCCGCCGGCCAGCGTGGGTTCGACATTGCCTGCGGCGACCAGATCCTGGCGCACAATTTCGATATTTTTGCCACGGCTGGGGGCACGGGGAGAGTCTTTTACCTGACCAACCGGATTGATTTTCCCGGCGACGCCGCGAATGGGCCGCTCACGCTGACGTTCACGGGCCGCAACCACACAGCCAAGTTCAATACATTCGAGCTCCGGAATGCCTCGGGGCTCTCCATGATTTCAATGTCCGCGGCGGATTTGATCAACGCCGAGGATGCCGCGGCGTTGCAGCCGCCCGTGGTCACCGGGCCGGAAATCTGGAAGGACTCGTCCCAACCCACCGCAGCGCGCGTGACCGACCTAGTCCGCCGCCTCGCGCTCGCCGAGAAGGTGCAGCAGATGCGCAACACCGCGCCGGCCATTCCGCGGCTGGGTGTCCCCGCCTACGATTATTGGAACGAATGTCTGCACGGCGTCGCCCGCGCCGGCACGGCCACGGTCTTCCCCCAGGCGATTGGCATGGCGGCGACGTGGGACAGCCCGCTGCTCCACGAAACCGCCGGCGTCATCGCCGCCGAAGCCCGGGCCAAACACAATGACTACGCCGCCAAACACGACGGCAACAGCGCGCGCTATTTCGGCCTCACTTTCTGGACGCCGAACATCAATATCTTCCGTGATCCGCGCTGGGGCCGCGGCCAGGAAACCTACGGTGAAGACCCGTTTCTCACCGCCCGGCTCGGGGTGGCTTTCATTCGCGGGTTGCAGGGCGACGATCCGAAATACGTGAAGGCCATGGCTTGCGCAAAACACTTTGCCGTCCATAGCGGGCCGGAACCGGACCGCCATCGGTTTGACGTCAGCCCGTCCGAACGCGATTTTTACGAAACCTATCTGCCGCAATTCGAAGCCGCCGTCCGGGAAGGCCATGTTGGCGCGGTGATGGGCGCCTACAATTCCGTCTTCGGCAAACCGGCCTGCGCGAACCCGTTGCTGCTCACCGACCTGCTCCGCCGGCAATGGGGCTTTGACGGCCATGTGGTTTCCGATTGCGGGGCGGTTTATGACATCTGGGCCAATCATCAATTCAGCGCCACACCGGAAGAGGCCGCCGCGGCGGCGGTGAAGGCTGGCGACGATTTGTGTTGCGGGGCGGATTACAGTCCGCTGGTGCGCGCCGTCAAAAAGGGATTGGTCTCGGAAAAGGAAATTGACACCGCTGTCGGCCGCGTGTTCGAAGCGCGGTTCCGGCTGGGACTGTTTGATCCGCCAGACCAGGTGCCGTACGCGCAGATTTCCACCGCACAAAATGACACGCCGGCCCACGAGGCCCTCGCGCTGAAAATGGCGCGTGAATCCATCGTGCTGCTGAAAAACGACAACTTGTTGCCACTCGACCGCACGAAAATCAAACGCATCGCCGTCATCGGCATCAATGCCAGTTCCGTACCGGTGTTGCTCGGCAATTATAATGGCACCCCGGCCCGGCCGGTGACCGTGCTCGATGGCATCAAAAGCGTTGCCGGCACGAACGTCGAAGTGGTTTATGAACCGGCCTGCCCGCTGGCATTGAGCCCGGACCCGGCGAACAAACCCGACAGCCAATTGTGGACCAAGGCCATTGCCGCGGCCTGGATGTCCGATGTGATTATTTATGTCGGCGGCATCAGTCCCCGGCTCGAAGGCGAGGAAATGAAGGTCAACTACGATGGCTTCAGCGGCGGCGACCGGACGCAGATCGAACTGCCGGCGGTGCAAAGCGAACTGCTCAAGGCGTTGCAAGCCACCGGCAAACCTGTCGTGTTTGTCAATTGCAGCGGCAGCGCCATCGCCATGCCCTGGGCCGCCACGAACCTGCCCGCCATCTTGCAGGCGTGGTATCCCGGCGAACAAGGCGGGCGCGCCGTGGCCGAGGTTCTTTTTGGCGATGTCAACCCGGCGGGACGCCTGCCGGTCACCTTTTACCACGCCACCACCGACCTGCCGGCCTTTGACGATTATTCCATGTCCAACCGGACCTACCGCTATTTCACGGGCCGGGCGGACTTCGCCTTCGGCCACGGTTTGAGTTACACCAGATTTGATTACAGCAACCTGAAACTCAATGGAACGAGCGTTGCCACGGGTGATACGATCAAACTCACGTTTCAGCTGCTCAACTCCGGCGGGTGGGACGGCGATGAAGTGGCGCAGGTCTATTTCCGCCACACGAATTCAGCCCGGCCCGAACCCCGGCTCGCGCTGTGCGGATTCATGCGGATTCATTTGCAGGCCAACCAGGGGGGCAAAATCACCATGAACAT
>CAZKTW010000080.1:0-13430 GCA_964555775.1 uncultured Bifidobacteriaceae bacterium | reverse complement strand
CCTTCTCGCTGCCAAACAACTCGGATTCAAACATCTCGGCGGGCACGGCGGAACAATTCAACGGAACGTATGGCGCGGGTGCGGGCTGGCCGGCATAAGTGAGCCGATGCAGCAGCCGCGCGGCCAGATCCTTGCCGGTGCCGGTTTCGCCGAGGAGCAGAACGGTGGTCCCGGAATGGCGGGCGGCCTGCCGGAGCTGGTTCAGGGCTTCGTGCATGGCCGGCGAATCACCAATCAACTCGCTGGCAACTTCCCCGCGATCGGGATGGCTGAGACGTTGCCGGACGCGGTGCAGGCAGGCGGTGAAATCGGCAACATTGAGCGGCTTGGTCAGGTAATCGAACAGGCCGTTGCGCGTGAGTTCCACGGCCTGGGCCAGTTCCGGCACGCCCGTCACCATCACGACGACCGTATCGGGGCAACGGCGGCTCAACTGCGGGAAAAACTCGTAGCCAGTGCCGTCGGGCAGGAGGTTGTCGAGCAGGACGAGATCGAAGGCGCGGCGTTCCGTTTCGGCTTGCGCGGATCTTAAATCTGCGCACTGGCTGACCTGACCGCCCTCCTGGCTCACGACTTTGGCGAGCATGGAGACAAAACCTGCGTCGTCATCGACGATGAGGCACGAGAACTGATCCGGGTTGCTCATGACTTTGCCGGATTGGTTTGACACAAATGAGGCGGACAATCAAGGCGTATGCACGCGCAGGAACATGGCGCTGTAATCGGTGGTCGAGTTGGTCAGCCAGATGAGGCCGCCGTAATCCGAGCTGGTATTGGTCCAATAGTACCAGGCCCCGGCGGTAAGGTCGGTGCAACAATCCGCCGAGTACTGATAGCCGCGCACGGCCGGGAACGCGGAGATTAACCGGTTTGATGCGGGATCCAGGCTGGCGAACGGCGAACCGATCACGGTGACATTGGCCGGAGCGCTGGTGATGGAGCCCGCCACGTTGGTCATGACGACGGTGTAAGCGCCGCTGTCCTTGTTCTGGGGCGAGCGGAGCAGAAAGGTGGCGTTGGTTTGCTGGTGGAGTTGGGAATTGTCCTTCCACCATTGGTAGGCGATGGGTGCGGTGCCGTTCGCCGCCACGCTCAAGGTGACGGCCGTCTGCGCCGCAACCAGGAGGGGTTGAGGCTGGCTGGTGATGAACGGCGGTGTCGGCGGCGGGTCCGCGTTGAGCGAGTAGTTCAAATGCGCGATGCCGCGCGCGCCGTTGACCCCGCCCACGACGATGAAATAGTTGCCGCCGTTGGTCACGGCGAATTGAACCGCACTGACGTTGGTGCCGGTGCCGCCGTTGTTGTTGTCACAGGCGACGGAGATCAGGTCCGCATAACTGGTCAACACGCCGGTGTAGGTGAATGCCGCCAGCAGCGTGGGGAACGAACTGTTGGTGGTGTCAATCGACATGATGCCCGTGTTCGGGGCTTGATAGGAAAACCAATAAGCGGCGCCGGGCGCCGCACCGCAAATGAGGGGCGCATTCGGATCAACGATCGCGTTGGTGGTGTTGAAGATTTGGGTGCCGTTGTACCCAAGCATGACGCCCCCGACCAAACCGGATCGCGCGGCGTCAGCGAGCTTGTTGCGGGCGAGAACTCCCCTCTGGCCCTCGGAATTCACCTGGACCTCAATCGCCGAGCTGAAGAAGCTGTCGCCATTCAAATAAAACTTCAGCGAATAAAAGCCCAGGTCGGTGCGTTGCACGCTGGGGATGATGAGCGTGGGATCGACCGAGTCATCGTCCTGGCCGGAAACCGGACTCCCGTTGAGAAACCATCGGAATTGCAGATTCGGGCTGGGAAGCAGGTTGATGGTGAGAATCAGCGGGTCGCCCAACCGCAGGGATTGGTCGCTGGGACGCTGGACCACCGTCGGCTGAAGGTTCGAGGACGAGAGAAAACTGAGTTGCAGCGAAATGTCCCCCACGGCGCCGTTGAATCCATCCACCGCAATCTGGTAAATGTGGTTGGAATTGGCGCCAAACTGCACGTACGAAGTTTGCAAACCGCCGTCGTCGTCGTCGGAGACGTCTTCCCGGAGGCGTTTCAATGACTGGTTGGTGCCGGACGGGAGCGTGTAAACCGCCAGCAAAGTGTCGAACGTGCTGCCCGCGGTGCTGAGGGTGACCAGGCCGTTGTCCGGCGCCTGCCAGGAAATCCACACGGAATGGCCGCCGATTTTTCCGGCGGGCAGTGGCTCATTGGTTTCCACCGTCGCATTGTTATTTGAGCCGGTTTCCACCAAGGTGGCATCGGTCAGCACCGGCCGATCCGCGAACATATCGGAGAAATCCTGGGCCAACGCCAACCCGCCCAGCCAGTTGAGGCAGAGGACAAATACTAATCTCCTCATTAGAACATTCCTTGTCACGTTCGCACCGTAATGCCTCTCCCGCCGATAATCAAGGATCCGATTGCATTCCGCCCGAAGCCGTGAAATGCGCACCGTTTTTTCAGACAATGATTCCCGTTCAGCGGCCGCGACCGTTCGCGCCGGTTGCGGACCAGGCGGCTGATACCGGACCACAAAAGCGGACCGGCGGGCGGGCGACGCCTCCACCTTCCGCGGAACCGGATTGAAAATCAGCCTGAAATTGGCACGAGACAAGGTTTTTGCACGATGCACCCGGATGACGCCACGGGAAATTTCTGGTTGGCACCGGCGTTGCTTGGAGCAAGCGAAACGTACAAATCCGGACCGGCGTATTTGCACGGCCAAGGAAAAACTGGTTATGGAACACGAATTTTATTTGAACATTTTGTTGACCGTGTCGAATAAAGTTTCCAGCCCCGCCGGCTGGAATCGCGTTCCCGAAACACACTGCTCATGATTACTTCAACCGCAATTCTTGGATGGCAGTCATTTCACGGTAAATTAAAAGTGTGCCGGTGTTTCGTGGCATCCTGCTGGATCCTGGCGCTTATCGCACACGGGGAAGCCGCACCGTTGATGGAAGATGGCTTTAATTATCCCGCCGGAACGGACCTGGCCGCCAATCCACCCTGGTCGGGCAACCTCGGCCCCTCCGTGGAAGTGGTGAACGGCAACCTGGCGCTGACCAATCTTCAGGACGCGGCGCCTTCCGGCAACCTGCTTCAGGTCGGCGGCGGCAGCGGGGTTGCCTTCCGGAATTTCAGCGCGAGCCCGATTCCAAACCTGGACGGGATTGCGGTTTATTTTTCCGCGCTGATCCAATGCACTCAGGCCCCCACCAACAGCCAATTCATCGCCAGTTTGCTCGAAGCCGGGGGCACCTCGCCAAGCCCGCCCGATGATCCTTTTGATCTGTACGCGACTCCGGGAGTCGGAGGCTGGCGCCTTGCCATCGCCCATGCCGGCAGTGACCGCTCCACGGCCCAGACCGTTCTGATGACGAACACCACGCACCTGATCGTCATGAAATACAACTTCGGCTCCAACGACTACGTGAGCCTCTATATTGACCCCCTCCCGGGCGGCTCGGAGCCGGCGGTTCCCGATGCCCAGGCAGATGAAAGCGATGACGACGAGGGTGTTGGCAACGGGGATGCCGCGAATCTGCAGGTCATTCTCTTTCGTTCGCCCAGCTTGGCGAGTCAGGGACGCTTCAACTTGGACACGCTGCGCGCCGGGACAAACTGGGCGGATGTGACTCCCGTGATTTCCGCACCTTCCGTGACCGGTCCGCAGAACCAGGCGGTTTGTTCCGGAAGCCCGGCGGTATTCAGCGTCACCGCCTCCGGGCTGCCCCCTTTCAGCTATCGGTGGCGAGCCAATGGGATCGCCATTGGCGCCGCGACCAATGACAGCTACCTGTTGCCTGGTCCGACAGCCGCCGACGCGCTGAAAGGTTACGACGTGATCGTCAGCGATGTATTTGGGTCGGTCACAAGCCGGGTCGCCTCACTCGCGATCAGCTACAGCGCACCATCCATTTCCATTGCGCCCTCCAATCAGATCATTATGCCCGGCATTCCCAATGTGACCTTCAACGTTTCGGCGGCGGGAGACGCTCCCTTGAATTTTCAATGGCGCACCAACGGCATCGCCATTCCCGACGCCACCAACACGAGCTACACCCTCACCAATCCGGGACCGGCTGATGCGTCGAATGCGTTTGACGTGGTGGTGTCCAATCCATGCGGTTCGATCACCAGCGTGCCCCCCGTGGCGGCGTATTTCCCCACCTTGTTCTACGCCGCGGCGGATGCAGGGTCAGGATTCTTCAGCGGTGAAAATCTCATTTTCACCAACACCAGCGGGATGAGTTTTTACGTCTGGTCATCACCCGATCTTTCCATTCCGGTGACCGACTGGACTTTAGAAGGCCCGATGAGTGAGCTGCCGCTGGGCGCCACGGGCACCAGCCGTTATGGCATCAATCTTAATCCCGCCACCTCCCCGGTCTATTACTTGTTCGCCCAATCGAACACGGGGCCTTACACCCCCACCGAGTGGGTGACCTGGCTCACCACGTCTGACTTTACAACCTATTTCGTGACCAGCGCCAACGTGGGCATCACGCCTGACGGCATCCTGGAATTTCCGGCGCCGCCGGGCATCACGCAGCAGCCTCAAAGCCTGACGGTGCTCGCCGGGCAAAGCGCCAGCTTCAGCGTGACGGCCACCGGCTTCGGGCTGGGTTACCAATGGTTGGCCAACAACTCCGTCATCTCCGGCGTGTCCGGACCGACGCTGGCTTTGGCCAATGTCTCCACCGCTGATGCCGGACCTTATGTCGTGATTGTCACCAACTCATTGGGAACAGTGACCAGCAGTACGGCGACACTTACCGTGGCCTTGCCGCCGGCTTTGAAACTGAGCTTCATCATCCCGGGAACCGTCCAGTTAAACGCGAATTCCATCACCGGTTTGACTTATGTTGTGCAATCAACCACCAACCTGATTCATCCCGTCTGGGCTCCCATCCTGACGAACAACACCGGCAGCGCGGGTGTTGTGAATTTTCAGGCAAACACCACGGACGCCACCCAGCAATTTTTCCGCTTGATCTTCCCCTAAGCCCCATCACTTAAAACCAACCGCACGTTTTTGTTCATGGGAATACCATTTAGCCAGCGCCAACAAGGTGGGAAAGCGGGCTGTTCCTTGACCAAACGTCTCCGAATCCACCGGCGGGCGAAATTGATTGCGGTAACGGTGGCACTGGCCTTGCCGTTGATGCGGGTCATTCGGACCTCGGCCGCGGAAGATGAAGTGGGTTACCGCCGGTCCTACTACCAGGAGGATGACAATCGCATCAAAGTCACCACGGACACGGCGCAATTTGATATTGGCCTGAGGGACAATGTGCGCGTCAACGGCGAATTTGTGCTCGATGCCATCTCCGGTGCCACCCCCACCGGCGCGCCGCCGCAGACCCAGTGGCCGTTCGCCAACTTCAGCAATTTTTACCAGTCGGCCTACCCGGTGGCTTACTCGGGTCAATACAATCAGTTCATAACCGCCAACCAGATTTACGTGGATAGCGGGTTGGAAACCTACCAGCAATTGACCAATGATGCGACGGCTTATGCGCTGCTCACGGCGCCAAACATTGCCACCAACAGCGCCAGCGCTTCCTATCAGACCCTGACCAACAATCCCAACATTCACAACACCAAGGTGCCCTTGACGGAAATGCATGACCGTCGGACCGCCTTCTCCCTCGGAGTACCCATGACCTTCGGCCGGCACCAAATCACGCCGTCGATTGCTTACAGCAGCGAAAGCGATTACGTCTCCTATGGCGGGGCGCTGAATTATTCCCTGTCGTTGAACGACAAGAACACCACGTTAAGCACCGGGTGGGCGCACAACGACGACTCGGTGCGGGATGATTTGTTCATTTGGGAGTCCAAGCTGACCGATAATGTTTTTCTCGGCCTGATGCAGTTGTTCGGACCCAAGGCTTATTTGACCCTCAATGCCTCGCTCGGTTTTGAGCGCGGTTATCTGGCCGACCCCTACCGCAGCGTGATGTTCGCGAATGTGCTGCAAACCACCCCCGACGATCCGGCGTTGAGTCCTGAAGTCCGTCCGCGCCATCGCAACAACCAGATCCTTTTCGCCTCCTGGACCCAGTTTGTCACCCCCGCGAATGGAAGTTATGAATTAACCTACCGCTTCTTTCACGATTCCTACGGCATCTTTGCCAACACGGCGGAACTGGACTGGCACCAAAAAATCGGCAAACACATCGTCGTTTCTCCAACGTTTCGCTACTACGTCCAGAGCTCGGCTGATTTTTACTATATTCTTGTGCCGGACATAAACAATCCGCCGTCCTTTTACTCGTCGGACTACCGGCTCTCGAAATTTGAATCGTTTGCCACCGGAATAACCTTCACCTGGCGCATTGTCAGCCACCTGTCTTTGGATGCCAGTTATATGCGCTACGTCATGCGCGGATTGGATGGGGCCACTTCGCAAAGTGCGTATCCATCCGCCAACGTGTTTAGCGCCGGCCTGCGCGTTTGGTTTTAACCCAGCCACCCATCATGAATGACATTGCCACCAACCCGTCGGTTTCCGAAACGATCCGGCCCTGGCCGGTCGTGGGAAGCGCCGCCCCGAAAACGCCCGGCGTTGCCGCGGATGTGCTGGGCCGAGTCACGCAGTCCGCGCAAAGTTCGGTCGAACGCGGTCTGCATAAACTGGAGTTCCGCGCCATGAGCACACACTGCCGGGTGCATTGCCACGGTGTCTCCGGCGCGGCCGCGCGTGATTTCCAGCACGACGCCGTCACCTGGGTTGCGCAATTCGAGGCACGCTACTCGCGCTTCATTCCGGACAGTTTGATCGGCCGCATCAATGCCGCCGCCGGTGAACACTGGGTGGAAACCGATCCGGAAACCGACCGGCTGTTCAGCCTTTGCCAGGAACTGTTCTTCTTCACGGGCGGCTCGTTTGACCCGACCGCCCTGCCACTGATCAAGCTCTGGAACTGGAAACAACATCCGCCGGCCATCCCGGATGACCAGAGCATCCAGGCCGCCCGCGCCCTCGTCGGCTGGAACAAAATCCAACGCCGGCCCGGCGGCATATTTCTTCCCCAACGCGGCATGGCGCTCGACCTCGGCGGCATCGGCAAGGAATACGCCGTGGATTGCGTCATGAATCTTGCCCTCCAGCGCGGCATCCCGAATGTGCTGGTGGATTTTGGGCAGGACGTGCGCGCGCATGGTCACGCCCCGGACAAAAACTTCTGGTGGATCGGGCTCGATGACGCAACGTGTCCCGGCAAGTGCTGGGCCGGTGTGGCAGTTACCGACCAAGGCGTCGCCACCTCCGGCGATTACCTCCGCCACTTCCAATTCAATGGCCGGCGCTACGGCCACATCCTCGACCCGCGCACCGGCTATCCCGCGTACAACGATTGCCGCGCGGTGTCCGTCAT
Organism: uncultured Bifidobacteriaceae bacterium; assembly: GCA_964555775.1. Lineage (GTDB taxonomy): Bacteria > Verrucomicrobiota > Verrucomicrobiia > Limisphaerales > UBA11358 > UBA11358. The sequence continues at coordinate 6,048 of CAZKTW010000080.1, read as the reverse complement.
CGCGCCCAGTTGCACCATCGCCGGCCTGTTCTCCACCAGCGTGTGCATTCTCGGTGCGAAGGAAGGCCTGCAAATTGTCGAACGTCATCCCGGCGCCGCCGGCGCCGTGACCACTGAAACCACCAAACTCTATTCCCGAAAATTCCATGAATACATCCCTGCTTAAAAAACTGTCGCTGGCAGCCTTGCTGGCCGGAACCGTTATCAACGCGCCCGCCGCGCTCAAAGTTGGCGAGGCCTTCCCCGACCTGGCCGCCCGCAAGCTCGAAGGCAAACTGCCGGATTCGCTCAAAGGCAAGGTGGTGATGGTGGATTTCTGGGCGTCCTGGTGCGGGCCGTGCAAGGACACCTTTCCCGAGATGAACGAGCTCCAGAAAAAATATGGCAGCCAGGGACTGGTCATCATTGCCATCAACGAGGACGAGGAGAGTTCGGACATGCGTGATTTTTTGAAACAAAATCCGGCCACGTTCACCGTGGTTCGCGACCCCGAACAGAAGCTGGTGGCCGAGGCGGACATCCAGACCATGCCCAGCTCATTCATGCTCGATGAAACCGGCAAAGTGCGGTTTGCCCACACCGGATTTCACGGGGCCGAGACCCGCAAACAATACGAGCAGGAAATCGAATCCCTCCTGAAAAAATAATCCCATGTTCCCGCTCCTGAAAAAACTAATCCCACTGGCGGCTGTGGCCGTCGGCGTGTTCGTGCTGACCGGCTGCCAGTCCGTGAAGCCGTGGCAACGCAAAACCCTGGCGGATTACACCATGCGCGGAGATCGCGATCCCATGGGCGACGCCATCACGGACCACATTTTCTTCTCCCGCGAAATGGCCTCCGGCGGCAAAGGCGTCGGCGGCGGCGGTTGCGGTTGCAATTGAATCAAACAAAAAACAAATATGAAATTACGTTTTCATTTTCTCACGGTGGGGCTGCTGACCGCAGCCGTTTTTCCACCGGTGGTGGCCCAGGCTCTCAATTTATCGGCGCGCAGTCCGTTTGGCATCACCGTGACGGCGACCAATGACGCGGGCGGTTCCAATATTCTGCGCGTGGATTTCAGCGTGCCGGCGGAGTGCGTCCTGTATTTTGACCGGCTGCATTTTCGGCTGGCGGACGGCTCGGAAATCCAGCCCTTGCAAATGCCGGAACCCCTGGTGGAAACGGACCGGGTCACCGGCAAACCCCGGAAGGTGTATCTGAGCAATTTCTCGGTGGAGATTGATCCGGCCGCCTTGCCGGACCACCAACTGGCGGTGAAATTTCAAGGCTGCACCAACGCCGCCTGCTTCTTTCCCGAGCAACGGCTGTTTGCCCCGGATGCGGCAGGAACTTTCGCCGAGGTCAAATCCCACCCGCCCGCCGCCAATCCAATTGCGGGCAGCACCGCCGCTGCGATTGATTGGGCGAAGGAATTTGAAGGCTTCACCGTCAAGGGCCAGCAGACCGGCTATCTGAGCACCTCCGAATTCATCGCTTTCCTGGACCAGTCCGTCACGGGACAAGGGACCAAGGACCCGCTGGAAAAATATAAAAAAATGGGGTTGCTGGCCACGTTGTTGCTGATTGTCGCGGGCGGTTTCCTGCTCAACTTCACCCCCTGCGTGCTGCCCATGATTCCCATTAATCTTGCCATCATCGGTGCCGGCAGCCGCGCCCGATCGCGGACGGAGGGGTTCCGCAACGGCGCGATTTACGGTCTGGGCATGGCCTTGGCCTACGGCACGCTGGGCATGGTGGTGGTGCTGACCGGCTCCAAATTCGGCACGCTGAATTCGTCCATTTGGTTCAACGTCGGCATTGCGCTCGTTTTCGTGGTGATGGCCCTGGGCATGTTCGACGTGGTGAACATTGATTTATCCCGTTTCAGCGGCGCCGGTCCCACGGGTTCAGTGGACAAAAGCGCGCTGGCGCAAAACGTCATGGTGTTGTCCATGGGAATCATGTCCGCGCTCCTGGCCGGCGCCTGCGTGGCGCCCGTGGTGATTTCCGTGGTCCTGCTCGCGGCCAATTTTTACGCCAAAGGCGCGATGGCCGGATTGATGTTGCCGTTTCTGCTGGGCGTCGGCATGGCGCTGCCCTGGCCCTTGGCCGGTGCCGGTCTGACTTTTCTGCCCCGGCCGGGCACGTGGATGAAATATGTGAAGTATGGGTTTGGCCTGATGATCCTTGCGTTCGCGTTGTATTACGGCCGTCTGGCTTGGCATGCGCACCAAACCGCCGGGGGTCTCCTCGCCGGCTCCGGGACAACCACCGGACCGGTCAATCCTCCGCCGATTGAAACGGACCAGGAACTTTTGGCCGCGCTCCAACAAGCGCGCGTGACCGGCCAGCCGTTGTTCGTTGATTTTCACGCGAGCTGGTGCAAGGACTGTTCGGCCATGGATGATACGGTTTTCAACCGGGCCGAGGTAAAGGATCACCTGCATAAATTCGTCACGGCGCGGTATGCGGCGGAACAGCCGAACGCGGCCCCGGCCAAACCATTGCTCGACCATTTTAACATTGTCGGTTTGCCGGCTTATGTCGTTTTGTCGCCCAAATAATTGATACCCCTCAACCTAAAACCAAAGCAAACAACCATGAAAACCAAATTCATTCAACTCCTGTCCATCTTGCTTGCGGCGCTGCTGCAAGTGGCGCCGTTGCTGCGCTCGTTCCTGCCCAGTGCGCAACGACTGGCCCCATCCTCCTGGGGGTTCATCCTGAAACTCGGCGTGGGGGCAACGGCGTTGCTGGGATTCGACGCCGTGTCCCAGGCCTCGAGCATCTCAATTTCGCCGCCCAATGCCACCGTGGGCGCGCCATATATCGGCACGGTCACCTATTCCGGCGGCCATGCCAACTCGGTGAGTTCGATGTCTTTCACCAATTGCATCGGCGGCGGCATCCCATTTGTTGATGGTCTGACCATCACCTACAATGGCGTCAATACCGCCACCGTATCGGGCACACCGACCAATGCCGCCAACTATGCATTCTCCATCAAGGTCTTCGACCAGGGCGGTTGCAGCACCAGCGGGCACACGGATACCCGTTCCACCACCCTGATCGTTGGCGCCAGCGGCGGCGGCCTGACCATACCGGCCATTTCGGCCGCGCCTCCCAACACCTGTGCCCAGGTTGGCTCCGATGTCCAGTTGAGCGGCGGTGCATCAGGCAATCCGATTCCCCAATATCAATGGTGGAGTGGTCTGACACCCATACCCGGCGCAACCAATTCGGTTTTAACCATAACCAATGTGCAACTGACCAATTCAGGCGTCTATACCATGACGGCTTCCAATTCCCAGACCGCCGGTTTTTCGTTTGGCGCCCTGCCCAAGGCGAATTGTTATCTGTCCGTCGCCATTTCTGGCGGCACAAACTTTTCCGCCTTCAACTATACCAACTTTGCCCCGGCTGGCGCTGCTTTGACCATGTTCAGTTGGGTCACCAATGTCATTACGGCAACCAATTATTTTTCCTGGACCTATAACGGCGTCACGGTGATCAGCACCAGCAATACCGTTCCCCTCACCGCGGCGCAAATGATCCCCGGCCGGAGCGGCACTTATACCGTGACGTTCAACAGCACCAACTCCGGCGGGGCAATCCTTTCCGCCCAAAATTACGATTCCTATTGGGCGTTTGGTTATCCGCCAATGTTTACCAATTCATTGCCCGCCTCGACCAACGTCAGCACGGGGGCCAACATCACGCTGTCCGTTGCCGTCGGCGGCACCTTGAATGTGTATAATAGTGGCATCGGAGGTTTTTCAACCAACAGCGGAGTACCGTGCGCCTTCTGGTATCAGGACTCCACTCTGGTCGCGGCCCAAAACTATGTGCTGGGCCCGACCAGTGGCACCCTCTATTCGAATACCGCCGTCAACGCGGCTTTGACCTTGAACAACATCACCTCGGCCAACGCCGGCAGTTATACCGTGGTGGTGACCAACTTCTGGGGCAGCATCACAAGCAGCCCGGTCGCCTTGTCGGTGGGAACGTCCGCCGGAGCCCCGGTCATCACCACAAACCCGCCGGCTGCCTTGTCGCTTCTGGCCGGGCAAAGTTCCGCCCTCAATGTCGGCGTATCGGGCACGCCACCGTTCTCCTTCCATTGGCGTGACAACGGCGCCGAGCTTGCCGATGGCGGAGTTTATAGTGGAGCGCTCACGAACACCCTGACCCTTACGGGCGTCACCATCAATAACAGCGGCAATTATACGGTGGCGATCACCAACGTGGCCGGCGCCGTCACCAGCAGTGTTTCGGCCTTGAACATTGTCCTGCCGCCACAATTGACAACCACAGCCGGCAGTCCCGGCAGTGTCCAGTTCAATGCCAATACCATCACCGATCTGAACTATGTCGTCGAGATGACCACCAATCTCACGGCTCCGCTCTGGACTTCCGTTCTGACCAATAACACCGGCTTGAGCGGCACCATCAACTTCCAGACCAATGCCACCGGCAGCCCGAACCAGTTCTACCGGCTCATGTTCCCGTGAGCAAGGAAGGTCGGCAAATGCGCCTGCATCGGTTTGCGAACGGATCTGCCAAGGATAGGGTTGGAACCTGAAGCAAGGCAAATGGTGGCGGAAGGGGTGGTTGGTTCTCCCTTCCGCCACCGAATAGGGCAAAACAATTTTTCCAGATAACGAACCGGGCCTCAACCCGCCCGGGTTGCGCTTGCTCCGTCTCGGACCGCATGTCTCCAGCTTGGCCGGGGAAATCCCGCCGGCAATCCCGCTGAATTGGGGGGTTGCTTCCATCCCGATTTTAATGACACTTGGGCCGGCACGTGGCTAAAAACGTATCGCAGGCATCCATGAATCCTTATCATCCGTTCGTTTCACAGTTGGCCCGCCTGGTGGCGGAAGGCAAAAACCTGCCCCTGGGCGGCATTCCCTCCCCCACCCGTTCCCAACCCGCTGCCGAGGCTCCGGTGGCGCTCATTTTCTCTCCGCATCCCGACGATGAGTGCATCATCGGAGGTTTTGCACTGCGCCTCCTGCGCGAAGCCCGCATGCGCCTCGTCAATGTGGCGGTCACTCTCGGCAGCCAGCGGGAACGGCAACAACACCGCTGGCGGGAACTCCAAAACGCCTGCGGCTGGCTGGGTTTTGAACTGGAAGCCGCGGCGCCCAATGGACTGGAGAAGATCAACCCCAAAACGCGCGCCGGCGATCCCGGACACTGGGCCGGCGCGGTGAATGTAATCGCCGCCCTGCTCGTGAAACGCCAGCCCCGGGCGATTTTCTTCCCGCATGAAGCCGACTGGAACAGCACCCACATCGGCACCCATTTTCTGGTGATGGACGCGTTGAGAACGTTGCCCGCGGATTTTCAATGTGCGTTGATTGAGACGGAATTCTGGGGCCAGATGCCCGCACCCAATCTCATGATTGAATCCAGCACGGACGACGTGGCGGAGTTGCTGGCCGCATTGTCATTCCACGTCGAGGAAGTACGGCGCAATCCGTACCATCTGCGCCTCCCCGCGTGGCTGCAGGACAATGTGCGGCGCGGCGCGGAACGGGTCGGCGGCCAGGGTGGCGCAGCGCCGGATTTCATGTTCGCCACGCTCTATCGCGTGCGTCAGTGGAAGAATGGCCGCATCGAAGAAATTTTTTCCGGCGGCAGGCAGATCGGAGTGAAAGACAATCCGCGCGGCATTTTGGGCGGCGCCGGCCCGTGCTGAGTTGCAGGCTGATGTACGACGCGCCAATCATCATGAACGATAACGCACCCACCCGTTGATGCGCGGAGGTCAGGCGCAGATGGTTCAATGCGTCAAACACCAGCAGCGTCGCCAGCCCCGCCAGCGCCGATATCAGTAGCAAGGCACTCAGACTGCGCAGCAGCTTTTTCATGTGCTGGAATCCCGCGAAGCCTTGACGCTAAGACGCAGAGGTCACTGAGGGCCGCAAAGAAAACCACGGTCGTTCCAGCCAACCGCGGCATGGCTTGGCAAGCAGCCGACAAAGGCGGCGGAGGGCCGCCGCACTCCAAAACGCTGGGCGTGAAACGATGATTCCCAAAATACGCGAAGCGTCTTGGAG
>CAZKTW010000079.1:0-13430 GCA_964555775.1 uncultured Bifidobacteriaceae bacterium | reverse complement strand
TCGACGAGCGGCCGGAGGAGGTCACCGACATGGAACGCACCTGCAAAGGCGCGGAGGTCATCAGTTCCACGTTTGACGAACCGCCGGAGCGCCACGTGCAGGTGGCCGAAATGGTCATTGAAAAGGCCCGGCGCATGATCGAACACAAACGCGACGTGGTGATTTTGCTCGATTCCATCACCCGCCTCGCCCGGGCTTACAACACCATCCAGCCCCATTCCGGCAAGATCCTGTCCGGCGGTGTGGACGCCAACGCGCTGCACAAGCCGAAGCGGTTTTTCGGCGCGGCGCGCAACATCGAGGAAGGCGGTTCGTTGTCCATCATCGCCACGGCGCTCGTGGACACCGGCAGCCGCATGGACGAAGTCATCTTTGAAGAATTCAAGGGTACCGGCAACATGGAGGTGCATCTGGATCGCGCGCTGGTGGACCGCCGCATTTTCCCCTCGATCAACATCGAGCGTTCCGGCACCCGCAAGGAGGAACTGCTCTATCATCCGGATGAACTGAGCCGGATTGTTTTGCTGCGCCGCGCGCTCACCGGCGTGCCGCCGGTCGAGGCGATGGAACTGCTTCTGGGCAAGCTGAAGAAAACCAAGACCAACATCGAGTTCCTGCTGGGCATGGGCGTGGGTTAGCAGTCCGTCAACAAATGCCTTCTTTCGTAGCAGCCGAGGTAGCGAGGCTCAAATTTCTTTGGAAACAATCATTGGTTTAGAGTCTCCTCACGTCGGCTGCTACGTCTTTAACGGTCTATTTGCATCGTTTCCCCGTCGGGACGCGATGGCCCACGGTTTTTGTGGTTCATCCCCCCGTTCGAAAAGGGGCAATGCACCGGTTATTTTGCGGCCGTAAAAGCTGGTTTCCGCCTGTATTTATGCGGATTTGTTTGCACTTGACGGGTTCAGGTTAACTTCTTAAGCTACTCCACAAGAACGGTAAAGTTTGCTGGGTCATCCAGCGCGCGAAAGTCGGAAGATGCATATCTGCCGGCTTTTTTGTTCGCTGGATACGGCGCAGCGTCGAGCGTATGAATGCGGATTTTTTGGCAGTATTGGAATTTTGGGAGCGCGAAAAAGGCATCAATCGTGATGTCCTGGTCGGTGCTGTCCAGGAGGCCTTGCTGTCCGCCGCCAAAAAGGCGGTCGGCCCGGCGCGGGAATTACGCGTCGAAATCGACCAGAAAAACGGCGACATCAAGGCGTTTGCCAAACTCATCGTCTCCGACAAGGTCATTTCCAAGCACGACCAGATTTCCGTGTTTGACGCGCGCCGCATCAAGCCGGACGCGCAGATTGGCGACGAAATTGAAAAGGAAGTGACCCCGACCGGCTTTGGCCGCATCGCGTCGCAGTACGCCAAACAGGCGCTCATGCAGAAAATCCGCCAGGCGGAGAAGGCGCTGATTTTCACCGAATTCAAGGACCGCGTGGGCGACATTGTCAGCGGCACGGTACGACGGTTTGAGCGTTCGGACGTGATTTTGGATCTGGGTAAATACGAGGCCCTGCTGCCCAACCGCGAGCGCGTGCCCACCGAGGAATACCAGGTGGGTGAGCGCATCCGCTGTTACGTCAAGGCGGTTGAGCAGGGCGCGCACGGCCCGGAAATCATCCTGTCCCGCGCCGACCCGCGGTTTGTCGTCAAACTGTTCCAGCTCGAGGTCTCGGAAATCAACGACGGCACGATTGAAATCAAAGGGGTCGCGCGCGAACCGGGTTTCCGCACGAAGATGGCCGTTTATTCGCGTGACAGCAAGGTGGACCCGGTGGGCGCCTGCGTCGGCATGCGTGGCCAGCGGGTGAAAAACATCGTCCGCGAACTGAACAACGAGAAAGTGGACGTCATCCCTTGGTCGCCGGATGTCCGGACGTTTGTCACCAACGCGCTTTCGCCCGCGAAGCTCAAGAACTTTGAGATTGATGAAGCCCGCAAGCGGGTAAGAATCCTGGTGGCGGAAGACCAGCTTTCCCTCGCCATTGGCAAGCGCGGCCAGAATGCGCGCCTGACGGCCAAATTGACCGGTTGGGAAGTGGACATCGACGCCGAGGTCGTGGTGACCAAGGGTTTCGAGGAAAAGGTCGCCGAAGCCGTGGAATTGCTGGCCGCCATTCCGGGCGTTACGCCCGAGCAGGCCGACGCGCTCGTGCACGCCGGGTTGACCCGGATCGAGGATTTGTTGTCGGCGGATGAAACCGACCTGAGCAGCATCCCCCAGATTGGTGAAAAAGCGGCGGAAATTTTGAAAGCCGCGCGGGCCGAGGCCGAGACCCGGAAAATCCAGCTGGGCAGTAACGAATCCACTACACCGGTGGCCTGATGAGTGCCGTCGGAAACAATTTGGGCCGGAACAGTGACCGGCGCGGTTTGGTGAAGAAAGAAACTTATGCCCGTTCGGATTTACGACATTTCGAAGAAGCTTGGCTTGGACAACAAGGCGATTCTTGCCAAAGCCAAGTCCTTGGGCATTGCTGCCGCCAAGGTTCCATCCAGTTCGCTCGATAAAATCAGCGCCGAGTATCTCGAGGAGCAGCTCTGCAAAGACCATCCCGAGCTCGCCGCCAAGCTCGCTCCGCCGCCTCCGCCCGCACCCAAAGCCGTACCCAGCGAACCCATCGTGGTGATCAAGCCTCCACCGGAACCACCCAAACCGCCGGAGGTCAAGGAAGAGCCGCCCGTCGTCGTTGAGCCGGTTCCGCCCCCGGTCGTGGAAGCCCCAAAACCGCCGCCGCCGCCAGTCATACCGGCCGGTCCAAAGGTCGGTGAAAAAGTCGGCTTCATCCAACTGCCTACGCGCCCGCAGCCGCGTCCCGCGGACAAAGGCAGTGCGGCCAGGCCTGCGCCGTCGCGTCCTGGCGGGCCGCATCGGCCTGATTCCCGCCAGCCCTTTCAGCGTTCCTCCGGCGGTCGTCAATCCGCGCCTCCTGCTCGCGAACCGGCGAAGCCCGCCGCCGCGCCGCAACCCAAATTTGTCGCGCCGGCCACCGGCGAGGTCATCATCATCAAACCGCCCATTGTCGTCCGCGAACTGGCGGGACAACTCAAGCAGAAACCGTTCAAGATCATCGCCGATTTGATGGAACTGGGCGTGTTTGCCAACGTGAACCAGGCGATTGATGAAAAAATCGCCCAACAGCTTTGTGCCAAATACGGATTCCGCTTTGAAGTGGAAAAACGCGAGCGGGGCGGCGGCGTCGTTCATGCGCCGGTCAAAAAAGTCGAGCTCGACACGGAGGACAAACCGGAGCAGCTCAAATCGCGCGCTCCGGTGGTCACCATCATGGGCCATGTTGACCACGGCAAAACCACGTTGCTCGACGTGATCCGCAAGGCGAATGTGGCGGCCGGCGAGGCCGGCGGCATTACGCAGCACATCGGCGCCTACACCATTTCCGTGCCGCACCCGGAACGCAAAAATGAACTGGCGCAAATCACGTTCCTGGACACGCCCGGCCATGCGGCCTTCAGCTCGATGCGTGCGCGCGGTGCGAACGTCACGGACCTGGTTGTGCTCGTCGTGGCGGCGAACGACGGCGTCATGCCCCAGACCCTCGAAGCGCTCAGCCACGCGCGGGCGGCGAAGGTTCCGATCCTGGTCGCGGTCAACAAGTGCGATCATCCGAACGCGAATCCCATGAAGGTCCGCCAACAGTTGCAGGACAAGGGGCTGGTGCCGGACGATTGGGGCGGCGACACCATTTTTGTGGATGTTTCCGCGCTCACCAAGCAGGGCGTGGACAAATTGCTGGAAATGATCCTGCTGCAGGCCGAGTTGCTCGAACTCAAGGCGAATCCCAACCGGCGCGCCAAGGGCAACGTCATTGAATCGGGCGTTGAACCGGGGGGTCCGACCGCGACGGTGCTCGTGCGCAAGGGCACTTTGCGTGTCAGCGACATCCTCCTGTGCGGTGAATTTTATGGGCGCGTCCGGGCGCTCATCAACGAGGAGGGCGACCGGCTCAAGGAAGCCGGGCCTTCGGTGGCCGTGAAGGTGCTTGGTTTGAACGGCGTGCCGGACGCGGGGCTGGAATTCAGCGTGGTGGAGGACGAGAAAGCCGCGCGCGAACTGGCCGAACAGCGCGCCCACGAAACCAAAACCCAGGACCTGGAAAACCGCTCCAAGGTCACGCTGGAAAATCTGTTCGCTTCGCTGGCCGCGGCGCAGAGCAAGGCGCTCAAGGTCGTGGTCAAGGCCGATACGCAGGGCTCCGTGGAGGCCATTGTCGAGGCGCTCAAGAAAATTGAGGCGGAAAAAGTTTCGCTCGAAATCATTCACAGCGATGTCGGCACGATCACCGAAAACGACGTGGCGCTGGCCTCCGCATCCGCTGCCGTCATCCTCGGTTTTCACGCGCGGCTGGACAGCACCGCCGCCGAAAAGGCGAAGCATGAAGGTGTGCAGATCAAGCTGTACGCCATCATTTATGAGTTGATTGACCAGGTGAAGGAAGCGATGGCCGGGTTGCTTGAACCGCTCGTCAAGGACAGCATCCTCGGTTCGGCGGAAGTGCGGCAGATTTTTGAATTGTCCAAGGGCGTGCCGGTGGCCGGCTGCATGGTGTCCAGCGGACGCATCGTCAAGGGCAAGGTCCGCGTGCGGCGGCGCAAGGACATCATTTACGAAGGCATCGCGCAATCGCTCCGCCGCTTTCAGGACGAGGTCAACGAGGTGCGGGCCGGCATGGAATGCGGCATCCGCATCGAAGGTTACAGCGATTTCCAGGTGGGCGACGCCATTGAATGTTACGCAACCGAAAAAATCGCGGCGAAATTATGAACCACGGATTGATGGATGGCTGGATGAGTGGAGGGTTGGGCGGTGGATTTTTTAATTCCACGAATCCATCAATCCATTGATCCACAAATCCATTTCCGACCATGTCATCCCTCCGACTCCAGCGCGTGCGCGAACTTTTGAAGCGCGAAATCGGCGAGGCCGTCCGCCGCGAGTTTCACGTCAATGAGGCCGGCCTGATCACGGTCAACGACGTGGACGTGGCCGGTGACCTCAAATCCGCGACGGTTTTCATCAGCATCCTGGGCAATCCCGACCAGCAGAAGCGCGGTTTTCAACTGCTCACCGAGCATCGCATCCGCCTCCAGGGACTCGTCGCCCGGGCCGTGGTTTTGAAATACACGCCGACCCTGAAATTTGTATTCGATGATTCCATCGTGCGCGGCAACCGTGTGCTGCAAATCATGGAGGAACTGGAAAAAGCCGCCCCGACGCAAGAGGATTCCGAAGAATGAAGCACCCCTTCTTTTGGACGGTTCGTACGACGGATTGGAGCGCCGAGCACCCGCTCGGCGCGAAGAATTACCTTTGCCATTTACCCCTGCCGAGCAGGTGCTCGGCGCTCCGTTTCCGATGAAAAGTTATCCGAAAATCATCGATCGCATCGTCGAAGTCATTCGCGAGAACAAGACTTTTTGCATTGTCGGGCATATCCGGCCCGATGGCGATTGCGTGGGTTCGCAGCTGGGCCTGGCGCGGGCGCTCCACAACGAAGGCAAGAAAGTCACCTGCTGGAACGAGGATCCCATTCCGCAGAAATACAAATTTCTCGATCCGGACGGCTGGTTCCAAAAGCCGAAGCCGGGGATGAAATTCGACTGTGTCATCGCTGCCGATTGCGCGAGTTTCGAGCGCCTGGGCCGGGCTGGCAAATGCATCGCACGGCGGAAAACGTTCGTCAACATTGACCATCATGAAAGCAACACGCGCTATGCCGACGTGAACTGGGTTTCCGCGCGCGAACCTTCCTGCGGCGAGTTGATTTACCGCATGCTCAAGGTTGCGCGCTGGCCGATCACCCGACCGGTGGCCGACTGCCTGTTCACCGCCATCTCCACGGACACCGGCTCGTTCCAATATTCCACGACCCGGCCCGGCACGTTTCACGCCGGCGCGGAACTCGTCACGCGCGGCGCCAACCTCGCAAAAATTTGCGAGGAGGTTTATCAGTCCTATCCGCTTTCCCGCGCGCGGCTGCTCAAACACGTTTACAGCAAGTTCCGTCTCACCGCCGGGGACCGCATTGCCTGGTTTTGGCTGAAGCAGGCCGACTTTGCCCGCACCGGCGCGGAAAGCGACGATACGGAAGGCCTGATCGACCACATCCGCGCCATCGAGCCGGTTGTGGTGGCGTGCGTCTTTGAGGAGCTTGAACCCGGGTTGACCCGCATCAGCCTGCGCTCCAAGAGCGACCGGATCAACGTGAACGAAATTGCCGCGCAATTTGGTGGCGGCGGCCATCCGGCGGCGGCCGGCGCCCGCATTCCGGGCAAACCGATGTCCGTGCAGCGAAAAGTCATTGACGCGATCCGGCGCGCGTTGGGGTCCACCCGGTAATTTTCATGCAAGAATTTTCGCCGCTTGATGGTGCGCTGTTGATTGACAAGCCTTCCGGTCCAACCTCGCACGACGTGGTGGATGCGATCCGCCGCCGGTTCGGCATCAAAAAGGTCGGTCATTGCGGCACGCTCGACCCCAATGCCACCGGCCTGCTCATCATCGTGCTCGGCCGCGGGACGAAGCTCTCCGAAAAAATGATGTCCGACGACAAAGTCTATGAAGGGACCGTCAAGTTTGGCGAGACGACCGACAGTTACGATTCTGACGGTGAAATCACCGCCACTGTGCCGGTGCCGCCGTTGACGTGCGACCAGTTGAACGAAGCCGCCGCGCCATTCGTCGGTGATCAAATGCAGATGCCGCCGATGGTGTCGGCCATCAAGATAAAAGGCGTGCCGCTCTACAAACTTGCCCGCAAAGGCATCGAGGTGGAACGCGAACCGCGGCTGATTCACATTTACAATTTTCGGTTTACGAATTATGAACCGCCGCTCGGTCAATTTAAAGTTGCCTGCACCAAAGGCACTTACGTCCGCAGCCTCGCGCATGAGCTCGGCCAGAAACTCGGCTGCGGCGCGCACCTGTCTGCGTTGCGCCGAACAGTTTCCGGCAAATTTGACGTGACGGACGCGGCGAGGCTGGATGACATATTGAAATTAACCACTGCGGAACTGGAGAAAAAAGTGATTCCGTTTTTGAAACTGACTGGCACTTGATCCCGTAGCGGCGTCTCGTAAGAGCGCCGCCATTTGAAAATTAATGCGGCACTCTTCCGAGATGCCGCTACAATTTCCGAACTGGTGAAACTGATCCATACCGCAAACGAACTGAAGCCCGGCAGCAAGAAAGTCTGCCTGGCTATCGGCGTTTTTGACGGTGTCCACCTCGGTCATCAGCAAATCATCCGCCAGACCGTTGCCGACGCGCGGCAGCACAATGCCCTGGCGCTGGTGATCACGTTCGACCGGCACCCCAACACCGTGGTTGCGCCCGATCGCGTGCCGCCGCTGATCTATTCCCCATCCCAAAAATTACGGGCGATTGAATCGCTGGGCACCAACGCGTTGTTGGAGATTCATTTCGACGAAAAATTCAGCGCGCAGACGGGTGAGGATTTCATCCGCAGCCTGGCCCGCGACCTCGGAAAAATCCAGAGCGTCTGTGTCGGTGCGGATTTTGTTTTTGGCCGCCGGCGCAGCGGCAATGTCGCGTTGCTCAGAAAACTCGGCGACGAACTGGCTTTCACCGTTCATGGACTCGCCGCCGTGTCGCTCGACGATCAGATTGTCAGCAGCACGCGCATTCGCGAAACCATCCGCTCGGCCAATCTTGATGCCGCCAGCCAGATGCTTGGCCGGCCCTATGCGATTGCCGGCCGGGTCATTGAAGGCGACCGGGTTGGCCGGCAGCTCGGCTTTCCCACCGCCAACCTTGACGTAACGGGGTTGGTGCTGCCGCCGAACGGGGTCTATGCGGGACTGACCAAATTGGGAAAAAATGCCCATCGCGTGGCGTTGAACATTGGCTTTCGGCCGACGATCGTTTCAGCGGTGCCGCAACTGCGCGTCGAAGCCCATTTGCTCGATTTCAGTGGCGATCTTTATGGCCAGGAACTGGAAGTCGCCTTTGTGGCCAAACTCCGCGACGAGAAAAAGTTTGCGTCGGCTGACGCCTTGCGCGAACAAATTGCTCGCGATATAACCGAGGCGAAGAAAAGATTTTAGGCATGGATTTCACGAATGGGCGCCGATTCCTGCCTGCCATATTCGTGATAATCGGTGAAATTCATGTCTAATTTCCCTTTGAACACTCCGGCTGGTCACGTTGTCCATCTGTCAGTAAAATTAGAGAAAACAAATGAATACGGGAATTTCCGCCATTAACGACGCAGTCAAGGAAGCCGGTGCCTTCACGCATCCGCTGTTTAACGAACTCGGCAAGGTCATTGTCGGTCAAAACTATCTGGTTGAAAGGCTGGTCATCGGCCTGCTCGCCAACGGCCACGTCCTGCTCGAAGGGGTGCCCGGTCTGGCGAAGACTTTGGCCGTGAAATCCATGGCCAACTGCATCAGCGTGAAATTCTCGCGCCTGCAATTTACGCCGGACATGCTGCCCGCCGACGTCATTGGCACCCAGATTTACAATCCGCAGTCCGGCGGCTTCTCCACGCGCAAAGGCCCGGTGTTCGCCAACCTCGTCCTGGCCGACGAAATCAACCGCGCACCCGCCAAGGTGCAGAGCGCGTTGCTCGAAGCCATGCAGGAGCGGCAGGTGACGATTGGCGAAAACACGTTTAAATTGGACGAACCGTTTCTGGTGCTCGCCACGCAAAATCCCATCGAGCAGGAAGGCACGTATCCGCTGCCCGAAGCGCAGGTGGACCGCTTCATGCTCAAGCTCAAGATCGGTTATCCCTCGCGCGAAGAGGAACGGCGAATCCTGGAATTGATGGCCAAGACCTCCGGCACGCCCACGACCCATGCCGTCGTTGACCCGAAGGACATCCTTAAGGCGCGCGAAGTCATCAATGAGATCTACGTCGATGACAAGGTGAAGGATTACATTGTCGATCTCGTCTGTGCCACGCGCGATCCCGACCACTACAAAATCCAGGTCAAGGAATTCATCCAGCTCGGCGCGTCGCCGCGCGCGACCATCAATTTGACGCTGGCGGCCAAGGCATTTGCGTTTCTCAAGGGCCGCGGATATGTCACGCCGCAGGACGTGAAAAGCATCGGCATGGACGTGTTACGCCACCGCGTGGCCATCACCTACGAAGCCGAGGCTGAGGAAAAGACCAGCGAAACGGTCATCCAGAAAATCTTCGATGAACTGCCCGTGCCGTGATGAAACCAAATTCCTCTATACAAAAACAGCCACCACCGGTGTCTATTATTGATGAAGTATAAAATTCAACCGAGCGCATTCTGGATTATTCTGACCGTGTGGCTGGCTGTAGGTCGGGTTGTTTTTCCTCCTTTGGTTTGCGGCCAGGAAATTTCGGTAAAACAGTTACAGGAGGATTTCCAAATCATGAGGAATGCGCTGGAGGAAGCGCACGGGGGCATTTACCGATACACCAGCAAAGCAGACATGGATCGCACATTTGATCGCGCATATCAAAAAATTGATCACCCAATGACCGCTCTCGAGTTTTGGCGATTGGCGGCTCCGGTGGTTGCACACGTCAAATGTGGTCATACTTATCTTTTCTTCCCAAAAGCTGTGCAATCGCAGATGGTGACAACGCTTCCTCTTTTTCCGATGGTAACCAGGATATTCGATGATCGCCTTTATGGTTATCAGGACTTGGCCCATGTCGGCAGTGCGCTCGAAGGAGGCGAACTTCTTTCGATCAACGGCGTGCCAGCAAGGAAGCTCCTAAGTAACTTCAGAACGGCTTCTTATACCGGAGATGGCAACACGGCTACGGCGAAAGATTACCGCATTACTCACTACGGCGATTTCCGGTTTTACCTTTACGGTTTCGGGATCGAAAGCCCCTTTCTGGTGGAGTATCGGGACAAGAGTGGAAAGCGACACAGCACGACGTTGGCCGGGATGGATCAATCCGCAGTGAACCGGGCTTTGGACGCACGAGATTCCGGATTGGCTACGGTTCCAAATGCAGATTTCAAAGTTCTGGACGGAGGCAGCATTGCTGTTATCACAATTCGCCACTGGTATCACTACGCCGATGAGGATCGCAAGCTGACGTTCTCAGATTTCCTGAAAACTTCTTTTGCACAAATCCACCAGAATGGAACGACCAATTTGATCATTGATGTCAGGGATGACGATGGTGGCTTGGATCTGCCCGTTGTTGAACTCTTCGCATACCTTTGGAATCAGCCATTTCACGTCTATCGGGACATCACCTGCAATGCCCGCGAGTTCGATTTTTTCAAGTATGACCCGGATGCAAAGCCGATGCCTGGCGAACTCGCCAAGGGGGCTGATGGCAGATTTCATGTCGTAAAGCAAACGGGCTTGGACATACAGCAGCCATTGCAGCCGCACTATGCCGGAAGAGTGTTTGCGTTGATGAACGGCGGAAGCTTTTCATCCAGCACGGAATTTTTGACCCTGCTGCACTTCTACAAACGGGCGAAGTTCATCGGTGAAGAACCGGCTGGCGCCTATTATGGCTATACCTGCGGCCGGATGGTAAGTCCGATACTGCCAAACTCGAAACTGGAATTGAATTTCGGAATATTAACTTTTTATCTGGACGTGAGCGGCTACAAACATCTGGACCATGGCGTCATGCCTGATTACCCGGTCACCTACACAATCGGTGATTTGCTGGCCGGGAGAGACAGGGACATGGAAATGGCGCTTTCGCTGGCCCGGGTGAAGTAAGAGGATTTATTTATCGCATGATCCCCCGCGAGATGCTCAAAAAAATCCGGCAGAGCGAGCTATGCACGAACCGCATCGTGATCGCGGCTGGGGCGGAGCGCGGCTGTGCCCGAATCCCAACGGGATTCTGTCCCAAAGCCCAAGGTTGCGAGGCATCCGCCTTCGTCAGACTTCGGCGTGACGAGCGAGCTACCTTGGGTCAGCGTCGCCCAAAGTTCGCCAACCGCAAAGCGGTTGCGACCATTCCGTTTCCGTCCGCCGCGTGTGGGATTTGCCACAACCCCGTTGGGGTTGCTGATGATTTAATTCCGTTTACCCAGGGTAGCGCCTGCGTCGCAACCCTGGGCTGCAAGCCTGAATCCCGTTGGGATTCCTTGACGGCTCCACTTGGCCGCCCGAAATCGGCAATCGGCAATCAACAATCAATAATTTCCTCATGATCCCCCGTGAGCTTCATAAAGCCGACCTGCATGTCGAAAATCGGCCGAACCGATTTTCCGAGCCAATGGAAAATGAATTGGTCGTGGTTGGCGAGTACCGTCAAACTGGACGCAAGGTTCAATTGCGCACGGAAGCAGCCCAGGCCTTGCGCGATTTGATGGCCCAAGCCCGGAATGACGGCGTGTCTATCATTCCCGTCTCCGGGTTTCGTACCTTCGCTTATCAGGAGGCTCTTTTCTTAAAAGCGGTGGCGAAATACGGTTCGGAAGAGGCCGCAGTGCGTTGGGTGGGACGCCCCGGCCATTCGGAACATCATACCGGCCTGGCGGTGGACCTGGGTGAGGAAGACAGTCCGGCTTGCGATGTTGAACCCCCTTTCGAGGACACCCGCGCATTTCGCTGGTTGCAAGACCACGCGGCACGTTTCGGCTTCGAATTGTCCTATCCACGTGACAACCCTCGCGGCGTGCATTACGAGCCGTGGCATTGGCGGTTTATCGGCACCCCGGCGGCAAAACAAATTCTCCAAAGATGATTCCCCGCGAGATTCTCAAAAAAATCCGGCAGACCGAGCTGCGCACGAACCGCATCGTGCAAGGCTCATCGCCGATATTTCAATCGTTCCGGTTCGCGGCTGGTGTGGAAAACGGACAAAATTACAATGCGGCCAGGTTCGATCAAAAAATGAATCACAAAAGGGAAACGTCGAAGAATCACGGCGCGCCGCACTTCGCCTCTCACTTTCGGGAACCATTCGGGATTGTCCGAAATACGTTGAAAGTATTGCTCAATGACGGCGCGAAATTCCTGTCCCAAACCTTTGCGTTGACTCTCGTACCAGGCAATGGAGTCATCGAATTCCCTTTCCGCAACCCGGCGAAGGACGAGGCCGCGGATCATTTGCGGTATTTTGCGTCCAGCTTGGCTTTGACTTCTTCCAAAGAAACCACGTCATCAGGTTGGGCGAGATGGTCTTGCAGCCGGCGATCAATCAGTTCGGCTTCGCCGGGCGTGAGTTCCTTCGATTCCACGATTTCATCCCAAAGGTTGCGGCACAATTCAATTTGCTCCGCCAACGGCAGGGCGCGGGCCTCTTTGAGCACCATTTCCGAACTCATGACGTTAATTTACTCCGCCATTTGGCCCACGCAATTGAAATTTTGGCATTCGACATTCGGCATTTCCCCATGATCCCTCGCGAAATCCTTAAAAAAATCCGGCAGATCGAGCTGCGCACGAACCGTATCGTGACCGAAACTCTTGCGGGTCAGTATCACTCCGTCTTCAAAGGGCAGGGGATGAATTTCGACGAGGTGCGCGAATACCAGCCCGGTGACGACGTGCGCGCCATCGACTGGAACGTCACCGCGCGGATGAATCATCCGTTCATCAAAAAATTCGTCGAGGAACGCGAACTTACCGTCATGCTGGTCGTCGATGTGAGCGGGTCGGGCCTGTTCGGTTCGCGCGCGCAATCCAAACGCGAACTTGCCGCCGAGATTGCTTCCGTGCTCGCCTTCTCCGCCATCCGCAACAACGACAAGGTCGGGCTGCTGTTGTACACGGACGAGGTGGAGAAATTCATTCCGCCGCGCAAGGGTCGCAGTCATGTTCTGCGCGTCATTCGCGAAGTCCTGTTTTTTGAGCCGAAGCGGCGGGGGACGAACCTGATTCAAGCGCTGGAATTCACGGGTCGGGTGTTGCCCCACCGGGCCATCGTGGTGGTAATTTCGGATTTTTTGGTGGACCCGGAACGCGAGTTGTCCCAACGCGCAGCGGCCAAGAACACACGCACCGGTTCGGAAAATCTCAAGTTGCAAAAATCCCCCACCGCTGCGGTTGGGGACAAACCGCGCTCCGACGCGATGCCGTTGTCGCGGCCGGCGCAGACCGCTTTGCGCATGGCCAATCGCCGGCATGACGTTGTGGCGGTGCATATCGCCGACCGTTACGAACTCGAATTGCCGGCACTTGGTCGATTGACTTTGGAAGACGCCGAGACTGGTGAAATACTAGAACTCAACACCAATCCGGCCGCCAGCCGCGACGCCTTTGCGCAGCGCCAGCAGAAGCATAGTGATGAACTGGCCCGGCAGCTCCGGTTGTCCGGCATCGACGCCATTCAATTGCGCACGGACGAGCCGTACTCGGCGGCGCTGGGACGGTTTTTTGAGAACCGGGAGAAACGGAGAATGAGAGGATGATGCTATCGAGCGCTAACACGAGGAACGACCGCCCTCACCCCGGCCCTCTCCCCCGGGGAGAGGGGGAA
>CAZKTW010000078.1:0-13576 GCA_964555775.1 uncultured Bifidobacteriaceae bacterium | reverse complement strand
GCGCGGAAGCCACGCACGAACAGAGCCGGGCGGAGAACAAATACGACACCCGCGGGCTCGAAGCTTCCTACCTGGCCCGGGGTCAATCCAAGCAGGCGGCGGAAATCCAGGCTGCCATTGCCGCGTTCGAGAAGCTGGACACCCGCCAGTTCGGGCCCGGAGACCTCATTGATGTCGGTGCTTTCGTGGAATTGGAATTCAATGGCGAAAAGACGGCTTACTTCATTGGTCCGCGGGCAGGCGGCACGGAGGTGCTGCACCAAAAGCGGGAGGTGTTGGTGATAACGCCGCAATCGCCATTGGGCGAACAATTGTTGGGCCGGAAACAGGGCGACATCCTGAAATTAAATCTCGCCGGCGCCCAAAACCAATACCGGGTGACGGTGGTTGGCTGATCTGCTGTTGATTTGAATTGGGGACGGGCAGAATGGTAAACGTAAACGGGGCAGTATCGAATGGCCCTCAGATAGGTTCTTCGCCGGCCAAACCGCACGGAGCCACGCGGGGTCTAACACCGGCCCAACCCCCATCCGCTGCTCAATCAACCGCCTCACCGTTTCGTGGAAATCTCGCATATCAGCGATACTGGAAAGGCCGCGCCCGCAATTATCAGCGCAATCACCGCAATAATAGGATCGTCATTTGTAGATCTGGAATGGGATTTGCGGGTTAATTCCGGCATTATTCGTGTGGCCGTTTTATGCCACTTGTTTCGCCTCGTTTTCCCGCTATTGTTGGTGCATGTCTTTGGGAAAAACGCTCTTACCCAAATTCCACCATTTGCCAACCTGTGAGAAGATTTTGCGATGCAAGCCGTTGCAAACACTAAGCTGGAATGTTTTGAGGTCCGGGGTTGAAACCTTCGGCGGCGTGTTAAAGGCATGTCGCATGAATCAATACCGGCGCCCCATTTATCTTCTGGTTTTGATTTTCCTGCTGAAGTCGCCCATTTCCGCACTCGCCTTTTCGGCCGCCGATGCCAATACAATTTTTAGTTCGTTCAATTCCGCCTTTTATACCCAGACAGGCACGAACGCCTATTTTAAGAACAGTCAGACCGATGGCAGCGCCACCTATTTTTGGGGTCAAGCCAACGAAATTGAATGTGTCATTGATGCCTACGAGTGGACCAGCAATTCGGCCTATCAAGGCATGATCACCAATCTGTTGAACGGCTTCCTGAAGAACAACGGCTCCGCCTGGATAAACTACACTCCTTACAATGATGACGTCATGTGGGCGGTCATGGCTTTTGCCCGGGGCGGACGGGACACCGGCATGACCAACTATTGCAACCTTGCCAGGGCCAATTTTGACGCCTGTTACGCCCGGGCATACGACACCAAACTCGGCGGAGGATTGTATTGGTTATACCCCAACAACGCATCCAAGAATGCCTGCGTCAGTGGACCGGGAGCCATTGCCGCCAGCTTGTTGTACCAAGTTTACGGTGACATCAATTATTGGAACAAGGCCACCAACCTTTATTACTGGGAACGTTCGGTTCTGTTCAATACAAACACCGGAGCGATTTACGACAATATCGCCACCAATGGCGTGGTGGGCACCTTTTCCCTCACTTACAACCAGGGTACTTTTCTCGGCGCGGCCGATTTCCTCGGCCAGACGAATGACGCGACGCTGGCCGCGAATTTCACGATGATGAACCTGACCAGCGGCGGGATCCTCCCGGAATATGGAATCGCCGGCAATAACTCCGGGTTTAATGCAATCTTCCTGCGCTGGATGACGCGGTTCATGAAGAACCGCGGTTTG
This sequence comes from uncultured Bifidobacteriaceae bacterium, assembly GCA_964555775.1. Classification (GTDB taxonomy): domain Bacteria; phylum Verrucomicrobiota; class Verrucomicrobiia; order Limisphaerales; family UBA11358; genus UBA11358. The sequence goes on along the minus strand of CAZKTW010000078.1, from coordinate 11,800 downwards.
CAAAGCACCTACGAACCCTGGCTGCAGGCCAATGCCACCGCCGCCTGGAACCAGCGGCGGCCGGGAGATAACTTGTCCTGGTGCCAATGGCTTCATTCCTCCCCGTCCGGCACCAATTTCTTTTCCTGGGACTGCATTTCTTCCTTTGAAGCCCTGCAAGCGGCGATTCCGACTCAAAGCGACCCAGCCCAGCCGGTTCCGACGGATTACATCGGCTATTGGCCGCTGGATGCAACCAGCGGAACAGTCGCGGCGGATGTCTCCGGGAATGGCAACAGCGGAGCGGTGAATGGAGCCAGTTGGATCGCCAATGGCCGGATCAACAGCTGCCTCGCTTTCAATGGCATCAACAATTCGGTGCAGACAATCAATCCCGTCGATAATGATTTTAGCATCGCTTTCTGGGTCAAGACCACCCAAACCGCCGGCACCGGTCAATGGTGGAGTGGGGTCGGTCTGGTTGACGGGGATGCACCCGGGATCGGCAACGACTTTGGCACCGCTTTGGTGGGCGGCAAGTTTGCGATCGGTATTGGAAATCCAGATACAACCATTGTTTCCACAACGTCGATCAATGACGGGGTCTGGCATCAATGCGTGGCGACCAGGCAACAGGCCACCGGCATTGTCAAGGTGTACGTCGATGGCAATTTGCAAGCGACCGGCACCTGCAATCGGAATTCACTGAACGACTCCACACGATTGTTGTTCGGCGCGATTTCCTCGGGTGGCGGCTATTTCAACGGCAGTTTGGATGAAGTCGGGATTTTGGGCCGCGCTTTAAGCAGCAACGAAGTGGCGGCCCTTTATTATGACCTGCTGTCGCCTCCCTCCGCCGCTCCAACCAGTTTGACCGCCATGGCCGGGCAAGGGCAGGTGCAATTAAATTGGGGGAAAGCCTCGGAAGGCACGAGCTATAACGTCAAACGTTCGCTCATGACTGGCGGGCCTTACGCAACCATCACCAACGTCACCACGACGGCTTTCACGGACACAAATGTCGTCAACAACCGGACATATTATTATGTGGTTTCAGCGGTGAACGCCGCCGGCGAGGGAACCAATTCCACCGAAGCCGGCGCCAGCCCATGGGCATTGATGGTTTGGTTCAAGGCGGATGCGATCGCCGGGCTGGTAAACGGGGCGGCGGTATCCAGTTGGACCGATTTGAGCGGCAACGGATACAACGCGATGCAGCCGGTAACCGGCAGCCGGCCCACTTATGTGACCGGCGCCATGAATGGCCTGCCGGTGGTGCGGTTCAACGCGGCCAATAGCTCCTATCTTTGGTTCTATCGTCCGGTGCAGGATGACTTCACGATCATCTGCGTCTTCCAGAGTGCGCAGGGATATGGTTCGGGCAATCTTTATTATCAGGGAGCAGGCCTGGTGAACGGGGAAGTCAATGGGGTGGTAAGTGATTTTGGAACCTGTCTGTTTGCCAACGGCGCCGTCTGTGCGGGCACAGGTAATCCGGATGTGGGGGCTAATTCCGCCGGAGGTTACGCTGATGGCCACCCGCATATTCTCACTTGCAAGCGAACGAAGAGCACCGGCCAGACTTTGCTTTACTTGGACGGCAATCTTGTTGGCCTCGCGACGGGCGGCACTCAGTCGTTGACCGCACCAAACCAGCTGGTCCTTGGCGCCCAGCAAACGCTGAATAATTATCTCACCGGAGACATTGCGGAGGTGCAGGTTTACAGCGCGGCGCTGTCGAACAGCGACCGGGCCGCGCAGGAAGCCGCCCTCAAGTGCAAATATGGTTTGAGCGGAGGGGCCACTCCTGCGGCGCCGCCGGGATTGACCGGCGCGCCGGGCAATACGCAGGTTTCATTAAATTGGGTTCTGCTAATGGGAGCGACGGGCTATAACCTGTCACGTTCCACGGACAATGGGGCCACTTACCAGCCAATGGCAAACGGTTTGACGTCCAGCAGTTTTGTGGATACCCATGCCGTAATCGGACAAACGAATTTTTACCAGATAGCCGCCACGGATGGCTGCGGAACGGGCACGATCTCGGCGGCGGTGGGAGTGTTCCTGCCATTACCGGTGCTGGGGATGAGTGTTAACGCTGGTTCGTTGACGCTCAACTGGCCGGCTTGGGCGGGAAATTGGGGATTGTATGCCACGACGAATTTGACGCCGCCAACGGTCTGGTCTCCGGTGACCAATGGCGCCGCCAGCAGCAACGGCATGTTCAATGTGACGCTGCCCACCGACTCAGGAATGCAATTCTTCCACCTGGTCAGCCCGTAAAACGCCTATACCAACACAGCTGACACCAGAAAGCCTGCCGTCGCTCGACGCCCGCGTCAGAATCATCCTCAAATCGACTGGAGCCATCGCACGCACTCCGGAAACTGCTGTCATGTGATAAATCCTGGAGATCGCAATCTTGCCCGAATCGATGCCGACAATTCGGCGTAAACACGGCACTGTTAACAATGGCACGGCGGCACTTGGCATTTACTTTCCGTCGCGTCGCTGCTAAAACTCCCGCGTGCTCAACGACGCTGCCATCTGGAAAAATCTCAATTCGCCGCGCCGGTTGTTTTTGGTTGCCGGGCCATGTGTGATTGAAAATGAAAAGCTCTGCCTGCAGGTCGCGGCTTCCCTCCAGAAAACCTGCGCGGCGCTCGGCATTTTTTTCGTGTTCAAGGCCAGTTTCGACAAGGCCAACCGCACGTCCGCCAAATCCTTTCGGGGCCCGGGGCTCGATGAGGGCTTGCGGGTGCTGGCCAGGGTCCGGGCCGAGTTCGGCGTGCCGGTGCTCACGGATATTCACCATGAGTCGCACGCTGCCGTCGTCGGCGAGGTCGTGGACATCCTGCAAATTCCGGCGTTTCTCTGCCGTCAGACGGACCTGGTTGAAGCGGCCGGCGCCACCGGCCAGATCATCAATTTAAAGAAAGGCCAGTTCCTTTCTCCGGCTGAAATGGGGCAGGTGGCCGAAAAGGCCCGGCGCGCGGGAGCCGATAAAATTTTGCTCACCGAGCGCGGCACCACGTTTGGCTACAATAACCTGGTCGCCGACATGCGCTCGATCCCGATCCTTAAACGCTCCGGCTTCCCGGTGATCTTTGATGCCACGCATTCCGTGCAATTGCCGGGTGGTGGCGGTGACAAATCCAGCGGCCAGCGCGAATTTGCGCCGGTGCTGGCCCGCGCCGCGCTGGCGGCGGGCGCCAACGGGTTGTTCATGGAAACCCATCCGCACCCGGACCGCGCGCTTAGCGACGGGCCGAACATGATTCCGCTCGCGGAGATGCCGGCATTGCTGAAAAGTCTGCAAAAAATCTTCCACGCTGTGGAGAAATGACAAACATTCAACATCCAACTCCGTTGTCACGCGAGCGCGCATGCAACGCCGAACCTCCAATGGTCTGGTTTGAAGAAAGTCGTTGGGCATTGAATGCTGAATGTTGGGCGTTGAATGTTCCCATTTTTTGATCTTCATGCCCGCGAAAACTTCCCGACAATTAAATGCACGTCTCAACCGCATCAAGCTTCTCCTGTGCGATGTGGACGGCGTGTTGACAGATGGTTCGGTGTTCATCGGCGGGGCGGGAGGCGAATTCAAACAATTCAACATCCAGGACGGCTTGGGGTTGGTGTTGTTACGCCGTGCCGGTTTGAAAACCGGCTGGGTCTCGGCCCGGCCCTCGGCGGCGACGGCCTTGCGGGCGCGCGAACTCAAAATTGATTTTCTCATCCAGCAAAAAGACCGTTTCAGCAAGGTCGCCGCGGTCGAAAAACTGCTGGCCCGGGAAAAATGCGGTTGGAACGAGGTTTGTTTCGTCGGCGATGACATCGTGGATTTGGGTCCGCTGCAACGCGCGGGCGTGGCGGTGGCGGTGGCCAATGGGGTGCGCGAAGCGAAGGCGGCGGCGCATCTGGTGACGCACGCCGCCGGCGGCCAGGGCGCGATCCGCGAAGTGGTGGAACGGATTTTGAAAGCGCAGGGGAAATGGAATGCCTTCGTGGCGCATTACACGACATGAACACCGCCGCGAGCCTCACCCGGACATTGCTGATGGTGGTCGCGGCAGGGTTGTCCGCCATCGCTTTGGGCCTCCGCGCCCAGCAAAGCGGCCACGCGACGGATTTCACCACCACTTATTATTTTGAGCCGCCGCATCAACAGCAAATCAAATCCATCCTGTCCGGCGCCGAGGCGCAACCGCAATCCGGCGGATTGCTCGTCATCAAGCAGCTCAAGCTCAGAACGTTCGATCTCAACGGAAGGCTGAACAAAATCGTGACCGCGCCGGAATGCATCTACGACACAATGAGCGGCACGGCCAGTTCGGGCGGCCCTTTGCATCTGCAGAATGGCGACGGCACCTTTAGCGTGGAAGGTGAAGGTTTTTTATGGCGGCAAACCAATTCCTTGCTCACCATCTCCAATCAAGTGCTCACCCGGATTGAGGCCGGGGCAAAAACGAACATCAAACCATGAAATGTTTCTGTCTGATCGTCATGGCGGCGGGATGCGGCCTGCTGGCACAGGCCCAAACGAACGTGACCGGCACGTTCCAAACCTTCCGCGGCCCGACGTTGATCAGTTCGGGGAGCGCGGATTTTGACCTGGCCGGGCATGAGGCAACCTACCGCGGGCACGTGCGCGTGAACAACCCGCAGATGAAGCTGGTGTGTGAACAGCTCATTGCGGATGTGCCGCAGGCGGGTGGACACGTGGATCACCTCGTGGCCGAGACCAATGTGGTGATTGATTTCATGGACAACAAAGGCCAGACCAACCACGCGACCGGCGACAAGGCGGTTTACAATTACCAGGAACAAAGCGGTGTCACCAACGAGTCGGTCACGCTCACCGGCGATCCGCAGCCGCAGGTGGAAAACGCCCTGGGCGTGCAGTCCGGTGACGTCATCACCTGGGACCGGGTGAACACCAATATCCATGTCCGCATCACCGGCAATTACCACATGATCTATCACGAAAAATCCAGTGACGGCACGACGGAGACCAATCAGCCCGCCCCGGAAAAAGCCACAAATTCTCCGCCGGGAACCAATGAGAACCTGGAGAAGAGCCCGAACACGAACAACCCTCCCAGCGGTGATATTTGAATGGAAACCGCCGCGGCATCATCGAACGGACTTTTGCTGACCACGGAAAACCTGGTGAAGGCGTATCGCGGCCGCCGCGTGGTCAACGACGTGTCCATCGCTGTGAGGGCGGGCGAAATTGTCGGGTTGCTCGGCCCAAACGGCGCGGGCAAGACGACCACGTTCAACATGGTCGTCGGCCTCGTGAAGCCGGACAAGGGCGCGGTGAAATTTCAGGGCCGCGGGATCACCGGCCTGCCCATGCACCAGCGCGCTCGGCTTGGCATCGGTTATCTGACGCAGGAGCCGTCGGTGTTCCGCAAACTGACCGTTGCTGAAAACATTCTGGCCATTCTGGAAACCTGCACCCTGTCGCGGGATGAGCGTGCGATGCGGTTGAAGCAACTGCTCGACGAGCTGGATTTGACGCCCCTGGCCAAAAACAAGGCCTACACGCTCAGTGGCGGTGAGAAGCGGCGGCTGGAAATCACCCGCGCGCTGGTGACGAGCCCCCGGTTGCTGCTGCTGGACGAACCGTTCAGCGGCATTGATCCGATTGCGGTTTATGAGGTGCAAAAGATTGTGCGCCGGCTGAAAGAGCGCGGACTGGGCATTTTGATCACCGACCACAATGTGCGTGAGACCTTGAAGCTGATCGACCGTGGCTACATCATTCACAAAGGCCAGGTGCTGGTGGAGGGGTCGTCTGAATTTCTGGCGAACGACCCGAAGGCGCGGGAAATTTATCTGGGACCGGAGTTCAATTTGTAGCATTCCCATCCGCCAAAATTTCAGAACCCGGCCGCGGCTGTTTTTTACTTACTTTTGTCGCGCAAAGTTCTTATTCTGAAGCGCCATGCAACACCAGTCCGTGACCGTTGAGCAATTCTTCAAGCAGCACGCCGAGGCGCTGCAAATGCGGTTGCTGACCGGGGAGCGCAGCTTGAAGCGCATCATCCGGGAAGCGACGGTGAACCGCCCCGGCCTCGTGTTGAGCGGGTTTACGCATTACTTCGCCTTTAAACGCGTGCAGGTCTTCGGCAACGCAGAAGTCTATTATTTGCGGTCGCTCAAACCCGCCGAACGCGCGGAACGGTACGGCCATTTTTTCACCTTCCGGATTCCGTGCATTGTTTTCAGCCGTGGTTTCCGGCCGGACAAGGAATTCATGGCGGCCGCCGAAAAAGCGGGGGTGCCGGTTTTTCAGTGCCAGATGGTCACGATGAAGTTCATCAACGCCGCGACGCTGGCGCTCGACACCATGTTTGCGCCCCGCGGTTCGGAGATGGGCAGCATGGTGGACATTCTCGGAGTGGGTGTTTTGATCCGGGGGGAGAGCGGCATCGGCAAGAGCGAAGCGGTGCTGGCGCTCATCGAACGCGGTTACAGCCTGGTTTCGGATGACGTGACCAAGGTCTTTCTGGAGGATGGCCGTGATATCATCGGCACCTGCGCGGAATTGACACGTGACCACATGGAAATCCGCGGCATCGGCATCATCAACGTCGCCGCGATGTTTGGCGTCCGAAGCATCCGCGCCCGGAAACGGGTGGATCTGGTGGTCACACTCAAATTGTGGGATGAAGTGGCGGATGTGGATCGCGTCGGCCTCGAACAGGAATTCGTGAAAATCCTGGGCGTGGACGTTCCGCACATCGTCATTCCGGTCCGCCCCGGCCGGGATCTGGCGCGGCTGATTGAAGTGGCTGCGTTTCAGACCAAATTAAAGAAATCAGGCCATAACGCCGCGCAGGAATTGAACGACCGCCTGATTGCCCACATGAGCCAGGCAAATCCGCCACCGACAAAATAAATTTCAGTGAAACTTTATTTTTGCATTTTTTAGTGTAAAATGAGCAAGCCAATGAGCGCCAAAAAGCTGCCGGACAACGAGTTCCTTACCAAGGAACTCACGATTGCCAACAAGCTGGGCATCCATGCCCGGCCAGCCGCCTTGTTCGTCAAGACGGCCAACCGGTTTGCCTGCGACATCTTTGTGGAAAAAGACGGTGAAAAAATTAACGGCAAGAGCATCATGGGCCTGATGATGCTTGCCGCCGGTCCCGGCAGCAAACTGACGCTGCACGTTCGCGGTGCGGACGCCCATGCCGCCATTGCCGAAATTGAAGCGCTCGTCAAACGAAAGTTTGACGAGGATTGAGAGGGGCTGAGGCGGGGCGCATGGAACGTGAAGGTGCCTCCGGAACGTGGTTCATGCCCGCGTTTTTGTAAACTTTGAACTTTGAACTCTGAACGCCGGGCTCTAGTCTTTGGGCATGTCAGCGGCCCAATTTGACGTCAAATACGTTGCGCATCTGGCGCGATTGCATCTCACCCCCGACGAGGAAAAAAAACTCGGCGAGCAACTCGGCGGCATCCTTGGCTACATTGAGAAGTTGAAGGAACTCGACGTGACCAACGTCGAGCCGACCGCCCATGCCGTGCCGCTGGTCAATGTCACACGCCCGGATGAAGTCCGTCCGTCGCTGTTGCACGAGGACGCCATCCGCAACGCGCCCGCCCACGCCAATGGGTTGTTCATGGTGCCAAAAATTGTGGAATGAGAACCGGAACCCACAAAATACACGAAACGCCCGGCCGGAAATTCTTTTTCGCGTAGTTCGTGTATTTCTTGGTTCAAAATTCAGATGCTCAATCAACTCACCATCCACGAACTCACCGCCAAACTCGCCAAACGCGAGGCCTCCGCCCGCGAAGTCACGCAGTCTTGCCTCGACCAGATTGCGCGCGTCGATGGAAACATCCACGCCTTCATCAGCCACGACAGCGCCGACGCGCTGGCCCAGGCCGATGCCGCTGACCAGGCCCTCGCCGCCGGCACGACCCATGCGCAAAGGCCATTGCTGGGAGTCCCGGTCGCGGTCAAGGACGTGCTGGCCGTCAAAAATCAGCCGCTCAACTGCGGCTCGAAGATCCTCGGCCGGTTCATTTCGCCCTACGACGCGACAGTGGTCGAGAAATTGAAGGCGGCCGGCGCCATTGTCTTTGGCCGGCTGAACATGGACGAATTCGCGATGGGCAGTTCGACGGAAAATTCAGCGTTCGGGATCACCCGCAATCCCTGGGACATTACGCGCATTCCCGGCGGTTCGTCCGGGGGCTCGGCGGCGGCGGTGACCGCAGATGAGGCCATCGCCACGCTGGGGTCGGACACCGGCGGTTCGATCCGCCAGCCGGCGGCGTTATGCGGTTGCGTCGGGTTGAAACCCACTTACGGACGGGTATCGCGCTATGGCCTGGTCGCGTTTGCTTCATCGTTGGACCAGATCGGTCCGTTCACCAAGGACGTTCAAGATGCGGCCACGGTATTGCGGGTCATCAGCGGGCATGATGGGCGCGATTCCACGAGTGTGCCGCAACCGGTGCCCGATTACACTGCCGGTTTGACCGGCAACCTCAAAGGCTTGAAGCTCGGCTTGCCGAAGGAATACCTTATTGGCGGGTTGGCTCCCGCAGTGAAGGCGGCGGTGGACGCCGCTGTAAAACAGTACGAAAGGCTGGGCGCGGAAATCGTGGAAATTTCCCTGCCGCACACTGACTACGGGGTGTCGGTTTATTACATCATCGCGACGGCGGAGGCGTCGGCCAACCTCGCCCGGTTCGATGGCATTCGTTACGGGGCGCGCGTGGATGGCGCGGATCCGATCGAGCTGTACAGCCGGACCCGCGGGGCTGGTTTCGGCGCGGAAGTAAAGCGGCGCATCATTCTCGGCACCTACGTTTTGAGCAGTGGCTACCACGACGCGTATTATCTGCGCGCCCAAAAGGTCCGCACCCTCATCCGCAACGACTTTTTGCAGGCATTTGAAAAGGTGGATGCCATTGTCACGCCAACCACGCCAACCGCTGCGTTCAAAATCGGCGAAAAATCTGACGACCCATTGCAAATGTATTTAAGCGATATTTACACGATTTCTTGCAATCTGGCGGGCATCTGCGGTATCAGCCTTCCGTGCGGTTTCACCCACAACCCGAAGCTGCCCATTGGCCTGCAATTGCTCGGCCGGCCGTTTGGCGAAGAGACGCTATTGAAAATTGCCCACGCCTACGAGCAGGCCACCTTGTGGCACAAGGAAAAACCGCCCATAACCAACCGTTAAATCCGCAACCGAATCCCTCGCCATGAAATTCATGCAACGGGCCAACCGAATCCTGTTTTTCATTGGATTGTCCCTGCCGCTGATCGCCCTGGCGCTGATGAGCTGGCAGGTGCATCAAACGACCGGACAATTTCAGGAATCATTCTATCAAGTCGCCCGCACTTACAAGGTCCTGAACCTGATTCAACAAACGCAACTGCACCTGCTGGACGCGGAAACCGAACGGCAAGGCTATTTGCTGACCAGGGCCGACGAATATCTCACCTCCTATGGCCGGGCCATGTCGTCCGTCCGCAATGATATCGATCAATTGCTGGTGCTGTCGCGCAACAACGTGGGGCAGCAAACCAACATCGCTGCGCTGCAAGTACTCATCGCCAGCCGGCTGGGACTTGGCCCGGACCGGTTGCCCGGGGGCGTTACCCAAGCGCATGATCCGATGACCGTTGTCCTCACGAACCAGGAACGGGACACGATGGGGCAGATCGGCCGGGTGCTGTTCCGGATGGGACAAAACGAGGAATATGCGCTGGGTCTGAGCCAGCAACAGGCCGAGGACAACGCCATGTCCAGCCAGATCACGTCGGTGGTCCTCATCGGTGTGGTGGCCATCGTGGTGATGTTCATCATTATTATGCTGTTGCGGCTCGAAAGATTGCAACAGGTGGTCACCATCTGCGCCTGGACCGGACAGGTGAAATTCGAGGGCAAGTGGGTCCGCCTGGACGAATACCTGCAAAGCCGGTTTGGACTGTCCGTATCGCACGGACTGTCCCGGGAGGCGGCGGACAAAATGGCGACGGGGCTCAAGGAATTCAACCGGCCGGGTTCCGAACATCCGCCGGGCTGACCCAACATCGGGCTTGCGTTCCAAGTAACTTGATGGTTACTTATGGAACCTATGGCTCGAACGACCATGCCAGACAGCGGGGGGGCGGAGCGGAACCCCGAACGCACCCGCGCCCGCATTTTATCCGCCGCGTTGAAGGAATTCGCGGCCAAAGGTTTTGCCGGCGCGCGGGTGGACGCCATCGCCCGGCGGGCGGCCATCAACAAGCGGATGCTCTACCATTATTTCGGTGACAAGGAAGGCCTGTTCCGCGCCGTGTTGCGCCGCAAGATCGCCGAACGGCAGGCGTGGGCCGAAAATTTGTCGGGTGATCCCGCGGAGAGCCTGAGCTTCTGGTTTGAAGCCGCCTGCAAGGACGCCGGCTGGGTTCGCCTGCTGGAATGGGAGGCGCTGCAACGCAGCGAGGAAAAGGTCATTGATGAAAAGCAGCGGCTCGCAGCGGTGGCGGGCGGGCTGAAACGCATCCGGCAACAGCAGGCCCGCGGCCAGATTACCAGCGCCCTGGATCCCCGTCACGTGATGCTGGCCATGCGATCCCTGACCATGTTTCCCGTGGCCTTTCCCCAGTTGACGAAGCTCATCATGGGACGGCCGCCTTCCGATCCGCGATTTCAAAAGGAGCGGGCCGCTTTTCTGAAACAATTCGCCGCCGCCTTCCAGCCTGCGGCCGGCCCAGGCATCAATAATCAAATGCATCAACAGGATCCGGCATGAAAACCCCCACCTTGATCCCCGTCGCGATACTGGTGGCCATCATGCTAGCCAGTGGCTGCTCACGCAGCGCGGATAAAGGCGTGGGCGCCGCGCCGGTGCTCGTGGCGCAGGCGGTCGAGACCAATGTCCCGGTGCTGATTGACCCGCCGCCGGTCGGTCACGTGATGCCGTATTCGACGGTGACGATCCGTCCCCAGATCGGCGGCATTTTGAGTGAAATCCATTTTCAGGAAGGCCAGGAGGTAAACAAGGGTGACTTGCTGTTCACGATTGATCCGCGACCAACCCAGGCGGCCCTGGCCAGCGCCCGGGCGAACGTGGCCCGCGATCAGGCCCAACGGGAAAATGCCAAAATCCAATTTGGCCGCGAGCAAAAATTGTTTGAACAGAAACTGATTTCGCAGGACGAATTTGACACCAGCCGGGCGACCCTCGACGCCCTGGAAGGCACGGTGGCGGCCGACCAGGCGGCGGTTACCAACACCGAGCTGAATTTGGAATTTACCGCGATTCGCGCACCGTTCGACGGCCGGACCGGCAGCCTGCAATTCCACGAAGGCAACGTGGTGAAAGCCCCCGACGACACCTTGCTGACCATCAATCAGATTCATCCCATTTACGTCGCATTTGCCGTGCCGGAGCAGTACTTGCCGGAAATCAAAAAAGAAATGAACGAAAAGACTCTGAAGGTGCTGGCGACGGTTCCAAACCTGGACGGACCGGCGCCGCAAGGCGAGTTGACGTTTATTGACAACGGCGTGGACATGACGACCGGTACGATTCAACTCAAAGCGACCTTCCCGAACGAAAACAACGTGCTGTGGCCGGGACAATTTGTGCGGGTATCGCTGACGCTGAGGGAATTGACCAATGCGATTGCCGTACCGTCGCAGGCGGTGCAGGCGGGACAAAACGGCCCATTCATTTACGTCGTAAAAACGGATCCGACCAACGCCGCCAACCAGATTGTTGAAAATCGCCAGGTCACAACCGGCATCACCTATCAAAACGAAACGGTGGTGGAAAAAGGTTTGTCGGC
>CAZKTW010000077.1:0-13780 GCA_964555775.1 uncultured Bifidobacteriaceae bacterium | reverse complement strand
ACCAGGCTTCGAGCTTTTGAATCAAATCGCCGGCCGCCAGCCATTGCGCGGCCAGTGCCAGCCGGCGCTGGGGATGATTGGCCGGACGCAGGCCGTGAAATCTCCAGACCGTCCGCGGCAGCAGGCAGTCGCTGAACCCGTCGCGTTCGCGCCACCAGCAATCCCAGAGGCGACGCAGGTAAACGGCGCCGGCCCCCCGCGCCCGGGTCAATTCCACCGGCAGCAGACCGCCCAGGCCGAGCAGCCGGGCTTGCAGCAAGAAAGCCGGGACATGGCTACCCATCCAGCGGGCACGCAGTTCGGCGAGATTTTGCATCGGCCAGACGTTGTGTTTGTAACCCAGCGCGCGGAACAAACCTTCCCACAACGATTGTTCCCAGCCGGCGTGCCGGGCACACGTGCGGAACTGTTCGGCCTTGGCTTGAAAACGGACCCGGGCGGCGGCAGTCAGCAGCCGCCCCTGCCGGGTTTCATCCAATCCCCGCAGCGCGGCGCAACACTGGCCGCGCAAGCTTTCGGGCAACACGCGCGGTGATTCGTTTTCGAGCCACAAACCCAGTTCAGCGAGAGGCGCATCAAGTTTATCGCCGACCGCCAGCGTTGGCGGTGGAGGCTGGAGTTCAAGCTTTAGCTTGTTCGGCATTTCCCGGTTCCGGCACGCTGAAGTGTGAACTCCAACATCTTCCCAAACCACGTGGAGCAGCACATTCTTAAAATCCGGGTTGCGGTCATGGCCGTGCGCGCGCCAGCCGCCGGCGCGCAGGTCAATCTCCACATCGCCGGAGCATGGCGCCGCATCGCCAATTTGAATGACCGCGCCGCGAAAATCCGGTCCGCCTTCGACGCTCACAAAACCGGGATGTAAAATGCGGACGGCGCGGCCATCGACCGTCTGGAGGCGGTCACGGCGGAGGCGCTGGTGACGCCAGATGGCCTGAAGCAGGCGTTCCGTCGGCGCCCCCTGTTCGTCGCGCAGGATGTTTTCCGGACCCTCCGGGATCCGCCAGCGGGCGTAAAAATTGTCAAACGGCGGAGACACTGTGGATTGCTTTTGCGCCAGGGCTGCGGCAAAGTCAAGCCGGCACGCAAAATTTTGAACACTGACACCGGCTGATTTGCCTCTTTAAACAAACCAACATGGATTTGGGCGTGGAATTTTTGTTGGCTGGAGCCCCGAATTTTCTGCTAGGCTTCAGTCAACGTTTTAATGAACGGCGACACGATGATTGCGGTGACGGATTTGACGAAACGCTATGCCGGTCGCACGGCGGTGGCGGGCATTTCGTTCACGGTGGCGCGCGGGGAAATTGTAGGCCTGCTGGGGCCGAACGGCGCGGGCAAGAGCACCACGATGCGGATTCTTTCCTGTTTCATGCCGGCGACGTCCGGCACAGCCCAGATAGCGGGTTTTGATGTCTTTCACCAATCGGACGAGGTGCGGCGGCGCATCGGTTACATGCCGGAAAACAATCCCCTGCATCCGGAAATGCGGGTGCGGGAATACCTGAAGTTCCGCGCCCGGCTCAAGGGCCTGGGCTGGCGGCGGTCACGCGAGCGCGTGGCCACGGTGATGGAGCAATGCGGATTGACGGACGTGAGCCGCCGCATCATTGGCCAGCTTTCCAAGGGTTACAAACAACGGGTCGGCCTGGCGGACGCCCTAGTGCACGAACCGGAATTGATCATCCTGGACGAGCCGACCATCGGCCTCGATCCGCACCAGATTCGCGCGGTGCGGCAATTGATCAAAAGCCTCGCCCAAAAGCACACCGTGCTGATTTCGACGCATATTTTGCCGGAAGTGGAAATGATGTGCGGGCGGGTCCTTATCATGCTCGACGGGAAAATCCTCGCCGCCGATACGCCGGACAATTTGCAGCGCCTCATGGCCGGTGACAGCCAGATCATCGCCGAAATCGCCGCGCCGGCGAACGAACTGCGTGACCTCTGGGCGCAGATGCCGGGAATTGAGCAATTCGACGTGTCGCCCAGCGAGGGTGATTTCCACCGGTGCGCCCTGACGCCGCGCGATGGCTACGATTTGCGTCCGGCGATTTTCGCGCTGGTACTGGAACGCGGCTGGGTGCTGCGCGAACTGACGCGCAGCCGGCATTCGCTCGAGGACATTTACGTGCAGGTGACCAAGCCACCTGAGACCGAGGAGGGCGAATGAGAATTTTTTGCACGCTTACGCGCCGGGAACTGGCGGCGTTTTTCTGTTCCCTCACGGGTTATGTCATCATCGCCGCCGTCACCCTGTTGATTGGATTGAGCTTTGTGTTGTTGTTGCGAAATCTGGGCACCGATCCGTTTTCAATGCCGGTCACGGAATTGTTTTTCAACAGTTTCCTGTTCTGGATCATTGTGATTCTGGCGACCCCGATCATTACCATGCGGCTGTTTGCCCTGGAAAAGGCCACCGGCACCTATGAAACGCTGATGACGACCCCGGTGACCGACCTGGTGGTGGTGGCGGCCAAGTTCACCACCGCGGTGGTTTTTTACATGGTGATGTGGCTGCCCACGCTGGGCAGCCTGTACATTGTGCGGTATTTTACAAATCAAACGGGAGCCTTGGACGCCGGCACCCTGGGCGGAATGTATCTGGGCATCTTCTTGAGCGGTTGTCTGTTTTTGTCGCTGGGTTGCTTTGCGTCAGCCTTGACCCGCAGCCAGGTGGTGGCGGCGGTGATCAGTCTGGCCGCGGGAGTGGTTTTGTTCATCCTGGCTTATTTGACGCAGGTGGCGCCCGCCGTCGAGCAATGGCAAACGCAGGTGCTTTTATATTTCAATTTATTCAAGCAAATGGAAGATTTCACCCGCGGCGTGGTGGACACCCGCACGGTGATTTTTTACGTCGGCCTGACGTTTTTCTTCCTGTTCCTGACCTTGCGCGTGGTGGAAAGCCGGCGCTGGAAATAACAAATGCCGACCCTCCCCAAACCTCAACCCAGTTTCTCGCCCGGCCGCCGCTGGAAGATTGGTTTTGACGTGGTGGTGCGCACCCTCCTGGTGCTGGCCGTGGTGCTGATGGTGAATTTCATCGGCGCACGTTTTTTCGGCCGGTTCTATCTGAGTTCGCAAACGCGGGTCAAACTGTCCCCGCAAACGCTGGAGATTCTCAAGTCAACCACCAATCACGTGCAGGTGACGCTGTACTATGACAAGTCTGACAATTCTTATCCAAACATCGCCGCCTGGTTGGACGAGTATCAAGCCGCCAATCCCCGCCTTTCGGTCCAGACGGTGGATTACGTGCGCGACGCAGGCGAGGCCCAAAAAATCAAGGAACAATATAAACTGAACTCGCCGACGGACAAAGACCTGGTCATTTTTGATTGCGAAGGACGGGTCAAAATTCAATCCGGGGATGCGCTGACCGAGGTCAAACTCGAAGCGGTGCCCAATCCCAAGGAGCGTGAATTCCGGCGCAAGCCAATTGCCTTCAATGGCGAACAGGCCTTCACCGCGATGTTGCTGGCCGTCACCACCGCCAAGCCGTTCAAGGCGTATTTCTTGCAAGGCCACGGTGAACCTTCGCTCGCGGACAGCGACAATTTTGGCTACCTGAAATTTGGAGCCGTTCTGGCCCAAAACTACGTCGCGGTTACAAACTTGGAATTGAATGGCGACAGCGGCATCCCGATGGACTGCAACTTGCTGATCATTGCCGCGCCAACCGCGCCGTTGTCCGACCCGGAACTGCAAAAGATCGATGAATACCTGAAGCAGGGCGGGCGGTTGCTGGCGCTGTTCAGTTGGGCCTCCAAAAACCGTCCAACCGGTCTCGAACCGATTTTGCAGCGCTGGGGCGTCAACGTCATCGCCGATGTGGTCAAAGACCCGTACAACACCATCAGTGGCGAAGACATCAAAGTCCGCAGATTCGGCGGGCATCCGGTGGTGAACCCGCTCATTCAGTCTGCGCTGCAGATGATCAGGCCGCGGCCCATTGAACGCGTGCCATGGCAAAATCCGCCCGCCAACGCGCCGCAAGTTGACGAGATCGCCTTCTCCGGCGAAAACTCCACGCTTACGGATGACAGCTCGGAGCCGCCGCGCAGTTATCCCCTTATCGTCGCCGTTGAGCAAAAGCCGGTGGCTGGCGTTGCCAATACGCGTGGCAATGCGCGGCTCCTGGTCGCGGGTGACTCAATCTTCCTCTGCAATTACTACATTGAAGGCGGCGACAACCGCGACTTCCTTGGCTACGCCGCCAACTGGCTGCTCGACCGCACCACGTTGCTCAAAGGCATCGGGCCGCGACCGGTCACCGAGTATCGGCTGTGGTTGACCCCGCCCCAACAGCGCGAGGTTCGCTGGTTGTTGCTGGGGGCGTTGCCCGGCGCGGTATTGTTGTTCGGCGGTCTCGTCTGGCTGGCCCGGAGAAAATAATGAATTCAAAAACCACCGGAATCTGGTTCACGATTGCCGCGGCCCTGTTCGCGTTGATTTATTCTTATCAACACTTCCTGCGGCCTTCCGCCCCGGAATCGTCCCGCATCCTGCCGGAATTGAGCCTCACCGCGGCCACCAGCATCCAGGTCATCCCGTCCGGGGCGCCGGAAATCCGCGCCGACCGGACGAACCATGCCTGGATGCTGACCCAACCCATCATCTATCCCGCCCAATCCGCCGCGATTGAAGCCCTGCTCGAAGCGCTGCAAAAACTTGAGCCGGCCACCCGGATCAATCCGGCTGAACTGCGTGACCGCCGTAACGCTGACGTGGAATACGGCTTTGAACCGCCCAGCTATTCACTCGTCATCGAATCCGATGGCCAGCGCCGGCAACTTTCGGTCGGGAACAAAACCCCGCCCGGCGACCAGGTTTTTCTGCGGGTCGAAGGTGTCGAGGGCAGGTTCGTGGCGGACGCGGACTGGCTTAAATTCATTCCGCGCACCGTGGATGCCTGGCGCGACACCACGCTGGTGGACGCCAGCCACAGCGTGGATTGGATTGTGCTGACCAACGGCGCCAAAGCCATTGAACTTCGACGGGACGTGACGAATCATCTCTGGCGCCTGATCCGTCCGTTTTCGGCGCGGGCGGACACCGAGCGCATCACCGATGCGTTGCAGCACCTGCAAACTACACGCGTCCTGCAATTCATCTCCGATGACCCCAAAACGGACTTGACCGCCTTCGGGCTGCAGCCTGCCGAACTCGACGTGTGGCTGGGCCACGGCACCAATTTCGTCGGCGCCCTGCACGTCGGCAGGAGTCCGACCAACGACCCGGCCCAGGTTTTCGTCCGGCGCGGGGACTGGAACGTCGTGGCCACCTCCGCCCGGGAACCATTGTTGCCCTGGCGCGGCTCGGTGAATGATTTTCGCGATCCCCATTTGCTGGAGTTGACCGCGCCCGTCGCGGAAATCGAGGTGCGTGGCCAGACCCCTTTCATTCTGCAACGACACGGTTCGAACGACTGGCGCGTCGTGGGTGAAAAATTCCCCGCCGACGCCGATAACGTGCAGTCATATCTCAAGGCCCTCGCCAGCTTGCGGGTCGCGGACAAAGACGGGTTCGTGCAGGGCGTGGTAACTGCGCCCGACCTGCCCAAATACGGACTGGATTCACCAACCCGGCAAATCATTTTACGTTCCGTGGCCGGCGACACCAACAGCGTCATTGTTCAATTTTCCTTTGGCACCAACCAAAACGACGAAGTTTTCGTCCAGCGCGCGGATGAGGATTTTGTTTACGCCATCGCCGCGAACGATCTTACGGGCCTGCCCGCAGCCGCCTGGGAATTTCGCGACCGCCGCATTTGGAGTTTCAATGAGACCGAGGTGACTCAAATCACCATCCACCAGGACGGCAAGGTGCGGCAGATTGTCCACAATGGGGTGAATAAATGGTCGCCCGCCCCCGGCTCACAAGGCATCGTGAATCCTCCAGCCCTGGAGGAAACCGCCCATCGGCTGGGTGAATTAACCGCCTATGGAGCCTGGCTGGATCACAATCTAGCCGACCCGGAAAAGCACGGTTGGACCACCAACAACCTGCAAATCACGATCGAACTTAGGAACGGTGAAAAGGACACGGTGGATTTCGGCCCTGAACTGCCAAAAGTGCAAACGGCCCTGGCCACCGTCATGTTGGACGGGGAACGCTGGGCGTTCGTTTTTCCGCCGGTGCTTTACCAGTTCGTTTCCACCTATCTCATCATTCCGGCAAACGTTCCCTGATATGCCTGCGCAACCCGGTTTCTGGCGAAAATGCCGCACTGGCTTTCGCTGGTGTCGCATCACCGCGTGGTTCACGGTGCTCGCGCTGGTTTGTGCTCTCGTCTGGTTCAATCGCATCGGTCTGCCGGATTTTCTGAAACGGCGCCTGGTGCAAACGCTGCAAACGCGCGGGATTGAACTGTCCTTCTCGCGGATGCGCCTGAATTTCGTCCGCGGACTGGTCGTCGAAAACGTGAGTATTGGCCATGCCCGGGCGCCCGACGACCCGGTGCTCTCGCTGGCTGAAGTCCAGTTGCAATTGAACTATCGCGCCCTGTTGCACCGGCAATGGCAGATTGATGGACTCATCCTGCGCGAGGGCCGGCTGGCCTGGCCGCTCACTCCCACCAACGCGTTGACGCTCGACAACATCTCGACGGACCTTCGCTTCCAGACAAATGACACCTGGTCGCTCGACCATTTCCAGGCTGACTTCGCCGGCGCCAAACTCACATTGTCCGGCGATATCGTCCAGGCATCGGAAATCCGCAACTGGGAAATATTTCGCGGCAAAAAAAACGCCGGCCGCGCCGTCTGGCAGGCACGGATGCGGGCGCTTTCCGACATGCTCGACCGGATTCATTTCACCGGCACACCGCAACTGAGCCTGGTGGTGGATGGCGATGCGCGGGACATTCACTCGTTCGCCGTCCGGCTGAACCTCAACGCGCCTTCGGCGCAAACCCCCTGGGGCAGCGGACGCGACCTCCGATTCACCGCCAACCTCACTGAGCCCGGGGACATGCCGACCAACGTCGATTTGTCCCTGGCCTGGTGGACCAACGCCCTGCCGTGCCGCCTGGCCTGGACCGCCCAGTTCAAGGAATTGAAATCCGACAAGTTGAACTTCGATACGCTGGCGGGCAGCGGTCTTTGGCGGATGCCGGAATTGACCATCACCAAATTGACCGCCGGACTGGGCGGCGGACGGCTCGAGGCCACGGCGCGGCTGAACATCGCCACCCGCGAACTCGCCTTCACCAACTCGTCAAGCTTCGACGTTCATGTCATCGCCGCAGTGCTGACGGAAAAGACGCGCGGCAGGCTGGCGGAATTTTCGTGGACGCGTCCGCCTTTGATCCAAGCCAGCGGTTCGCTGGTGCTGCCGGCGTGGACCAATCAACAGCCAGAATGGCGCGCCGAGGTGCAGCCGACCATCAAGTTGAACGGGCAACTGACCCTCGAAAACGCCACCGTTCTTGGTGCAAAGCTTGATTGGGTGCAGACGCATTTTTCCTATTCGAACCTCCTTTGGCAATTGCCCGATCTCGCCGTGGGCAGGGCAAAGACCCGGCTCACCCTCAGCGGCGGCGAAAACGACGGCACCCAGATTTACCGCTGGCACATCCGCGGCCGGTTCGACCCCGAAACCCTCCGGCCGTTTTTGACGGCGAGCAATGCCGTGCGGGGCTTGGACCATTTCACCTTCAGCGAACCCCTGGCGCTCGAAATTGACGTGGGCGGACGCTTGTACGATTACGACAGCATTGACGTGAGCGGGCGCGTGGCGCTGACCAACTTCACGTTGCGCGGCCAATCGGTGGACAGCATCACCGGCGAACTGCGTTACACCAACCGCGTCCTTGATTTTATCCATCCGCACCTGTGGCATGGAACCCAGACGATGACCGCCGACAAAGTCACCCTGGATTTCAACGCCCGCCTGATCAGCTTCACGAACGGGTTCAGCACAGCTGACCCCAAAGTGGTGACCCATGCCATCGGCCCGAAAACCGGACGGTTGATGGATCCGTATCAATTTTTGGAGCCGCCGACGGCGCGGGTGAATGGCTGTCTGCCGCTGCGTGACATGAACGGCCCCCGCGACACCGAGGGCACGGATATGCGCTTCGACATCGTGGGCAGCACGCCGTTTCAATGGTTGAGGTTGAAAACACCCGGCATCACCGGAACGATCCACTGGCTCGGAGGCGTGCTGATTTTGACGAACGTGCAGGCCGCATTTTATGGCGGCACCGGGGACGGCCGGGCCTACTTCGATTTCCGGGCCCCACACGAAGGCGCGGACTATGATTTTGACGTGAATGTGACCAACGTGGATCTGCACGCCCTGGCGGTGGGTTTGTCTTCGCCCACGAATCACCTTGAAGGCACGCTGGCCGGCTGGCTGGCGGTGACGCATGCGGATTCGCGGGATTGGCACACGTGGGATGGTTCCGGCCACGCCAATCTGCATGACGGGCTGCTTTGGGACATCCCGGTTTTTGGCTTTTTATCGCCAGTGTTGAACACGTTTTCATCGGGTTTGGGCAACAGCCGGGCGACGGACGCCACGGTCGAATTCAGCATGACCAATGGCGTGATTTATTCCGACTCGCTGCAAATCCGTTCGACCCTGATGCGGCTGGAATACACCGGCACGGTGGATTTGAGGCAAAACGTGAACGCGCGGGTCACCGCTCAATTGCTGCGCAACACCTGGATGATCGGCCCGCTGGTCAGCACGATGCTGTGGCCGGTGAGCAAATTGTTTGAATACCAAGTCACCGGCACGCTGAAAAACCCGAAAAGCGATCCAGTTTACGTCCCCAAACTCCTGCTGCTGCCGCTGCACCCGATCCGCACCCTGGAGGAAATTTTCCCCGGCGGCGAATCTTTTTCCGATCCTCCGCCGGACAATTGAACCGTCGCGCCCGTCATGGGTTCCTGGGTGAAACCGCATTGGTATTGACCGGCATGTCCGGTGGCACCACACGGTTGAACGGACCGTCGGCGGTCCCTCGGAGCTTGGCGCGTTTCAGCTCAGCCCGGCGTTCGGCCTCCATCTGCTTGCGCTCGGTCTCCGTGTTTTCCGCATCGAAGGCGGAAATGCCGGGCAGCCTGCGTTCCTCCTTGATGGCCTGGATGGCGGCGATTTCGGGGGTTCTTAAAACGGTCGGGCGCATGAGCACGATCAATTCACTGCGGGTCTTGGTGTCGCTCCGGGTGCTGAACAAGGCGCCGAGGATCGGAATATCCTGCAGCAAAGGAACCCCGCTCCGGTTTTTGGACTTTTGGGAGCGGACAAACCCGCCCAAAATCACCGTGTCCCGATCTTTCACGGCAATCTCGGACTGGAGCGTGCGTTTGTCCGTGTTGGGCACATCTCCGACGCCCTGAATGGTGGTGAAACCGTTGATGTCATCAATTTCCTGGTTGATATCCATGACCACCAGTCCGTCGGGATTGATGAACGGGGTGATATCCAATTCCACACCGACGGACAGCTGGGAATAGGAGGAACTGGCGCCGGACCCGACGCCGCTGTTGTAATACACACTGTTGACGTAGGGCACCGTATTTCCCACGAAGAACGTCGCGGCTTTGGCCTGTGAGGTTTGGATGCGCGGGCGCTGGATGATGGAGACCGTGTTGTCGGAGGCCGCGGCCTGCAGCGCCACGTCCCAGGTCGGACCAATGTTGCCGAAATAGCTGAAACCGCTGGAAAGCCCGCTGAGCACGTTGGTGCCAGCCAGGGAAGCCGAATTGTTGATGAAATTTGCAAACGGCTGGCCGTTGTTGAAGCCACCGCCGCTGGCGATTCGCTTGCTGGAGCTGATGCTGCTGGGATTTTGCTCCGCCGACACGCCCAGATTCCATCCCTTGTTCAGGGAAACATCCATGATGACAGATTCAATGAGCACCTGGGCGAGCAGCACGTCGAGTTTCGCCACCACGGCCTTGATCCGTTCCATGTCCGCCTGCGTTGCAAAAATGAGCAATGAATTGCTCCGCTGGTCGGCGATGATTTTGGTCTGGCCAAAAACCTGGATCTGGTCCTGCTGCCCGCCTGGCGCGGAAGCCTTTTGAATGATGGACTGCAACCGTTGTTGAAAAGTGCTTTGGCCGCCGGGCGCGGCGCCGGGCGTCGTCTGCCCGCCAAACGGCCGCTGCTGGCCGCCCTGATTATAACCCCCGCCCTGGCCGCCCTGGCCGCCCATGCCGCCCCCCCCCACGCCGGTGGAGCGGCCAATGCCGCTGACGGGTGTCGAGGCCCCCGTGCTCCCGATGCTGACCGTGCTGCCCCCGCTGCCGCCAAGGGTGTTCAGCGCGTTGGCAATGTCTTCAGCCAGTGCGTAACGGATTGGAATCACCTCCGAGATGTATTCCGCCGGCACCGCGATATCCACTTGATCAATCATCTCCAGCATCCGCTTGACGTTTTCGGCGTTGTCGCGGAGCACCAGGATGCCATTGCCGTCGATGGCCAGAATGGAATTGGCCAGCTTGGCGAACGGCTGGATGATGGGGATCATTTCGGTCGGCTTGGTGTACTTCAACTGCACGATGTGCGTCACATACGAACCCATCTCCGGCAACTGGCTCACATCCCGCTGGTCCATTTTCGCGCCGGCTGAATTCGCCTGGTCCACCGGCAACACTTTCACGAATTTTTCACCCACATTCACCACGGCGATGCCGTTGAGGGCCAGCACGGCTTGCAACGCCTGGACCGCCTCGGTCTTGGTCAACGGCGTTTCCGTGCGCAGAACAATCTGGGCGGACGGCAGTCCGGCGCGCAACAGCGTGCGTCCAACCAGCTTCGCATAAACGTCGAGCACCTGACCCACATCCACACCCTGAAAATTGATGTTGCCGGCGGGAATCATCTCCTCGGGCGGCGCGGCCGGAGCCGGAGCCGGGGCCGGGGCCGGGGCTGCGGGAGCATCGGAGGCGGACGGCACATTTGCCGGAGGGGTGTTGGGGACGGGCAGCATCCCGGGGGCACCCACCGGCGGGGCGCCGGGAAATTGAGGCATGACTGAAGCGGCGGGGGTGTTGGTTGCCAGGTTGGCGCGCTGGGGAAAATGACGCGGGCCGGGCGCCGGCTGCGCCCAGGACGCCAGGGCGGTTAGAAATAAAATCAGGACAAGCGTGGTCGTTTTCATTTTGCGGTTTTGGTTAAAAGCTTGGAATCGGCCGGGGCGGCAGCGTGCGCCGGGGCGGTCGGGTTTTTTTGATAACTGGCGACGAGCCGGATGTTCGCATTGAGATGCTGGCGCGGGCCGTCGGGTTGAAGCTCGAGATCCAGCACTCGAACCATGGAGGGGCCGGAACCGAGTTTGTAAAGAAAGTCCACCAGTTGCTCGTCGGTGGCGGCGAGGGTGATATTCTGGCGCTGCTCGACAAAGAATTCATTCGTGACCATTGTGGAACGTGAGTAACTGACCCCGTTGATTCCGCTGGCGGCGGATTGCGCCTGAATGGTGCGCATGAAATTGATGGCCTGGTCTTCCGGCGCCACAAATTCGCCCTCGCCTTCCAGGTTTTTCACCTGGGCCTCATAATTCGTCCTTTGCGTAATGGTCGTCTGGTAACGCGTCAGCTTCTGCCGCGCACCATCGAGGCGGTGCCGCAGGTCGCCCCAGTCGGAAAAATGCGGCCAGATCAGCCAGGCGTTCAGCACAATGATCACTACGACCAGCACGCCGACCGCCAGGCGCCGTTCCATGGGACGCAAATGCACGAAGTATTTTTTCACGGCGCACCCTCCGCATGCTGCAGTTGCAGGCTGAAACTCCAGATTTCGTTTTTTCCGGCCGGATGGGGATTCGGCGGTTCTCCCGCGCGGGCATCGAACATGGGCCGATCGTTGAGCGGGGCTTTTTGCATGGCGGTGTAAAAGTCAAAAATCAGGTTGACCTGTTCCGGTGCGGCCGTGCCGCTCAACGCCAGCTTCTGGCCGTCCGCAAAGCTGAACCGTTGCAACGTAATATCCTGAGGCAGTTGTTCCGCAACAATTTTCCAGCAATCCAACGCCGCGTATTTCAACACCTGCCGTTTTTCGAGCACGTCATAACGCGCCCGGAGCAGCATCGCATTCGTGTAACTGCCGCCCAGGTCCGCGAGCACCTGCTCGGCCTTGAGCGTTTTGACGGAGAGCAGGCCAACCGCGCAAAAATAGATCGCCACGCCAACGGCATACACAACCCCGGTCATCGCCAGGCCATGCAACCAGAGCCGGTCAACAAATTGCTGGTGATAACGCAACGGAAATTCCGCCGGCAACAACGTCGCGCGCGAACCCGCTGCTGCCGCGCGTTGCGCCGTATGCGCGGCCAGTTCCGCCGGAGCCAGGGGCGGCGCCACCCGCACCGGTTCCCCCAGACTTTCGCGCAAGGTCTTCTCCCATTCCGCGGCGTTGACCGGATCGGCGACCAGATGCCATTGAATGAGCGGCGTGCTCCACCAACCCTCCAACTCGCCGGCCCAAGTCAGTTGGGCCAGTTGGGCCTTCAGATTTTTCGCGCGGTCACCCGCGGACGGCAGCACGATATAGCTGAGATTTCGCAACGTGCCCGCCTGCCACCATGCCACCAGCGCCGCACTCTGGCCCGCCAGCTGCACCGGATAGATCCAGGCTCCGTCCTCCGTCGCCGGTGTGGCTTCCAACTGGTCCAGCATCGGCACTTCCAACCGGTCGGCGAGATAACCCCGGCCTTCGAGCTTGCCGAGAAATTCCTCCACCACGCCGCGCTCGACGATGACCACCACAACGGTCTGCAAATCCTCCGCCTTGGTTTCCCCGGCCGTTGCGGCTTCATTCTGACGCGGAGATTCGCCGTGGCGCGACAGGATATGAATCGTCCAGACGACTTGCGCCACCGGCATGGGAGAAAATTTTTCCAGTTGCAGTTCCACCATGGCAAACGTTTCGTCGAAACTGCTCCGGGGCAGTTCCAGCACCCGCAGAAAGACCTTTTCCGGCGGCAGCCACGCGACATTCAATCGCGGCTGCCACAACGAGCTCCAGGATTTGGCCACCGACCGGGGCGGCAACTGCTGGTCAATGGCGGTTCGGTGCTCGCGATTCAGGGCAAAACCGCCGCCCTTGGCGTCAAATTGCCAGAGCCGGCTCGCGTCGGGTGCCAGTTGCAGAATGTTGCAGGTATGCCAGCGGGCCATGAAAAAATAGGGTTAGGTGCGGGGGGTGATTTGCGTGCGTTCGCCGCCGGCCAGCGCCTCCAGATGTTCCTCCATCTGGGTGACACGGAGAACCTCCTCGATGGTCGTGGAGCCGGCTTTGACCTTGTTCCAGCCGTCGGTGCGCAACGTGCGCATGCCGGCCTCCATCGCGCGCTGGGCGATGGTGGTGGCGTTGGCGCGGTTCATGATGAGCGGACGGATGGCTTCGCTGACGAGCAACAGTTCATAAATGCCCTTGCGCCCCTGGTAACCCTGCTGGCGGCATTCCTCGCACCCGGCGCCATGCCAGAATTTCGCCGTGCCGATTTCATCCTCGGGGAATCCGATCCGGCGCAGGTAATCCGCATCCACCTTCTGTTCCGTCTTGCAGTGCGAACAGATCGTGCGCACGAGGCGTTGGGCCATCACGGCCTCAACCGATGACGCCACGAGGAACGGCTCGATGCCCATGTCAATCAACCGGGTGAAGGCGCTGGGCGCATCGTTCGTGTGCAGCGTGCTGAACACCAGATGGCCGGTCAGGGAGGCGCGGATGGCGATTTCCGCCGTTTCCTGGTCGCGAATTTCACCCACCATCACCACATTCGGATCCTGGCGCAGAATATGACGCAGCCCCATCGCAA
>CAZKTW010000076.1:0-14075 GCA_964555775.1 uncultured Bifidobacteriaceae bacterium | reverse complement strand
TGGTGAAGGTGAAGGATTCGGTGGTCTGCGCCTGAAGGAGCAACGGTGAAACCGCCGCCAGGAGCACCAATAGGACTGCTTTTAGTGTTTTCATGGTGTTATGGATGTTAGTGGTTGCACGCAGCGGAACGTTTTCGATCCGCTTCTGCGTGGCAGCGGTTTCGTTTGTTAAAATTGCGGTGGTGGCCTGGGTTTTCATAATCATGGGTTCGTGGAGCGGTAAAATCGCGCGGGCGAATTGGTCGCGGGTGAATCGGTGAAATTAATTTTTCCGAATGTGTCCGCCGTGTTTGTTCCCAGCGGCTGCCAGACCGGTGTCACAAGGTTTGTGGTGTATTGAACCATATAAATGCGTCCGGGAATTCCGCTGAAATGAATCAGCGACGAGCCGTTGCCGAGTTTTTCGATGCTGCCAATATTTTGCGTCGGCGCGCTGTCCGCCAGGATGGCGACGGACACCGTGCCGGTCGCCTGCAGTCCGTAACCGTCTGCAACGAGGTAAGTAAAACTGTCCGCGTTGGTGAATCCTGATGGCGGAGAGTAAGTAATCCAGCTGCCGCGCAACACGTTTGTGCCGCCGGATGTGCTCGTCGCGCTGACGGAAACAAACGTCAGCGCATCGCCGTCTGGGTCGGTGCCGTTGGCGAGCAAGGTCGCGATGCGAACCTTGGCTCCGGTAGTGGGGTTGCGCGGCAGGACATCGCCCACGGTAACTGGCCGCGCATTGACGACCTGGCTCAAATTGTTGGTGCTGCCGACGAAATTTACGTCGCCCGCATATTCAGCGGTGATGGCATGGGGGCCGTGTAAAAGAGAATTGATGACCAGGCTCGCGACCCCGCCACTCAACGCCGCTGGTGAACCAAGCGCCGCACCGTCAGCCAGAAATTGCACGGTGCCGGCAGGCGTGCCGCTGCCCGGTGACACCACCGTCAAGGTCGCCGTAAAAGTCACATTGGAACCCGTCGGTGACGGATTGGCTGAGGCGGCAACCACGTTTGCGGAGCTGGCTTTCGTGATGGTGAGCGTGCCGTTGCTGAAGGTGGTGAAGCTGTAATTCGTTGCCGTCAGGCTGCCGAGGAACGGCGTGATCGTATAGGTGTTAACCGGGCTGCCATTGTTGGCGGACGTGCTGAAACCCGGCGCGCCTTGCACCACACTGCCTGTGTCGCCATTGACGAATCCGCTGTAGCTGGCGATGAATGCCGGGTTGGCCGCACCATAGATGCGGTTGGTATTGCCGGCGGTCACGGTCAGCGGCGCGGCGGTAATGTTGGCCGTCAGACTGGGTTGCGTCAGCGTGTAGTTGGCGGCCGCGCTGCCATTCAGAGTCAAACCGCTGACCGCAACTCCCACACCGCCGCTTGCAACCGCGCCGCCAAATACCGCGGAGTAACCGTTGGTGGACAGGCTGACACTCGCCACGTCACCCGTCAGCACGCCTGACAACACTACCGTGTTGGAGTTGATCGTCGCCGACGTGTTGCCGTCATAAACCTTGTTATTGGCGGAAAGTCCCGAAACAACGGCAATTGCTTTGGGAGCAATCACGATGTTGGCCGTCACCGGAGTTGCCGCGCCATAACTGCCATTGCCAGCTTGTGAGGCGACAATGGATGCTGTCCCCACTCCATTGACGTATAAAGTCGCATTAGTCAGCGTGGCTGGCCCGCTGACGGAATAAGTGACCGTCAATCCGGACGAAGCCGTGGCGGTGAGGGCAATCGGTCCGACACCATAAGTTTGATTTCCCGGCGAAGTAAAGGTGATGGTTTGATTGCTTACAGGATCGCCGATGGCAAAGGCGGCGGAGCCGGCGGAGTAATTAGGGACGACGGTTGCCGTGGATGTCGGCGTGCCCTGCACGGTTACGGAACTCCAGACCGAGTTCGTGTAAATTTGGGCGATGAACGAACCCGGAAACGCCCCTGCATCCAGTTCGTTGGTCCGGTAGTTGAATGTGATGGTGTAGTTGGTGAACGTCGAACCGGATTGGGTGAGCGTCCAATAGCGGTTCACACTTTGGTTGGCGGTGATGCCCGAAGCGGCGAGCTGCGGATGATCGCCATCTGCGCTCTGGAGCGTGACGCTGCGTGAGCCCGATCCGCCCACATTCAAGCTCGAAAGAGCAACAGGTGTGTAGGTCGTGGTGGTGCCGATAGGAAAAGTGAAGGACTGGTTGGTCCCCGAACCGAATGCTTTCTGCAAGGTGCCGACGACATAGCTCGTGCTGCCGCCACCCGAAATGGCCGTGTTGTTGGTGCCGGCAACATTCAATTGATTGGTCGCTGTTGTGACATTGCCGGCGGTCAGGAATAAATTGGTGGTCGTTGTGCTTTGGCTCAACGTGACGCCGGCGGCGTTGCTGACCGTGATGCTCGCAACGATCGCCGGCATGGTCGCGCTGGTCACTTGGGGCGTAATGCCATCAAACCGGAATGTCGCCGCTGCAAAACTCGTGGTTCCGGTTGTGGTTAGATTGCCCGCCACACCAGATGGGCTGGCGGTTTCAAAAAGCCCGCTGTTGTTGGTATATGCCCCAGTGCCAGAGACCGTGTTGGTGCCGGCGTAGTGCGAGTTGATTACCGTCAGAGCGTTGGCACCCAAGGCAAGGTTGCCGCCGCTTTGCGTCAGGTTGTTCACCGCCACCGCCATGCCCAAAGTGGTCGTGCCCGCCGCCAGGATCAGCTTGTTGAAATTGGTGAACACGGCGGACGGCAGGGAATTGGCGGCGGCAAGCTGCACGGTGCCGCTGCCCGGCGTCCACACCGACGGGGTGGTGGCGTTGATGTAAGACACTAGGTTCTGGCAGATCAGAGTTCCACCGCTGGTCATGGTTGCGGAACCAAAGGTGCCGGCCGACCCGCCGCTAACTCCGAGGGTGACAGCACCGGAAACCGTGGCTTGCGAGCCGGAATTAAAGACGAGGGATCCTGGCCCGTTCCCGGAAACGGGTGCCAACTGGATGGAAGCACAAACTCCGTTGGTGACATCCACGGTAAGCGTGACGCCTTGATACACAGCTATGGTGTCACCGGAACCGGGCTGTCCTCCCGGTCCGGAACCGTTGGTGATGGCGCTCCAATTCATGCTGCCGGTCGCGCCGCCAATGATGATGGCGGCGTAAATGTTGGCGGTGGTCGTCGGTTGCGTGAGGGAATAATTGCCGGCATCCGCGCCGCCGAGAGCCAGACCGCTTACCGTGACGGTCTTGCCCAGGCCGACGCCCGCGCTGCTGAAGTTTCCGGCGGCGCTGGCGGTGTTGAGCGTCACGGTGTCGCCACCAAGCACCCCCACCAAGGACGCGCCACCGGTGTTGACCGTGGTTGTTGTCGCACCGTCATAAACCTTGTTGTTGGCAGTCACGCCCGTCACCGTCAAAGTCACGGCCGTGATGTTGGCTATCGGGCTGGGTTGAGTCAGGGTGTAGTTACCCGCCGCGCTGCCGGTTATGGTCAGTCCACTCACGGTTATTGTCTTGCCGTTGCCTGCGGTTGCGCTGGCAAATATCGCCGTATAGCCGTTGGTGGACAAACTGACGTTGCCCGTGTCACCAGCCAGCACGCCGGCCAATACGACGTTGTTGGAACTGATCGTGGCGGTGTTCGTGCGATCATAGAGCTTGTTGTTGGCAGTGAGTCCAGAGGAGATCGTCAGCACCGCTTTGCTCACGTTGAAGCTGCTGCTGTTGCCGGCCGTCAGGCTGTCGCCGCTGCTTCGGGTGGCGGCAAGGATCACGCCGTTTTCAGCCTTGCCATAGGTGACGCTGCTGATCGTTACGGAACTGGTTCCGGCGAGAATGGTCCCAGTGAGCGTGCCGCCTAAACTGCCAGTGCCGGTGTTCAGACCCAAGGTGATGGCCGTATCGGAATTGACGTTACGTGCATTTCCGCCGGCATCTTGAGCCTGGACGACAATATTGAAAGCCGTGCCGTAAGTCGGATTCGATCCGCCGTTGATCGAGGTGATGGCCAGCTTCGTCGGCAGCGCGCCGGACGGGACGATTTCACCGGTGCCCAAGCGGATGGCCCCACGGGAGTAGCCGACAAAAGTGAGGTTGGTCAGAAACGTTGGGCTCGGAGCCGCAGTGATAAACATTTTGTTCGCCGTGCCCGACACCCCCGCCGTCCCGGTCCAGTTACTGATCGTCAGAGTGCCCGCGGTGTAGCTACCGCTGGCAAAGGTGAGGGTGCCCGTGGCGTTGGTGCCCAGCGCGAGGGCGGAACTGGTCTGAATGGTCAGCGCCCCCACGGCATCGGTGTAACCTGAATTGGAAAAGGTCCCGCCGTTCAGGGTCAAAGCACCCGAATTGGGGAGCACGTTGTCGGCCCCGAGCGCCAGTGTGCCTGCCGCAACCGTCGTCCCACCGGTGTAACTGTTCGTCCCGGATAGAGTCAACGTGCCGGTGCCGACTTTGATCAATTTTCCCGCACCGCTCACCGCACCGGAGTAAGACGAACTGCTGTTGTTGTTCCCGATGCTCAGCGAGACGGCCGAACCGCCGAGGTTGGCGAGGATGAAATTTTCGCTGCCGGAAAGACCGCCAATGGTGAACGCGGCGATCCCGCTGGCGAATTCAATCAAACTTGCATTTGTTCCCAGGCCGGCGGTGGCGGCAAGATTGATGGTGCTGTTTTGCACGGCATTGGTGTTGCCCAGTTCGAAGGTTCCAAAACCGACCATCGTGTCGCCGGAATAAGTATTGTTTCCGGCGAGTATGTTGATGTGGCCGATGCCAAGCGTGCCCGCATTGGTATAGGTCAGGCTCACCTTGCCGGCTCCGGGTCCGTCCACGATACGGCCGGAAAAGGTGTAAGAAAAGTAATTCGTGGTATCGCGCGCGGAAATCTGAATTTCCGCCGGCGTGGTGCTGCTGTTGGTGACGATGCCGGCGCCACCCTGCAACACTTGAAACCGGTTGTTCTGGCCGCTCGTCCCATTCAAATCGAATGTGCCTCCTGCCAAGGTGACCCCGGCGTTAATCTGCCCGCTCCAGGCGTGCGAGCCTGTCGTCGTATTATTGGGATCCATCTGCAACGTCGCGCCATTGATGGTCACTGAGTCCACCGCCGTGTTGGCCGTTTTGGCCAGCACCACCCCGCCGCTGTTCAGGATCAGTTGAAACGGATTTCCGCCCGCCGGCTCGGCATTCTGGTTGGTTCCGCCCAAAGTCAACGTGCCGCCACCGGTTTTGGTGATGGTGCAGAAATTTTGCGCACCGAATACATCGCTCAAAGTAATGTTTCCGGCGGCGCCGATTGTAAAAAACCCAAGTTGACTGGCGTTCGTGATGCCGATAGCCGCGCTGATCGTGGCGGCCAACCCGCTGCTATTGGTCAAGATACCGCCGGTGGCGATGGTGGTGATGGCATTGGCAATGGTTTGGCCGTTCAGGTCGAGTGTGCCGGACGCAGCGAGGGTTGCCGAACCGCTTCCCAGCGCATTGCCATTGCCAAGCTGAACCGTGCCGGCGTTGACCGCTGCGGCACCGCTGAACGTGTTCGCTGCGTTAAGCGTCAGCTTGCCGGTGCCGCTCTTGGTCAGGCCAAAGCCCGAGCCGCTGATGACGCCGCCAATCGTGAGCGGCCCGGTGCTGGCAACTTCAAAATTGCGGGTCGCCGTCAAAGCCAGATTAAGGTTGACGGTTTGGAGCGTGGCGCCGTTGTTGGTGATACCGCCGACCAGATTGATCGCATTGCCCGACAACGTGAACGCACCAGCCCCACTGTTGAAAGTGAGACCATTGAAAGCGGTGTTGGCGGAAACGTTGTTGTTTGGGGACAGCCGGGTGCTGCCCGCGAAAAACAACGAGTCGTTGGCGGCGATGGCAGCATCCCAGTTCGCGGCCGTCAGCCAGTTGTTGTCGGCGCCTCCACCGTCCCATATCCGGGTGGCTGCGCGCAGGTTCAACGACGCAAAAAGTATCGCGGCTGCCAGGGCACATTGAAATGTAGTTCCGCTTCTCAAGAGACTTTTCTTCTATCGCGCGCTGGCATTGGCATCATGGGCGAAGAATTAAAGTTGATCAGCGCCGGGATATTCATAAGCGCGCTGGAAGCATGGGTGTGATGGATGGCCCAGCGGTTCGTCCACGGGATGTTGTGCCAGACCACCCGAACCTCCTGCGCCGCAAAACTTGTTCCTGGGATGACAATACGACCGAAAGCCCGCTCCCATATTGAAACTTGGATAACACCCGTCATTGGGATAGGGGTGCAGCCGCTGAAAACATTGCGGAAAGAGGACAGCCCGTCCTGCCTTTTGAAGGACAAAACGGAATTTATTTCCCCGGATTCTCGCCCAGTGTGCACACTGTTTGACATGCGCCGACGAGCGTAACTCATAACGTTATATCGGCAGACGAGGGGGGAACCTTGAACTTTTAATGCATTATTTTAGCCTGAAGAAGCGCCATGGCTTAATAACGGCAAAATTCCAGTCCCGGGATTTCGCCTGTTTCAAGTCCGATGTTTCCTTCCTTGAACTTCTGGGTGATCCCAAAACTGGTAGTCAGTAGATCAAGT
Organism: uncultured Bifidobacteriaceae bacterium; assembly: GCA_964555775.1. Lineage (GTDB taxonomy): Bacteria > Verrucomicrobiota > Verrucomicrobiia > Limisphaerales > UBA11358 > UBA11358. Next base: position 7,551 of record CAZKTW010000076.1, on the reverse strand, counting down.
TTCAAGCGGCCATTTTTTCTTCGACGTAAGCGTCAAGAGTTTTCTGGAATTTGGCGAATTCCACCGACAGGGTGGAAGATTCCAACGGGTTGCGGTTGTGCAGCCGTTGGCAGGTCAACAACACGACTTTGTTCGCAACCCTTTCACTGCCGCCTCTCCTTGCCAGGTGCCGTTGCTTTTCCTGGCAGACTTTCGTGGAAAAGCACACCGTGACTTAATCGGAATTCACACTCCCCTGCAGGGAGTTTGGACGCCCGACAGGCTAAAATTATGAAAACGCCATCAAGGTTGTTTGCTTTTGGTCCTGGGTGTGGCCCCGGTTACAGAGCCGGTGGCTTGGCCGGCGCGGCAGGCAACCCTCCAGCGAATATCGAAAGCTGCTCCGGCACGAATTGAACTGGCTTCTTTTTGGGGAAAAACCCGCCTGTCTGACGTTTCGGATTTGATCAAAGACGGTATATCTGGCTAGTCAACAACAAGTTAACATCTATCAAGTTATATGAAATTTGGTTCCTGCCCGGCACAAAAGCTGCGGCTTTTTGCGCGGAATTGGAATTTTGACTCTGAAAATAATCATGAGCCTGAAGTGTAGTGTGCATCGTTCCATCTGCCGGCTGTTGACGCTTGTTTGCCTAAGCGGTGGAATTGTCGTGCCGGCGTGGGCGACGACACTGGTGCAGGATTTTTATCTGCCCATGCCGGAGTCGCAGATTTACCAGGCCAACTCAGCCATCATCGGTGGCACGGGTTCAACGATCCTTTCAACCTTTTCCATTGTGGCGACGGGCGATGGCACGGTCATTTGCTACGACCAATGGGAGGATGGTTACGAAATTGACCTGGGCAATCCGGCTCAATCGACGACGCAAATCTGGGGTGACGGCAACGACGTGAACGGCATTTGTCCAGGGTTCACGCATGACCCGATGGGGATTGCGGCCGGCACGGTCATCACACTGACGAACAGCGTGCCGTTGCCGCGCAATCCATCCACCATTTTATGGGACGCGCGGGATCACATTGCGGCGACCAAGGCGCTGGTCATTTCGCGGGCCGGCTGGCCGGTGAATCCGGGTCCGGTGTTTGCCGGAGCGGTCGGCGTTATGTCCACCATGGATTACGGGACAAACTACATCAGCCCGGTGGGCCAGGACATGACCAATGGCCTGTTCAAATACGTCGGAATGTTTGTCATGGCGGCGGAGAACAACACGGCGGTGACGATTGATCCGAACGGCAATGGGGTCGGGATAACCAACATCGTTTTGAACCAGGGCGAATCCTATCTCATCAACGGTGGCATCAAGAAGGGCGGACGGATTTCGGCCACCAAGCCGGTGGAAGCGGACCTGTTGGTTGGCCATGTCGGTGCCAGTTACGCGAGCGACTGGTTCACGCTATATCCGGTCGAGCTTTGGGATGATAATTATTACACCTCCGTTGGCACGTCGGCGAGCGGCAACCCGGCTTACGTTTATCTGTTCAATCCGAACACCAACGCCATCACCATCAATTACAATACGCAATCCGGCGCGGGCAGTTTTTCGGTGCCGGGAACGAATGGGGTTTTTCAATTCCGCATGCCGGTGGGTTCCGGCGGAAGTTTCGTCAGCGCGGGCGGGCAAGATTTTTTTGCCGTCTGCACGGCGGGGGCGAGCCCGTCGTCGGACACCGCCTACAACTGGGGTTTCACCCTGGTGCCGAAAGTGGCATTGACCACCGAGGCGGACGTCGGCTGGGGGCCGGGCAGCGCGGACGGCACGGTCAACGGCAGCCCGGTCTGGGTGACCACGTTGGCGGACACCCGGATTTATGTGGACTACAAGGGTGATCACGTTGGCTCGCTCATTGACCCGAACGGGAATCATTACGACACCAATTTTGACGTAGTTACCTTGCAATCCAAAAAAATTTACGATCCGAGCAAGAACCAGACGGGCATGCGGGTATATACTGTGGACGGCACGTTGCTCACCGCGGCCTGGGGCGAAGACCCGGACGTGGCGGCGCCGGGAAATCCTTATATTGACGCCGGCACGACGGTGTTGCCATTTCCGGTTCCGGTGATGCACAAATCCGTCCTGGTGGTTACCGACACGCCGCCGACGGGATTAAGCATCGGTGACACCGTCGAGTATACTGTGAACGTGGATAACAAAGGGTTGTTGCCGCTTGGCAACCTCGTGGTCATTGATGGACCTTCGACCAATCTTTCCTATGTGACCAATTCGACGACCTTGAACGGCAGTCCACTCGCGGACAGTGTTACCGGTACGCCATTTCCGCTGGATGCGTCCGGCTACACGATACCGATTATTTTGAGCCGGGGAACCAGCACGTTCATATACCGCTACAAGGTCATTGCCGGCGGCGTGATCAGCAACACCGTTAATATTGCCGGAACCACCATTACCTCGACGACCGATCTGCCCCCGCCGCCCACCAACGGGGCGTCAGTCAGTTTGAATTTCACTGATACCAATGGTGTGTCGTTGGGTCTTTATTCGGTGGGGGCCAATGTTTTTGTCACCATGACCAACTTCGTGGGCAATACATCGTCAAACACCGCTCAGACCATCACCGTCACGGTCAGGGATCTGACGCATGGGGACGTGGAAAACATTTCGCTGACCGAAACCGGCACCAATGCCGGCGTGTTCCGCAATATCGGTGGCCTGCTGACATCGGCTTCGGGCGGGTTGGGGCAGCAGGATGGCACGTTGAGCGTCACGCCCGGCGACACGTTGAGCGTGAGTTACACCGATCCGAACTTTGGCGACAGCGCGAGCAACACCGCCGCGATTCTGGTTCCATCACCGAACAAGCAGCTTTACCTCTCCACCATCAACGGCACGCCCGGCAATCAGTTCCTGAACCGTACGAACCCCGCCGCCACGGCTGGTCACGGGACTACTTATTCCGGCGTTGATATTGGCAGTAGCGGCAGCGGAACGATTACCGTGGATGCCGTCAGCACGAATACGACGGGAAACAGCACCATGGCGAACACGCTGACCATTTCCCATACGACCGGCGGCGGAGCCAACCGGTTGATGCTGGTGGCCGTGGGCATCGGAGCCTCCGCCGACACCGGGTCTTTACAGACTAATTGCAGCACGGTTACTTACAATGGAAACAATCTGACGCGGGTCGGAACTATTATTGACGGCTATTCAACCCCAACAGTGAGATCGGAAATTTGGCAGTTGGTCAGTCCTCCCAGCGGCACCTTTAACGTTGTGATCACGCTGACCAACAGCCAGACGCGGCCGATTGTCGGCGAGGTCATTACCTTTACCGGTGTGAACCAGACGATTCCCCTTGGCACCTATGCCAGCACCAGGTGCGCCAACTCTACCAGTCCCAGCGACGAGCCAATTGTCACCAATAGCACGGCCGCCGGAGAATTGGTGTTTGCCAGCTGCGTGATAGATGGCGATGGCTCCGGAACCCCTCCGCCGGCGCTCACCATAGGTTCGGGACAAACATCCTATGGTGATCAAACTGCGCTCTTCCGGGTGCGGTGTGTCATGGGCCTCAAAGCCGGATCGGCCAGCACGCCATTCACCAATTCCTGGACCTGGGCCAGCAGCCAGCAATGGGCGGTTGGAGCGGTGCCGATCAAACCCGCCGCGGGTGGTGGTGGCGGCGGCCCGGCTACCAATGCAACCTCGTTCGTCCAAACACCCTCATTCGCCTTGCCGTTCACAATGCCGGCCGGCGCTGCGGTCACCATCACGAATTTTATCGCCGTTACCAACGGGAACCTGACGGCGAATCCCAACATCACCGCCAGATTGCAAACCAACGGCGTGAGTTTCCTGACGCTGACCAATCCGGTTTACACGGGGGCGGCGGGCGTCACCAACCTCGTCTGGAGCGGCACGTTGAACACCAATGTCACCCTTGCATCCGGCGCGGTTATCACCTATGTCATTTCCAACGGCGTGTCGGGCACCGCGTTCCACGTCAACTACGACAGCACCAACGCGCCGTCGGTGATTGTCCTGCCGGCGTCCACGGTCATTCAGATCAACACCTTCGGCGTTTACGACGCACCGTATCCCAATGGCAATCTCGTCATCACACCGGTTGCCGGGTCCACGCTTTACATCCGTGCCCAGGTCAGCGATCCGTTCGGCAGCTACGACGTCACCAGCCTTGGTCTCGCCGTCATCGGCCCGAGTCCCGGCGCCAGCTTCACCAATCTCCTGACCGGCGCAAACGTGGTGACCAACGACAGCTCTTCCAAGACTTACGAATATCAATGGGTCACCGGCCCGACGACCGGTGGTTACAACCTTGCAGCCACCGCTAGTGAAGGCACGGAGGGCGTCACCGCCACCGCCGGGGCAAGTGTCTCGCTCATTTTCCTCGACCTCGGTACGCCGAGCACCACTGAATTCACCGGCGGCAATAACGGCCCGGCCACCAACGGTTACCCGGCCAACTCATCGGTGTGCGTCCGCGTGACTGACTTGAACCGTAACACCAATTCGGCTGCGATTGACAACCTCATCGCCACCATCAGCAGCAGCACCGGCGATTCGGAAATTCTGGCCTTGACCGAAACCGGCACCAACACCGGCATTTTCACCGACTGCATCAACACCAGCACCACCCTGGGTACCACAAACAATGACGGCACGCTTTACGCGCCGGTCGGTTCCGTGCTGACGGTCAATTACAGTGACCCGACCGATCCGACGGATGACACCAGTGCCACAGCCACCATTCAACCTCCACCCGGCGTGACGGGCGTGGCAATAAACAAGACGTTGGTTTCGCCGTCCGGCGGCCAGGTAAGCCTGGGCCAGTCCGCAACCTTTAATTTGCAGGTCGTAAACACGGGAAGCACCACATTGACCAATGTGGTAATTACCGACAATTTCCCTTCCGCAAAATTAAGTTATTCCTCGGCCATTCCAGCTCCCACCACCGTTGGTGCCGGGGTGTTGACCTGGACGAACATCGGAACAATGACGCCCGGCCAGAGTACGAACATCACCGTCAACTTCATCGCGTCGGCCGTCGGGACGACGACCAATTCCGCCACGGCCAATGGCGTCACCGTCACCAATTCATCCTCTGCCGTCGTGTTCGTCACCCATCCGGCATTGAGCATCACGAAGATTTTGCTGAGTCCCACCAATTCGCCGGTGTCGGTGGGCAGTAATATTATCTTTCGCATCACCGTCCAGAACACCGGCAACACCGTCGTTCCCACGTTGCCGTTGGAGGACAATTACAGCGGCGCCTATTTCCAATTTGTCTCCGCGACCATCCCGCCCGACGGCATGGGTGCGGGCAGTCTGTTGTGGACGAACCTGGCCAGTCCTGTGGCGCTGGCAACGAACGCGATCATCACCAATGATATTACGATGAAAGTCGTGGGGCAGGGCAATCCGGCGAACAATACCGCGGTCGCCGACTTTGCCGTGGACAGTTTCGGCAATTCGGTTCCAACCGCCACCGGTGGTACCAACATCATTACTGCCGCCGGTACCATCAGTGGTCATGTCTATAATGACAACGACCAGAGTGGAACATTAACCGGTGGTGATGCGCCGTTGTCGGGCGTAACCGTTGAACTTTACACCGACCCCACCGGCACGGGTACGCCGGGCGCGTTGGTGCAAATCGCCATCACCGGCGGCGGCGGCTACTATGAGTTCCTCAATCTAAATGTCGGCAAGTATGTTGTCGTGGAAACCGATCCGTCCGGTTATGCCAGCACCGTTCCGGCAAACAACCGGATTGCATTGAACCTCGTGACGTTGACCGCCAGCACCAATAACAACTTTTTCGATTATCTGCCGAGCTTGACGCTCTATTCCAGCTTTACCGGCACGGTTTACAACGATCTCAACGGCAATGGTACTAACAACAGCGGCGAATCGGGGCTGGCTTACATTTCCGTTGACCTGGTGCAGGACGTGAATTCCAACGGCGTTGCCGATTTGGGTGAACCGGCCGTTTCCAGCGTCACCACGGGCACGAACGGCAATTATTCTTTCGCCGGAGTCACGCCCGGTCGCTACGTCATCCGGGAGACGGACCTTTACGGTTATTATAGCACCGGTGATTCACAGTCGCCAAACGACAATCAGATCAGCCTGGTCACCACCAATGGCATTGTTTCCACCAACAACAATTTCTTTGACCGACTCTCCCCGGTGGCGGTCAATGACACCAACTCCGCATTTTACCTTGTCCCCGTGGGCATCTATCCGCTGACCAATGACATCAGCCCGAACGGCGATTCGTTGACGATCACCAGTGCGCTGGCCACCAACGGCATCGTAACGATCAATGCCGGCAACACCAATCTTACGTTCACACCTACAAATCCCGGCGTTGCCGTGATCACTTATACCATCAGCGATGCCCATGGTGGTACCTCCAGCGCTGTCATTGTCATCAATGTGATATCGTTGGCTGATATTGGTTTGGGTAAATCAGCAGCAGCCAGTGTGCTGGCCACAAGCAACCTGGTTTATACGATTTCAGTAACGAACTTCGGACCGTCGGCGGCCAGCAGTGTGGTAGTGACGGATGCTTTGCCGGCTGGTGTAACGTTTGTCAGCGCCAGCGGTGGCGGCATCAACAATGCCGGCGTGGTGACCTGGACGTTGGGGATACTTGGTAACGGTTCAGTGAGGAATGTGACGGTGACGGTAACGGCGCCGGCCAGTGGTTCGTTGACCAACGTGGCGACGGTTACATCACCAAGCGATCCCAACAACACGAACAACATAACCCCGCCGGTTATCACCACGGTGACGCCGGTAGCCGACGTTGGCCTGGGCAAATCGGCTGTGGCCAGTGTGCTGGCGACGAGCAATCTGGTTTATACGATTTCGGTGACGAACTTTGGACCGTCAGCAGCCAGTGGTGTGGTGGTGACGGACAGTCTGCCCGCCGGCGTGACGTTTGTGTTAGCCAGCAGCGGTGGCGTCAACAACGCCGGTGTGGTGAACTGGACGTTGGGGATACTTGGTAACGGCTCAGTGAGCAATGTGACGGTGACCGTAACGGCGCCGGCCAGCGGTTCGCTGACCAACGTGGCGACGGTTACATCACCAAGCGATCCCAACAACACGAACAACGTGACACCACCAGTGATTACAATAGTGACACCGGTAGCCGACGTTGGCTTGGGTAAATCAGCAGCAGCCAGTGTGCTGGCCACAAGCAATCTGGTTTATACGATTTCGGTGACGAACTTCGGGCCTTCGGCGGCCAGCGGTGTGGTGGTAACAGATACCCTGCCGGCAGGCGTGACGTTTGTTTCAGCCAGCAGCGGTGGCATCAACAACGCCGGTGTGGTGAACTGGACGTTGGGGATACTTGGTAACGGCTCAGTGAGCAATGTGACGGTGACCGTAACGGCGCCGGCCAGCGGTACACTGACCAACGTGGCGACGGTTACATCACCAAGCGATCCCAACAACACGAACAACGTGACACCACCAGTGATTACAATAGTGACACCGGTAGCCGACGTTGGCTTGGGTAAATCAGCAGCAGCCAGTGTGCTGGCCACAAGCA
>CAZKTW010000075.1:0-14082 GCA_964555775.1 uncultured Bifidobacteriaceae bacterium | reverse complement strand
CTGGAGACGCGGCTAATGTGCGATTGAACACGAACAGTTACACGGCGAACTTCGCCAGTGCGAATGTGGGCACGGGTATCGGAGTGACGGTCGGTGGGCTGACGTTGACAGGTGGCGCGGCAGGTAACTACGCGTTGAGTCAACCGTTGGGTCTGACCGCCAATATCACAGCAATTGGCGTGACCATCACTTCGGGCATCTCTGCCAACAACAAACCATATGACGGCACGACGACGGCAACGATCAGTTCGAACAATGTGGTATTGAACGGCGTGCTGGCTGGGGACGCGGCTAATGTGCGATTGAACACGAACAGTTACACGGCGAACTTCGCCAGTGCGAATGTGGGCACGGGTATCGGGGTGACGGTCGGTGGGCTGACGTTGACAGGAGGCGCGGCAGGTAACTACGCATTGAGCCAGCCGTCGGGTCTGACCGCCAACATCACAGCCAAGGCGCTTACGATTAAATCGGTGCCTTCACCCCTGATCACTTCCATTCGTCAGACCAACGATGTTGTCACCATTACCTGGAACTCTGTTCCTGGCGGCAGCTACAGGGTTCAGTACATTGACAACCTAAACGGCAGCAACTGGAATGATTTGTCGCCGGATGTGGCGACGACCGGCTCGACGGCCACTCAAACCAACGTTGTGACCGGCGTACCGCAAAGATTTTATCGGGTTGAGGTGTTGAATCCGGGCATCACTGCCAACGACAAGGTATATGACGGCACGACGGCAGCAACGATCAGTTCAAACAATGTGGTATTGATTGGTGTGGTGGGAAGTGATCTGGTCAACCTGTCCACCAACGGATACACGGCAGCCTTTGTCAGTGCCGGAGTGGGGAACAATATCGCGGTGACCGTCAGCGGGCTGGCGTTAACCGGCGCCAACGCAACCAATTACACGCTGACGCCGCCGGGTGGACTCACGGCCAACATCACCCCGGCTACGTTGACGGTGACTGCCGACAACCAGAGCACAACCTTTGGGCTGCCGAACCCGCCGTTGACCGCGAGTTATAGCGGTTTTGTTCCCGGTGAGGGAACGAATGTTTTGACCGGCGCCCCCGGTTTAAGCACCACAGCCACGACCAATAGTCCGCCCGGACTCTATCCCATTTCAGTTGATTCCGGCACGTTGGGTGCGGCGAATTATGTCTTCAGCTTCAGCGATGGCACATTGACCGTGGTGGCGGCGCCGCAGTTGACAGGTGTCGCTTTGAATGGAAATCAATTCGGCTTAAGCTGGCCGACCATCACGAGCCAAACCTATCAACTCCAGTACAAGGACGATCTCAGCGCGACGACATGGAATGCTTTTGGAGGCGCCGTGCCTGGCACGGGTGATCCCATCATCGTCACCAATACCATGGGCGCCTTGCCACAACGCTTCTTCAGGCTGGTCGTCAGTCCTTGAACCGGTCGTTTTATACCACACACGTCACGTCAAACGGGGAAATACTCTATCGACATGCAAATTAACGTTCTTGAATATTTTGAAAAAGGGGCGGCGCTAAAATATGGAGCCAAAACGGCCGTCGTGGAACATGACCGCCAATTCACGTTCAAGGAAATTGAACGCTTTGCCAAGAATTGCGCCGCGTTGATTCTTCAAAAAAATTCCGCCATCCGGCAGCCGGTCCCGGTGTTCCTGCCCAAAAGCGCCCAGAACATCGTGGCCGACCTCGGCATTCTTTACAGCGGCAATGCCTACGCGAATCTCGACATCAAATCTCCGCCGCAACGACTCAAAGGCATGCTGGACAACCTCAATCCCGGCATCATTGTCACCTCCGCCGCGCACGCGGCTCCCTTGCGCGCCATGGGCATCGCCGAGGAAAAACTGCTGTTGATCGAAAACGCCATGGTGGCCGAAACGATTTACGACAACGCGGTCCTGCTCCAGCGGCTGGATTCAATCATTGATACCGATACCTATTGCATCATCCACACCTCCGGTTCCACCGGCATCCCCAAGGGTGTGGCTCTGAACCATCGCAATACAATCGACTTTGCCGACTGGGCGTTCGACCGGCTGGGACTGGATGGCGGCGAGGTCATGGGCAGCTTGGCGCCGATTTATTTCGACGCCTACACGCTCGAATTTTGCATGATGATTGCGAAAGGTTCCACCTGGATCGTGGTCCCCGACCAATGCGCCATGTTCCCGGTCAAGTTGATCGAGTTTTTAACCGCCCACCCCATCAATTTCATTTTCTGGGTTCCGACCATCATGGTGAACATTGCCAACCAGGATTTGTTGGCAAGAGCGAAACTGGAACGCATCAACAAGGTGTTTTTCATCGGCGAAGTTTTCCCGACCAAACATCTCAACTATTGGCGGCGTCATCTGCCCGACGCCATGTTTGTGAACCTCTATGGACCGATCGAAATTACCGTGGCCTGCACTTATTACATCGTGGACCGCGCGTTGGCCGATGATGAAAAGCTGCCCATCGGTTTTCCCATGCGCAACACCGACATCCTGATTTTGAACGATCAAAACCAGCCGGCCAAGGTGGACGAACCCGGTGAAATATGCGTTCGCGGAAGTTCGCTCGCGCTGGGGTATTACAACAATGCTGAAAGAACCGCCAAGGGGTTCGTGCAAAACCCCCTCAATCCGCACTACCCGGAATGGATTTATCGCACCGGTGATTCCGGCTATTGGAGCAGCCGTGGTGAAATCATGTTCCTGGGCCGGAAAGATTTTCAAATCAAACATCTCGGCTATCGCATCGAACTCGGTGAAATCGAACATGCCTCGCTCCAGGTTGATGGCATCCGGAATTGTTGCGTGGTCTATAATCAGAACAAAAAAGAGATCACCATGTTTTATGAGTGCGACAAGGAACTGACGCCCGCCTTCATTCGCGAACGCCTGTCCGTGTCGCTGCCCAAATACATGCTGCCGACGGTTTTCAACTGGATGGAACTGATGCCCCGCAATCCGAACGGAAAAATTGACCGGGCCAAACTGGTGGGCAGCGTGAATTAACCCGATGAGTCCCATCCAGATGCCGGGGCAGGTTTTGGACGCCGTGCAAAAAGCCAAGGCGGGCGCAAAGGCTTATTGCACCAATTTTTTTCCCGTGGAATCGAAATTACAAAGCTGGATTGATCACGGTGAATTGTTTGCCGAATGGCAGGATGGCGCGGTGTTTTTTTTCAGGACGGACCGTGATTTCCGGCACTTTTATTTTTGCGCAGATCGGGCGGCGTTGGAGCAGGGGATGATGTCGTCAACCGGCCTGAAGGCCGGGGCAGTCACGACCGACCTGGTGGGGAACAATGCCACATTGAACCAGTTATTGACGGCGTTCGAGCCGGCCGGCTTCCGGCGATACACACAACTCCAGCGCCTGGCGAGAATCGGGTGCCCGGAAACCGGCGGTGACGCCCCGGACGCCGGTTTTGCCGAGAAAGCAGATGTCCCAGCAGTGCAGGGATTGATTGAAAACTCGTTTGACCGCTATGGCGAACAACTGCCTTTGCCTTATGAAATTGAATTTGCCGTTGAGTATCGCCAGGTGCTCGTCGTCAAGCGCAACGGCAAACTGGCCGGATTGCTCTTTTTTGAAACCCAGGGGCTGGCTTCGAGCGTCCGCTTTTGGGCGGTGGCGGAGAACTTTCGCGGGCAACGGGTCGGCTCGGCCTTGATGCAACATTATTTCCGAACCCAGGCTGCGGTCCGTCGATTCACCCTTTGGGTGGATGCTCACAACGAAAATGCCATCCAGAAATACCGGCACTATGGCTATGCCCCGGACGGGTTGATTGACCACGTCCTGGCCAACCGAATGATCACCTCATGAAATCAGTACTCGAAATCCTAAAGGAAATCCGTCCCGAATTTGACTTCACCGCCTCCCGTGATTTCATCACGGACGGCCTGCTTGACTCATTCGATATGGTCACACTGGTGGCAGCGCTGGATAAAAATTTCGGCATTTCCATCCCGGGCACGGACATCGTTCCCGAGAATTTTCAAGATCTGCTGACCATTGAGGCTCTCCTGGCCAAAAGCGGGGCCAAATTATGAATTTCACTTTTCGCCGCAAACGCATCTCCGGCGTCCTCGTCGTGTTGCCGGAGAACGAACGTTCTTTCATTGAAGATATGAAGAACTTCAATTTTCCCGAGGCCCGTTCGCTCAAGCTCAAGGAGGTCATGGGGTTTGACAAGCGCCGGGTCGTCGAGCCGGGCGTGTGCGTGTCGGACCTGGCTGTGTTTGGCCTGCAACACCTGTTCGAACAGGACCTGCTGAAGCGCGAGGAGATTGATGCACTCTTACTCGTGACGCAAACCGCCGACCATTTCATGCCGGCGACGAGCAGTTTGATTCAAGGCCGGCTCGGCCTCAAACACGACATGTTGTGCCTGGATATCAACCAAGCGTGCGCGGGATTCGTGATTGGTTTGATTCAGGCCTTCATGCTGCTGGAGCAGGAAAGCGTGAACAAGGTGGTTCTGGTGAATGCTGATGTGCTCAGCCGGAAGGCCTCGCCAAAGGATCGTAACATTTATCCGTTGATCGGGGACGGTGCGGCCATCACGATTATTGAGCGCGACCATGAAGACACGATGATCCACGCGAGCGTCAAAATGGATGGTTCGCGGGCGGAAGCCTTGATGATTCCTGCCGGCGGACTGCGCATGCCGTCCACCCCGGAAACCGCGTTACTCGAGGACGTGGGCGACAACAATCTCCGGGCCAAGGATCACGTGTTCATGGACGGGTCGGCCATCTTCAATTTTGTACAGACGGAGGTGCCGCCCCTGATTGAAAAACTGCTGGCGCGGGCGGGGGTATCCTCTGCGGAAGTGGACTATTATCTGTGTCATCAACCCAACCGTTTCATGCTGGAGAAACTGGCGGACAAGATGAAAGTGCCATATGCCCGGATGCCGAACAACGTGGTGGAACATTTCGGCAACAACGGCAGCGTGACTATTCCAACGGTGATGGCATACAACTTGCGGGAACGCCTGCAACGGGAACAATTACAGGTCTGTCTGGCCGCGTTCGGCGGGGGACTGGCCTGGAGCGCAATGCTGCTCAAGCTGGGCAAGCTTGCTTTTAACAAAATCATTGAATACAACTAACAAATCATATGGATAAACTTGAGTTCTATCAAAGACTGGCGGAAATCCTCGACGTTGAGGAAGTAAAACCGGAAAGCGTCCTGAAAGAGTTTGACGTTTGGGATTCGCTGGCGATCTTGTCGGTGCTGGCGATGACTGACGCGAAATACGGCGTATCCGTCAAGGCGGAGGAGATCCGCTCGGTCGTTACGGCTGAAGACCTGGCGCGTCTGGTCGAGACCAAGCAGAAGTAGGGCCAAGACCCAACCGAAACCACCCGTGCCGCGTCCCGTCGTATGAAATGTATCTTCAAGAACAAGCGCATCAGTTCGATCGTCGCCGTTGCGCCGAGCCAGGAATTTCGTTTTGACGACGAATACCAGTATTTCAAGATGACCGAGCCGCAGGCGAAGCGGTTCAAGAAAATCATGGGCCTGGATCGGCACCGGATCGCGCCACCGGACGTTTGTGCTTCCGACCTTTGTCTCTATGGCGTGCAGCAGTTGCTCGATGCCGGGGTTTTAAAAAAAGAGGAGATCAGCGCCGTGCTGTTCATTTCTCAGACTCCGGATTATATTCTACCACCAACCAGTAATGTGATTCACGGCAAGCTCGGCCTGGGCCATGACGTCATCTGTCTGGACATCAATCAGGGTTGCGCGGGCTATCTTGCCGGGTTGCAGCTGGCGTTCATGCTTTTGGAGCTTCCGGCCGTCTCAAAAGTGCTGTTGTTGACCGGGGATACCGGGAGCAAGCAAATGACCCGCGAGAACCGCATTAACTATCCCATCAATGGCGATGCGGGGGCCGCGACCGTGGTCGAGCGGAGTGCAGACGAAAAGACCATTTTTATGGACGTCAAGAACGACGGTTCCCGTTACAAGGCGCTCATCATTCCGGGCGGAGCGTATCGAATGCCCTCCTCGCCTGAGACGCTGAAACTGCGCGAAGTGGAAGAAGGGGTCGTCAAATGCCTGGAACATGTTGATATGGACGGCGCCGCCGTCTTTAACTTTACCATGGATGATATCCCGCCGCAGATCGAAGCGGTGCTCGCGTATTCGGGCGAAACCCGGGACTCCATTGCGCATTTTTTCCTGCACCAGCCAAACCCATTCATCGTCACGCAGATGACACAGAAGATGAAGATCCCGCCGGCGAAAGTCCCGAACAATGTCGTCAGCCTTTACGGCAATTGCAGTTCGACCACGATCCCGCTGAATATCGCGTTGAACTGCCGCGAACCTATGCTGGCTGAGACTCGCCGCGTATGTCTTTCGGGTTTTGGCGTCGGACTGACGTGGATTTCGGCGGTGATGGATCTGGGCCCGCTGGACTTCTGCAAGATCGTGGACTACAAACCGGCCTGAACGGCACCCATGCGCGAGGCATATACATTGGTCACCGGGGCCGCGTCCGGGTTTGGCCGGAGCATTGTCGAGAAATTGTCTCCCTCGCGCCGGCTCGTGCTGGCCGACCTTGACGCGGAAAAACTCGACGTTGCCCGGAGCGCTTGTGCGACGCCCGGGCACTTGCTGTGGGCGCGGGATCTCAGCCGGCCCGAGGGCGTCGGCGTGGAATTCGCCTCTTTTTTGGTAAAGGAAAACGTCTGGATCGAGCATTTCATCCATTCGGCGGGAGTTTTCGGCCATCAATTTGCGCGCGCCCACGACATGGCATTTGTTGCGCGGGTTTTCAACGTCAATCTGTTCTCGGCTATTGAACTGATCCGGACGTTGACCCAAAAGAAGGCGAACGGCGGGGCGCTGCGGAGCATTACGATCATCTCGTCGGTCGGGAGCCGGCTGGGCGCCACCGGCCAATATGTTTATGCTGCCAGCAAGGGTGCCGTGAACGGGATGTGTCTGGCCCTCGCCGTCGAATTGGCTCCAACGGTCCGGGTGAATGCAGTGCTGCCCAGCATCATTGAGTCGGGAATGAATCACGGGGAATTCGCCAAGCCGGAATTTGTCGCCACCGTAAAGGCGATGCATCCATTGGGCTTGGGCCAGCCAGGTGACGTGGCGGACGCCGTGGAATTTCTCATGTCCGATCGCGCCCGTTGGATCACGGGCCATGAGTTGGTCGTGGATGGCGGCCGATTGGCGGGAAAAAACCTCTTTCCGGTGAAGTAGCGGGAACGGCATTTGCCCAAAGTGTGACACGTTCAAATTCATTTCAGTTTGACGGCCGTCGAAAATAATTTGGTGGAACCATGGAAACCTACACTTTAGTCACCGGCGCTTCTTCCGGTTTTGGCAAGAACATTGCGTGGAAGCTCGCGCCTTCCCACCGGCTCATTCTCGCCGGTAGAAACGTGGAGCGACTTGAGGCCGTCCGAAACCGGTGCGCCGCCCCGGAACGGCATATCTTGTGGCCGCGTGATTTGAACGATATCGGCGGCCTGGCGCAGGAATTGACGGATTTGCTGAAGGACCGGGGCATTGGCATTGGGCATTTCATCCATTCGGCGGGGTTTACGGGGTTTCAACTCGCCCGCGCCGTGGAAATGGAATTTGTGCGGCAAATATTCAACGTCAATGTGTTCTCCGCCATGGAAATAATCCAGCCGCTGACGCGAAAGAGCACCAACCACGGTGCCCTGCGAAGCATCACGTTTATTTCGAGCATCTCCGGCCGGCTTGGCGGCAGCGGCCTTTCCGTTTATGGTGCGACCAAAGGGGCCGTTAACGCGATGTCCCTCTCGTTAGCCGTGGAACTGGCCCCGGCGGTGCGGGTCAATTCCGTTTTGCCGGGCATCATTGAAACCGAAATGACCCGGCAGTATTTTGAAAGCCCGAATTTTCTGGGGTTTTACCCGTTGGGCTTTGGCCGGCCGGAGGATGTGGCGGATGCCGTGGAATTTTTGACCTCGGACCGTGCCCGCTGGATCACGGGCCAGGAATTGGTCGTGGACGGAGGCCGAACGGTCTGTTCCCCGATGCCAGGCGAAGCCATTGCGCGAGAGAACGAATTGAGCGCCCGCCTGGTCACCCCAACGCGCCCGGAGGAGAGCAGTTCTTGAACCTTGTTTTTTCGTCGAAAGCCATGAAGGACGCTCGTCCGGCGCTGGAGGAGTTGCTCTTTTTCAATCCCCGCCAATTTCGGGTCCGGGAAGGAATCGTCAACTCCCTGGGAAAGTTCGGCCATCCCCGGATCGAGGACACGCCGAACGGTTTGTCTGTCCGGGTCGGAGATCATGAGACCCAAACCCTTTTCGCTTTCGACCAGGATCGGCGCGGTGGCAATCCGGTAGGCGTTGTGGTTTTCATCAGGACAATTCCCACTGACATTGCCATCATGCATGTTGCGGTGCATCCGGACTATGCCCTTCAAGGCCGCCACGCCGGACTGGGTTTGGGACTCATTTTGGTCGAGAAGGTTAAGGAAATCGCTTCCCGAATCGTGGGCGTGCGGCGAATCGCGCTTCACTATCGGCAGGACATCGTCATTCAAATCTGAATGGAGAAAAAGCGGGAAAACTAAACGGCTAAATTCAATGCGCCACAACATCCACCTGGAGGGATTTAATCTGCGACTGCGTCCCGTTCGAATCGAGGACGCCGCGTTCATCGTGTGGCTCAGGAATCTCGATTATGTGAAGGGAAACGTTGGCGATTCCGTCACGGACGTGGCCAGTCAGGAGGCCTGGCTGAAGGCATATTTTGAGCGGGAAGGGGATTACTACTTCATCGTCGAGAGTTCGGGGGGTATCCCGCTGGGCACCCACAGCATTTACAACGTGAACGGGACAAGCGCGGAAAAGGGACGGCACATCATGCGTCCAGAAGTGATGGCGGGAGTGCCCACCGGAATATTAACGACCGAAATGGCTTTTGGCAGCATGGGCTTGCGCGAATTGCGGGCTAGAATAGTGGCCACCAACATGTCGGTCCAATCCCTCCACCGAAAAGCCGGATTCAAACAAGTCGGAATAGTCCACGCAGCGCAGTTGATTGGCGGCAAGCCCGTGGACATGGTGGAATACGTCATTACGGCCGAGGAATGGAGCCGAGGTAGTGATCGTCAACGGCCTTTGGCCGAATTTGCCGGAAAACAGGTGTTGGAGTGGGAAAAAACGCAAGCCGGCAAACGCCAGCCGTGGGAAGAAACCGAAATCAAGTCCGGCAGCAACGTTTCGCGTGACCCAAACAAAAAACAAGGTGATACATGACGGAAGAAAACCATTCTCGAATCATTAACCTGCCCAAGATCGCAGACCCGCGGGGCAATCTGACTTTCATCGAAGGCGGGCGCCACGTACCTTTTCAAATCCAGCGGGTTTACTACCTTTACGACACGCCTGGCGGAGCGGAACGCGGTGGCCATGCGCACAAGGGGTTGCACCAGTTGATTGTCGCCATGTCGGGCAGCTTCGATGTCATTCTGGATGACGGCAAACAAAGGCAGCGGTTTCATTTGAATCGCTCGTATTACGGACTGTATGTAGGCCCCATGATCTGGCGCGAACTGGACAATTTTTCGTCCGGTTCCGTATGCATGGTTCTGGCCTCGAATTACTACGACGAAGCCGATTATTATCGCGTTTATGAGGAATTCCTGAAAGCCCTGGGCCAAAACGCATGAAAGTTCCCTTCCTTGAGTTGAAGCCAACGTACGATGAACTCCGCAGCGAGTTTGACGCCGCTTACCATCGGGTCATGGACTCGGGATGGTATTTGCTGGGGCAGGAGTTGGAGGCCTTCGAAGCTGAATACGCCGCCTATTGCGATGCAAAGTTTTGCGTGGGGGTGGGCAATGGCCTTGATGCGTTGCATCTCGTTCTCAAGGCCTGCGACATCGGTAGCGGCGATGAAGTCATCGTCCCGACGAATACTTTCATAGCAACCTGGCTGGCGGTTTCTTACGCCGGGGCCACACCGGTGCCGATCGAACCTGACCCGCGAACGTTCAACCTGGATCCCGGTCAGATCGAAGCCGCCATCACCTCTCGGACAAAGGCCATCATGCCGGTGCATCTTTATGGCCAGCCGGCCGACATGGAGCCGATCATGGCCATCGCCTCCAAACACGGCTTGAAAGTCATTGAGGACAGTGCGCAGGCCCAAGGTGCCCGTTACAAAGGCCGGCGAACCGGTTCGCTCGGCCATGCCGCCGGTCACAGTTTTTATCCCGGGAAAAACCTCGGCGCCTTCAGCGATGCCGGGGCAGTCACCACCAATGATGCACAATTGGCGGATCGGGTGCGAACCTTGCGCAATTACGGGTCGAAGAAAAAATATTTCAACGACGTCAAGGGATTCAACTCGCGCATGGATGAACTGCAGGCGGCGTTCCTGCGGGTGAAACTAAGAAAACTGGAGGAGTGGAATGCGCGTCGGCGGGAAATTGCCGGACTTTTTCTGGCGGGATTGGATAGTCTGCCTGGATTGACCCTGCCGCTGGTTCCCGATTGGGCGGAACCGGTCTGGCACTTGTTTGTCGTTTGTCATCCCCGGCGCGATGAGTTGCAGCAGAAATTGACCGCTGCGGGTGTCGGCACGCTGATTCATTATCCGGTTCCACCACACCTGGCCGGCGCCTATGCGGATGGCCAATGGGTGGCCGGCGATTTCCCGGTTGCTGAAAAAATGTCCGGCACGATTTTGAGCCTGCCGATCGGGCCCCATCTTTCCCGGGAACAAACGGATCGGGTGATCGAGGAAACGTGCCGGATTCTCCGACCAGCCCAAAGGTAATCAGCGATTCGGGCCAGCTCCTGAATCAAGGGAACAATTGCAAGGTGAGCGAAGCAAAGAAACATTCCTACGGACAGATTTTAAAGTCATCCGCTCTGATCGGCGGTTCTTCGGTTTTGAACATTGGTCTCGGCATGGTGCGGACCAAGGCCATTGCTTTGATCCTGGGGCGGGCCGGGGTGGGACTGTTTGGCGTTTATGGATTGGTCAACGATTTGACGCGGAGCATCGCGGGAATGGGAGTGAATACCAGCGGCGTGCGGCAGATTGCCGAAGCCGTCGGGAGCGGAGACGCTCAGCGCATCGGCCGGACAGTGACCGTTCTGCGGCGGGTGGCGTTTTGCTCCGGAACCATTGGCGCCCTGCTGCTGTTGGCCCTGTGCAAACCCATCTCCTGGTTGACGTTCAAGGACTACCAGCACACCGGTTCGGTGGCTTTGCTGGCCCTGGCCGTTTTTTTCGGGGATATTTCCCAAGGGCAGGCGGCGTTGGTGCAGGGCATGCGCCGGATTGCCGACCTGGCCCGGATGAGCGTATGGGGAGCATTTTTTGGCACGCTGTTCAGCGTCCCCATTGTTTATTTTTTCCACGAAGACGGCGTGGCGCCCTCGTTGGTGTGTGTGGCGGCGATGGGCATTCTCACTTCCTGGTGGTACGCTCGAAAAATCAAGGTCGAACGGGTGCGGCTGACGATGCATCAGGCCAGGGAGGAAATCTCCTCCTTGTTAAGATTGGGAGTTGTTTTTATGACCACCGGCATGATGCCGCTGGGGGCGGGCTATCTGGTGAATATTATAATGCTGCGCAAGTTCGACCTGGCAGCGGTCGGCTGTTATTCGGCGGCCTCGACACTGGGCATCCAGTATGTCAAATTTATTACAGACGCGATGGGGGCGGATTTTTATCCACGCCTCACCGCGGTTGCCAGCGACCACCAGGAATGCAACCGGCTGGTGAATGAGCAGGCGGAAGTGGGTCTGCTGCTCGCCGTTCCCGGGGTCATCGCAACCCTCACGTTTGCTCCGCTGGTGATCTGGCTTTTTTATTCTTCAGCCTTCGTGCCGGCGGTGGAAATTCTCCGTTGGATTTGTCTGGGCATGATGTTGCGCGTGGTCAGTTGGCCGATGGGGTTCATCCTGGTTGCCAAGGGCGAGCGGAAACTCTTTTTCTTGACCGAACTCCTGGCCAACGGGCTCTTCGTATTTTTGGTCTGGGCCGGTTTGACGGTTTTTGGGCTGAAAGGTTCAGGCATCGCGTTCTTCGGATTGTATGTTGTTTATTGGACCGGCATTTACTTCGTCGTCCGCCGGTTAAGCGGATTTCGATGGTCGCGGGCAAATCTGCGACTGGCCGCAATATTTGCGCCCGGAATCGCGGCGGTGTTTGTCAGTTGGTATGAGCTTCCTCGCATCGCCACAGTAATTCTGGGAGCCACGCTCACGCTGCTGACCGGCATTTATTCGCTGAAAACCCTTTGCACGCTGGTTCCGCTGGAACGATTGCCCAAACCGGCGCAAAAAATAATTCTGTTTTTCCAGTTGGCGCCCCCAAAGCCGGAGGGTTGAACCGCCTGTCCATTCAATTTGCACCAACAATCACGGTAAAGAAGGAGAAATACACACATGAAAATAGCAGTCATCGGATTAGGTTATGTCGGGTTGCCCCTGTCGCTTCAATTCGCGCGTTCGGGAGTCACGGTCCTGGGACTGGACATCGATCCGGCCAAGGTGGAAGCCTTGAACGGCGGTCGCAGTTATATCAAGCACATATCCGCCGAAGCCATTTCCGCGGCGGTGCAGGCCAAAACCTTTTCCGCCTCCGCCGACTTCAGCCTGGTCCAGGGCGTTGAGGCCGTCATCATCTGCGTGCCCACACCCCTCAATAAAAACCGCGAACCGGACATTTCGTTCATCATTGAGACCGGCAAGGCCCTCGCGCCGCATTTGAAGAAGGGGATCCTGGTGGTGCTGGAATCCACAACGTATCCGGGCACGACGGATGAGGATTTGCGGGCCGTGCTCGAGGCGGGATCGAAATTGAAGGCTGGGACGGATTTTCATCTGGCCTTTTCACCCGAACGGGAAGACCCGGGCAACGTCCAGAGCAAGGTTGAAATCATTCCCAAGGTGGTTGGCGGCTACACCCCGGCCTGTTTGGAGCGCGCCAAGACACTCTACGGTCGCGCCATCAAAACCATCGTGCCAGTTTCCTCCTGCCGGGCCGCCGAGGCCACCAAGCTGCTCGAAAATATTTTCCGCGGCGTCAACATTGCCCTGGTCAACGAATTAAAAATCGTTTACGGGGCAATGGGCATTGATATCTGGGAGGTCATCTATGCGGCCAAGACCAAGCCCTTTGGGTTCATGGCATTCTACCCCGGACCGGGTCTGGGCGGGCATTGCATCCCCATCGACCCGTTTTATCTCACCTGGAAGGCGCGCGAATACGGCCAGAACACGCGCTTCATCGAGTTGGCCGGGGAAATCAACACAGCCATGCCGATGCATGTGGTCAACCGGACGGCGGAAGCGCTCAACGAATCGCGCAAGTCGGTGAAAGGCAGCCGCGTGCTGGTGGTCGGCCTCGCCTACAAACCCAACGTGGACGATTACCGCGAATCGCCGAGCTACGTCCTGTTGGACCTGCTCAAGGCCCGTGGTGCGGAAGCGGCTTATTACGACCCGTACGTGCCGGTGGTTCACATGACCCGCGAACACGCGCATTGGGCGGGCACGCGCTCGGTGGTCTGGAATCGCGAAACCATTCAAGGCTTTGATGCGGTCATCATCGCCACCAATCATGAAGTCATCAATTACCAGGAGCTGGCGGACTGGTCGCCATGCATTGTGGACACCCGCAATGCCATGGTCGCGGTAAAGGCAAAGCCAGGCCAGGTCTGGAAAGCCTAGATGGTTGAAAAACGGCAGCCAAAGCTTGCCGCACCGGAAAAGGGTAAAGACCGAGGAGGAGGCTCCAGCCGAATTGACGACATTCGGTTTGCAAATTCTTCCGCCGTCCACACGAGCCGCATGAAACGTATATCGCCAATCGAAAACAACGGACCTCGTTAGCGAAGGCGCCCAGGAAAGAAAGCGGTTTTTGATGCGCTGTCAGACAGCCAAAAAGAAAAGAGGTTGGGTTTCATCATGATCTTGTTGTTGGGATCAACCGGTTACATGGGGCAGGCGTTCTCCACGGAGTTGCGCCGGCGCGGACACGGTTTTATTCCGTTGACGCGCAAGGCGATCAATTACGGGGATTTCAACCTGTTGTTTGATTATGTGCGGAAGG
>CAZKTW010000074.1:0-14138 GCA_964555775.1 uncultured Bifidobacteriaceae bacterium | reverse complement strand
CAACGCCAGTGGCCGGCAGGAATTCCTGGAAAATCTCATCAACGAGTTTATTTGAATGTGAGCCGAACCATGAAAATCAAATTCAAATCTGTCTTTATTTTCATCTTGGGTTTGTATTTGTCGGCTGCCGCCAACACGGCTGACGGAGCATCATTGCCATTTGTCAGCCCAATGTTTGGCGACAACATGGTTTTGCAGCGCGGCAAGGCCAATACGATCTGGGGTTGGTCAAAACCCGGCGACACGGTTCGCGTGGAGGTGGCCGGACACACTGCAAAAGCGGTTGCCGGCCAGGATGGCCGCTGGCGCGTGAAAATCGAACCGCCGGCGACGGGTGGACCGTACACGTTGAAGATTGACGGCGCGCAGCATGTTGAGTTTCAGGAGGTATTGGTGGGCGATGTCTGGTTGTGCGGCGGGCAGTCCAACATGGAGCTTCCACTGGAGCGCACGCGAAATGGATCCACTGAAATCGCGGCGGCCAATCATCCCGAAATCCGCATGTTCAAAGTTCGTTCGCAAGTGGCATATTCGCCCGCGGCCGTGCTGCAGGGTAAATGGAAAATCTGTTCACCGCAGGCGATGGCCGAGGACGGGAGTTTTTCCGCCGTGGCCTATTTCTTTGCGCAAAAAGTTCAAACCAATATTCACGTGCCGATCGGGCTCGTCGAGGATTGCCTCGGCGGCACGCCCGCGGAAACGTGGACCAGTGTTGAAACGTTGCACCCGATGAAGGATTTCGATGCCCAACTGGCGGTGATCGAACGTTTGAAATCCAAAGGCGGACCCGAATACGGCAATTATATCATGCATTGGTATGATGATTACGACATTGGCCAGAAAAACAACTGGTCGGCAGCGGACTTTGACGATTCAAGTTGGAAGACAGTCCAAATTTCGGACGGCTTTCAGGAATTGGGGGTGCCGGACGCGCCGAGCGTTTGCTGGTTTCGAAAGGAAGTCGCCCTGCCGGACCCACTGCCGCCCGGCAAGACGACCATTTCGCTTGGGGTCGTCGAGCGCATGGACACAACTTTTGTAAATGGCCGTTGGGTGGGCGCGAGCGCGTGGGTTGAAAATCCGCGCGTGTATCCGGTGGCTGATGGGATTTTGAAACCGGGAACCAATGTCATCACCATCCGCGTCCTCAAAACGAAACCGCAGGGCGGGTTTATGTCGAAAGCCGACGCGCTTTGCGTGACCCTGGGAGACGCGACAAAAATTTCGCTCGCGGGCGAATGGAAAGGCGCGTTGAGCGTGGATGCGAAGCCGCCGCATCCGTTGCCGCTGGGTTTTGAAAACTGGCCCGTGATGCCCTCCGTTTTATATCAAGGCATGATTCAGCCCGTTGCGCCGCTCGCGATTTCGGGCGCGATCTGGTACCAGGGCGAGGCGAACGCCGATCGCGCGCGGCAATATCAAAACTTGCTGCCGGCGATGATTGGCGACTGGCGGAAACTTTTCGGCCAGGGTGATTTTCCATTTTACATCGTGAGCCTGCCGGCGTTCATGCATCACCAGAATCAGGCGGGGGGCTCGGGTGGCTGGGCTGAGATACGCGGGGCGCAGGCGGTCGTCGCCCGCACGATCAAAAATGCCGCGCTGGCCGTGACAATTGATACCGGCGAACCGGACAATATCCATCCGGTGGACAAAAAAATTGTCGGCGAACGCCTGGCCCTTTGCGCACTGGCACAGCATTATGGCGCAAAAACTCCGTATCAAGGCCCGACCTGCAAATCCATCGAGCATATTCCCGGAGCCTTGATAATTCATTTCGATTTCGCCAGCGGCGGATTGGTTGCCAACGGCGGTCCGCCGGGAGAATTTTCCGTTGCCGGAAAAGATCACCAATGGTATTGGGCCGACGCAAAAATTGAAGGCGACACGGTCGTCGTTTCATCGCCAAACGTTCCCGAACCGGTGGACGTGCGTTATGCGTGGCAATCGTTTCCCACGGCCAATCTTTACAACAGCGCAGGACTTCCGGCGGTTCCGTTTCGTACCGACAATTAGCGGGGTCGGACCGGCCACGGCAAGTCGCGGTGATGTACCAGCTTGCGAGAGAATCCAGGGCCAAGGTCGGCATGACATTTGGTGGATACGCGGAATCTTCCGCCTTGATTAACCTCTTGGCATAGCTAGATTCGCAGTATATGAAAAAACCAATCAGGCTCCTCGCCGCTTTCCTTTCGCTTGCCGTCACATTGTTTGTTGCCGGTTGCGAATCAAATGAAAAAGTCGCCCGTAATCATCCTACGCCAGCGCCAACGCCAGATGCGGCGGTGAGTCAACCTGCGATTCCGGCGGCGAACGTTCCGCCCGCCGAGAAAACCTTGGTGCGCATCAACGCCGGCGCTTCGTCACCAATGACCGATTCCAGTGGCAATGTCTGGCTGGCGGACCAGGGATTTGACGGCGGCGACACGGTGGAGCGATCGGAGTTGACGATCACCAATACGACCCAGACCGGGATTTACTGTTCCGAACATTACGCCATGGATTCATTTACCTGGCCCCTGGCAAACGGGAAATATCTGGTGCAGCTGCATTTCTGCGAAACCTATGACGGGATTACCGGTCCGGGCCAGCGGGTGTTTTCTTTCAACGTGCAGGGACGGGAATTCAAGGATTTTGATGTCTGGTCAAAAGCTGGCGGCCCGCTCACCCCGCATGTGGAAATTGTGCCGGTGGAAATCACGGACAATAAATTATTGATCACCTTCACCAGCAGTATCGAGAACCCGCAGATCAACGGCATTGAAATCATTCCGCAACCCTGAACGCGAAACCTATCTCGAGGAAGAATGGGGGAAACACAACTGCCGGTTTACAAACGCTCCGGCCTTCCCGCCGAAAAGCGTGTTCGCGATTTGCTCGCGCGCATGACGCTGGAGGAAAAGGCCGCGCAGATGATGTGCGTCTGGCAGGAAAAGAAAACGAAGCTGCTGGATGCCTCGGGCAATTTCGACATGGCCAGGGCCAAGGCGGCGTTCAAAAACGGTCGCGGCATTGGCCAGATCGGCCGGCCCAGCGATTCGGCCAGCAGGCCCGAAGATGCCAGCGTCGGATTGTCGCCGCGCGCGACGGCCGAGCTGACCAACGCAATCCAGAAATTCTTCATCGATCATTCGCGACTCGGCATTCCGGTGATTTTTCATGAGGAATGTCTGCACGGTCACGCCGCCATTGGCGCAACCAGCTATCCCCAACCGATTGCGCTCGGCGGGACGTTTGATCCGGCGCTGATCGAGGCGCTGTGTGCAATGGCTGCCGAGGAGGCCCGGGTCCGCGGGGCGCATCAGGCGCTTACGCCGGTTGTGGACGTGGCCCGCGATCCACGTTGGGGACGCGTCGAGGAAACGTTCGGGGAGGACCCGTTTCTCAACGCGCAACTCGGCATGGCGGCCGTGCGCGGATTCCAGGGCGACCGTGAATTTCGCGGCAAAAAAAATCTCATCGCCACGCTGAAGCATTTTGCCGCGCATGGCCAGCCGGAGTCCGGCCAGAACTGCGCGCCGGTGAATGTTTCCGAACGTGTGCTGCGCGAGACGTTTTTACGGGTGTTCAAGGATTGCTTCCAAAAAGCCGGCTGTATCAGCGTGATGGCCAGTTACAACGAGATTGATGGTGTGCCATCGCACGCGAATGAATGGCTGCTCCGCGATGTCCTGCGCCAGGAATGGGGGTTCCAGGGCTTTGTCGTTTCGGATTACTATGGGATTTTGGAGTTGAGTTATCGTCCCGAAACCCAAGGACATTTTGTGGCTGCCGACAAGAAGGAGGCCGCTGCGCTGGCAGTGAGGGCGGGGGTCAACATTGAACTGCCCGAACCGGAATGCTACCTGCATCTGGTCGAACTTGTCCGCAAAAAAGTCCTCCAGGAATCGCAACTCGACGAACTCGTTGCCCCAATGCTGTTGTGGAAATTCAAGCTCGGACTATTTGATGATCCGTTTGTTGATCCGGCCGAGGCGGACAAAATTGTCGGCTGTGAGAGGAATTCGCAACTTGCCTTGCGCGCCGCGCGCGAAGCCATCACCTTGCTGAAAAATGAGAATGAGTTGCTGCCGTTGAATCCGGCAACGCTGAAAACCATTGCCGTCATCGGTCCCAATGCCGACCGCGAACTGCTCGGCGGTTACAGCGGCGTGCCGCCGCACACGGTCACGGTGCTGGACGGAATCAAGTCCCGACTGGGTGACCGGGTGAAAGTGTTGCCTGCGGAAGGTTGCAAGATCACGATTGGCGGCGCGTGGAATCAGGATGCCGTCACTCCCGGCGATCCCGCCGAAGACGCGAAACAAACCGCCGAAGCGGTTGGAATTGCGCGGCAAGCCGACTTGATCATTCTGGCCATTGGCGACAACGAACAAACGTCGCGTGAAGCCTGGTCGCGCAGTCACATGGGCGACCGCGCCAATCTGGATTTATTTGGCCGTCAGGAAAACCTGCTCAGGGCGCTGGTTGCAACCGGCAAGCCTGTGGTGGTTTTGCTTTTTAACGGCCGTCCGATTTCCGTCAATTTCGCCGCGCAAAATGCGCCTGCCATTTTGGAATGCTGGTATCTCGGCCAGGAAACCGGCCACGCGGTCGCGGAAGTTTTGTTCGGGGATCACAATCCCGGGGGTAAATTGCCGATTTCTTTTCCCCGTTCCGCCGGCCACCTGCCGGCATTTTACAACCACAAACCTTCTGCGCGACGCGGTTATCTGTTGGATGACGTTTCGCCGCTGTTCGCCTTCGGCTTTGGGTTGAGCTATACGAAATTCAGCCTCAAGCATCTCCGGCTGGCGAAATCAAAAATCAGGCGCCGTGGCTCGACCAAAGTTTTGGTGGAGGTGAAGAACATCGGCCAGCGGGCGGGATCGGAAGTGGTGCAGATGTATGTCCGGGACCGTGTGAGTTCCGTGACCCGACCGGCAAGGGAGTTGAAAGGTTTTGAAAAAGTTTCGTTGCAACCGGGTGAAACCAAAACGGTCGCGTTGGATATCACCCCGGAATCACTGGCATTTTACGACATCCACATGAAATACGTCGTTGAGCCGGGCGAGTTTGAAATCCTGGTGGGAAATTCCTCGCGCGATTGTGATTTGCAAAAGGTGGTTCTAACGGTATTGAAATAACCCTGCCACCCCAAATTATGGCCGAACCTCATTTCCAACAGCGGCTTTCGTTCTTCGAGAAGGCTGGTTATAGTTGCGGTGACTCCGCCGCGAATTTCGTCTTCATGACCATGATTCTGTTCCAGACGAATTTCTACACGGACGTCTTCGGTCTGACCGCGGGCGCCGCCGCCGCGATTCTCCTGTGGCCGCGCCTGTGGGATGCCGTCGCCGACCCGATTGTGGGCATCCTCGCCGATCGCACGGACACGCGCTGGGGCAAGTTCCGGCCGTGGGTTTTGTTCACCGCAGTGCCGTGGTTCGTGGTCATGATCCTGGCTTACACCACGCCCAAGGGCTGGAGCCTGGGCGCGTTGATTGCCTATGCCGCGATCACCAACACCATGTTGATGTCCATTTATTCGATGAACAACATGCCTTACGCGGCGCTGGGCGGCGTGATGACCGGCGATGTCAATGAGCGCGCCAAACTGAATTCGTTCCGGTTTATCGCGGTGAACGCCGCGCAGTTCATCGTGGGTGGATGCACGCTGCCGCTGGTCGCCAAATTTGCGGCGAGCCACGCCCGGGGAAACGGTGGCGCGCTGGTCGGTTTGGCGGACAAACAATACGGCTGGCAGATGACGATGATGATCTGGGCGGTGCTCTGCCTCGTGCTATTTTTAATCACCTTCTCGACCACCAAGGAGCGCATCAAGCCGATCAACCAGGAAAAAGCGACCCCCAGGCAGGACTTTGTCAACTTGCTCAAAAACAATCCGTGGAAGGTCATGTTTTTCATGACGCTCTGCCATTTCTGCATTCTCTCGTTTCGCGGCGGCGCGCTTTACAATTACTATCATCATTATGCCGACAAGGGGGCTCTGTATGACTGGGTGCAACAACTCGGGTTGGTCGTTCCCGCGGGCGCGTCCGTCTCCGGCTGGTTTTGGAGACTTTTGGACACCCTCGGTTACATCGTCCACGGCGGCCGCGCGGACATGGCCAACGCCAACGTCGCCGACGTCGCCAACAGCATCATCAACATGCTCGGCACTGGCATCACCATCATCGTCATTTTGCTGTCGCCGCCGCTGGCGAAAAAGTTCGGCAAAAAAGCCGTTGCCGTCATCGGCTTCGGACTGGCGAGTGCCGGTTCGCTGGCGTTTTATTTCCTGCCGCCCACCAACGTCTGGGGCATGGTGGCCTTGACGGCCTTGATTGCGATTGCCTATGCGCCGACCATTCCTTTGATCTGGGCGATTTATGCGGACGTGGCGGATTATTCCGAATGGAAAACCGGCCGCCGCTTCACCGGCATGGTCTTTGCGACGATTGGCTTCGGTCTGAAATCAGGGTTGGCGCTCGGTTCGGCTTCGTTCCTCTGGATCATGGCCGGAATTTTCAATTACGACACGAAACTGCCGGACGCGGCGCAGGCTGTGCAGGGTTATCGCGCGTGCAGCGGCATCGTCGTTGGCCTGCTGTTCGCCGTCTGCACGCTGCTGCTGATGGTTTACCAGCTCAATAAAAAGCTGACCATCCAGATGTCCGATGAGCTTGCCGAACGCCGGAGAATTGCGGCAAATTAAGGCTTTATGAATAAAATATGCGTGGTCAGCATGGCGGGATTGTTTTTGGCGCTGATGGACGGTGTCGCAGCGCAGCCAACCCTCAAGGATGCCTTCAAAAATGACTTTCTCATCGGCGCGGCGGTGAAGCCATCGCAATTCTGCGAATCCAACGCCGTCGAGTCGGCGCTGGTGAAACGGCAATTCAACTCCATCACGCCGGAGAATGTGTTGAAATGGGAGAGTGTGCATCCCGAGTCCGGCAAATTTGATTTTTCGCTGGCCGATCGCTATGTCGAATTTGGCCTGAAGAATAAAATGTTCATCGTTGGCCACAATTTGATCTGGCACAGCCAGACGCCAGCCTGGGTCTTTCAAGACGACAAGGGAAATCCGGTTGATCGCGACACGCTGCTGGCGCGGATGCGCGAACACATTTTAAGGGTTGCCGGCCGTTATCAGGGGAAAATCGGCGGCTGGGATGTGGTCAACGAGGCTCTGGATGAAGACGGCACGTTGCGCCAATCGCGATGGGAAAAAATCATCGGTGAAGATTATTTGCTCAAAGCCTATCAATTCGCGCACGAGGCTGATCCGCAGGCCGAACTTTATTATAACGATTATTCGTTGGAACACACCAACAAGCGCGCCGGTGCCGTGGCCTTGATAAGAAAACTTCAATCCCAGGGCATTCACCTTGCGGCAGTCGGTTTGCAGGGCCACTACACCATGGACTGGCCGACGGAACAGGAATTGGGTGAAACCATCGAGACTTTCTCAAAACTGGGCGTGAAAATTTGCATCACCGAGCTGGACGTGAACGTACTGCCCTCCGCGTCGGGCTATCAAGGAGCGGACATCTCGATGAATTTTTCGTCGCGGGCGGAATTGAATCCTTACACCAATGGCCTGCCGGAATCGGTGCAGCAAAAACTGGCGCAACGTTATGCGGGCTTGTTTTCCGTCTTTATGAATCATCGCCGTGAAATCGAACGCATGACCTTTTGGGGGGTGACGGATGGCAATTCCTGGTTGAACGACTGGCCGATCAAAGGCCGGACAAATTATCCGTTGCTGTTTGACCGCGCCGGAAATGCCAAACCGGCGTTTGCCGCCGTCATACAGACCGGTAAATGACGCTCCGAAGGGGATCGACTTTGCTGCCAGGGTCTTTTGTTTTGTCGGGGAGACCTGTTGGCGTTCAGCCTTCAGGCTGTTTCGGGCCGAAAACATGCTCAAGCATGAATTCCAACAACTCACGCTCACAAAACTAAAGACCCTGACTTTGCTGCACCGTGCAGGGCTTTGCCTGTTTACAGCGGGGAGGGTGTGACGATAAACTGCTGTAAATTGTTTTGTCACGGCGGATGCGGCCAATGATGCTGATACTGGCAAATGATTTCCGCGTTGCTCGCCGAAGCTTATGAATATCTCCAAACTTCCTGCAATCAGAGGCCCGGTGATCGCTGGCCTCTCCATTCTGCTTGGTGCGGTGTGCCTCGACGCCCACGCGCAGAAAACCACCATCACCGTTCAAGCCGGCCAGCCCGGCAAAGCGATCAGCCCGGATCTGTTCGGCATCTTTTTCGAAGACCTTAACTACGCCGCGGATGGCGGCCTCTATGCCGAGCTGGTCCAGAACCGTTCATTTGAGTATGACCCGGCCGAACAAGGTTCGTGGAATCCGCTTTCGTTTTGGGAGCTGGTGAAGCGTGGCGGCGGAGCAGGCAGTCTTGGGGTGAAAATGGCCCGGCCGATTAGCAGGAACAATCCCCGCTATGCGGTGCTGACGGTGGACAAGCCGGGCGAGGGAGTCGGACTGGCCAATGGCGGGTTCGACGGCATTCCGCTCATCGGCGGCGATGCTTATGAAGTTTCGTTTTTCGCCTGGCAGCTCTTCATGAACGACGCCTGGGGTCCGGACAACAAAATCGCGGGAAGGCCAATGCCCGTCACGGTTCGGTTGGAAGCCAGGAATGGCGATTTGCTGGGAGAAGCTTCGATGGAAGTGGCGGGGCGCGAATGGCAGCACCTTACCGCTAGAATCATCCCCAGCCGCACCGAGAAGGCCGCGCGTCTCGTCCTGCTCGCAAAAGCAAAGGGCGGAATCGCGCTGGACGAGATTTCCCTGTTTCCCGCCAAAACCTTCCATGATCACCCCAACGGCCTGCGCGCCGACCTTGCCCAGGTGATAGCCGACCTGAAACCGAAGTTCATGCGGTTCCCTGGCGGCTGCCTGGTCCACGGAGATTCCGTCAACAACTTCTACAACTGGAAGGACACGATCGGCCCGGTGGAACAACGTAGAGGCCAGAGAAATGCCGCCTGGGGTTATCATCAATCGGTTGGTCTCGGGTACTACGAGTATTTTCAGTTCTGTGAAGATATCGGCGCCAAGCCGCTTCCCATCGTGGCCGCCGGAGTGTGCTGCCAGCACGGTGGCGGCTCGCCAAACCTGGGACAGGAAGGCCTGCCCCTGAATGAGATGGACGCCTACATCCAGGATGTCCTCGACCTGGTCGAGTGGGCCAACGGGCCGGCGACTTCACCTTGGGGCTCCAAGCGCGCCGCCGCCGGGCATCCCGAACCGTTCGGCTTGAAGTATCTGGGCGTGGGCAACGAAGACGCGATCACCCCCGTTTTCAAGGAGCGTTTCAAGCGGATCTATGAGGCGGTGAAAGCGAAGTATCCTGACATCGTCGTGCTCGGAACTGTCGGCCCCTTCCCGGATGGCGAAGACTACGAGCAGGGCTGGCAGTTCGCGAAGGAACTCAAGCTTCCCATGGTGGATGAGCACTACTACAAAGGGCCGCAATGGTTCTGGGACAATCTGCAGCGCTACGACCGGTATGATCGCGCGGAAGCCAAAGTTTTTGTCGGGGAATTTGCCGCTCACGAAAAGGATCGCCGCAATACTCTGCGTTCCGCCCTCGCTGAAGCCGCCGGCATGACCAGTTTCGAGCGCAATGGCGACGTGGTTCATTTCGCCTCCTACGCGCCTCTTCTCGCCCGCCGTGATCACACCCGGTGGAAGCCGGACATGATTTATTTCAGCGGCACGGAAGTTTATCTGACGGCAAATTATTACGTCCAACAGCTCTTCAGCCTGAACAGCGGCGACGCTTATATCGAAACCACGTTAAACGGTTCGTCCCAACTGCCAAGCCTCGCAATCTCTTCCGTGCGCGATTCCAAATCGGGCGACCTCATCGTCAAAATCGTCAACGGCGCCGGCGCCGCAGCCCCGCTCAACGTCCAGCTCGCGGGAATGCGTTCCGGTGCTTACAAGACCGAAAAGACCGTGCTGGGCGGCACCGACGCTGACGCGGTGAACGAAGATGGCAAGCCACCGGTCGTAAAACCCGAAACCGCGGAGATCACCGTCAAACCGTCTTTCGACTATGAGGCACCGGCCAACTCCCTTACAATCCTTCGAATCAAGAGGGAACCAACCCCTTGATCAATTGAATGGCTAAGTTGAAAATGTCCCGCGCATCCGGATTTGCTCTGGTATTTGTGGCCGTTGCTTGCGTGTCAGGCGCGGAAAATCCACCGCGGTTCCAGACGGACACCAATCAAGTTCTTGAACGCACCTGCTTTCAAACCGGCGGCGCGTGGAGTCCGCGGGGGAATCTGCGTTCGGATGTCGCCATTGTTTATGGCATTGACACCAATCTGCCGGCACGCGTTGCCACCTGGCGCGAACACGGCTATCGCATCCACGTCATGACCGGGGTTGCCTGGGGCCAATATCAGGATTATCTCTACGGCCGCTTTGACGGCATTAATCACGAGGATGAAGCGCAGATGGACCGCGAGGGGCACAAGATCGGCCATGGCGGCGATGTCTATTACATGTGTCCCGGCACCAACTATGGCAAATTTCTTTGCGTCGGCGTGCAGCGCGCGCTTGAAGCCGGCGCGGAAGCGATTCATCTTGAAGAACCGGAATTCTGGGATCGGGCCGGCTACGAGGAAGGGTTCAAGCGCGAATGGCGCGGTTATTACCACGAAGACTGGCAACCGCCGGACAGTTCCGTGGACGCGCGCTGGCGGGCGGGCAAATTAAAATACTTTCTCTATCGCCGCGCGCTGCAGCAGGTGTTCGATTATGTGCAGGCCTACAATCAACGCACCGGCCGCCACGTCCGCTGCTATGTGCCGACGCACAGCCTGCCCAACTACGCCCAGTGGTGCATCGTCAGTCCGGAATCCAGTCTCGCGCAACTCAACGGTTGTGATGGTTACATCGCCCAAGTCTGGACCGGCACTTCGCGCGAGCCAAACCGTTTTCGCGGCGAAGTGCGTTCGCGCACCTTTGAGACGGCGTTTCTGGAATACGGCGCGATGCAAAATCTCGTCCGTGCCACCGGCCGTTCCGTCTGGTATTTGAATGATCCCATCGAGGACAATCCCAATCATGACTGGGCGGATTATCGCAGCAATTGGGAATCCACCCTGACGGCTTCATTGTTCCAGCCGGAGATTTCGAAATTTGAGGTCGCCCCGTGGCCGGAACGGGTTTTTGGCGGCCGTTATCCGCGTTCGGTCGCGCCGGCGGAAAGACAGCCCATCCCAGCAGCCTATGCGACGGAATTGCAGACGGTCTTCAACACGCTCAACAACCTGAAGCAGTCGCGCGTGAAGTGGGATTGCGGGACGACCGGCATCGGGGTGCTCGTCAGCGATTCGCTCATGTTCCAGCGGGGCCAGCCGACGCCGAGCGATCCGCACCTTGGCAATTTTTATGGCCTGGCCATGCCGCTCCTCAAACACGGCTTGCCCGTCACACCCGTCCAGTTGGAAAATGTCACCCTGCCTCATTATCTGGACGGATTCCGCGTTTTGCTTTTGAGCTACGATGGGCAAAAACCTTTGTCGCCTGAAGTTCACGCGCCACTGGCTGACTGGGTAAAGCGCGGTGGCGTCCTGGTTTTTTGTGATCAGGATGCCGATCCCTATCTGAAGGTCCGGGAATGGTGGAACAGCAACGGGAATACTTTCGTCACGCCACGCCAACATCTTTTTGAACAACTGGGCATTACAGATTCAATTGCCTCCGATCAATTTAATCGCGTTGGCAAAGGCGGTTTGATCTGGTTGCGCGAACGACCGGTTGCATTTTCCGCCAGCAAGGAAGGCGCGGAGCGGATTGTGGCGGCAACGCAACTCGCTGATGGGAAGGCCGGGCTAAACTGGCGCGAAACAAATTATCTTTTGCTCCGCCGCGGGCCTTACACCGTCGCTGCCGGACTGGATGAATCCGTGGATGGCAAACCGCACTCGTTGCATGGACGGTTCGTCAATTTGTTCGACTCCGAATTGCGCGTTCTAACCGACGTTTCCATTGTTCCGGGTTCCCGCTGGTTTTTGCTCGACCTTGATGCCGCTCGCGCCGGCCAGCTGCATTTGCTGGCTTCCGCGTGCAAAACGGTGCTCCAGAAACAATCACAGGATCAGGTCAGTTTCACCGTCGAAGGTGTGGGCGAAACCCCGGCGATCATGCTTCTGGAATCAACCCGGGCCCCGGCGTCAGTGACGTTGGATGGGAAGAGCCTGGCCACTTTTGAATACTCCGCCCGCGAACGGCTGCTTTGGATTCATTTTGAAAATGAAGCTGCGCCCCGCGAATTGGTGGTGCATTACTGAATAACGGGATGAATATTCACATCACGAAACCTCTGCAAAAGTCGCTGGCCGACGGAGCGCGGAGCATTGCTCCGCCGGTAATCCAAACGATTCACGCGGAGCGATGCTCCGCGCTCCGGCCAAATTATGCGTTTTGCAGAGGTCTCAACACATTATTGTTTGCCATGAGAATTGCCGGCCTCGTCTGCGTCGCAGTTTGGATGGTTTCCGGAATTTCAGCTTTCGCTTTTACCGCGAACGACGCCGACACGATTTTTAACTCATACACCAAGGCCTATTATTCATTGAACGGCACCAACGGATATTTCAAGAATGATCAAACCGGAGGGATCGCCGATTTTTGGATGCAGGCGGAAGAAATCGAATGTGTCATTGATGCCTACGAGTGGAAGTCCAATGCGAACCATCAAGTGATGATCGTGAACCTGCTCAACGGGTTTGAAAAACAAAACGGGACCAACTGGTCATCCAATATTTACAACGATGATTGCCTGTGGGCCAGCATTGCCTTTGCGCGCGGATATCTGGTTTCCGGCAACCCGAGGTTCAAGGACATTGCCCGATGGAATTTCGATATGGTATTCGCCCGGGCCTGGGACACCAAGCTTGGTGGAGGCTTGTATTGGACAACCACCAACCAATCGAAAAACGCCTGTGTCAATGGCCCCGGCGGCATCGCCGCGTGTCTGCTTTACCAGATTTATGGGGATACCAGCTATCTGGCCAAAGCCAGCAATATTTTCAAATGGGAACGTTCGATCCTGTTTAATCCCGACACCGGCGCGGTGTCTGATGGCATCGGTCTGAACGGCCGGATTCATACCTGGACATCAACCTACAACCAAGGCACTTTCATCGGCCTGGCTAATTTTCTGGGACAGACAAATGACGCGACGCTGGCGGCGAATTACACCAGGCACCGCCTGACTGATTCGGGGATTCTGCCGCAATATGGCATTGCGGGTAACAATTCCGGCTTCAATGCGATCTTTTTTCGGTGGATGGCCAGGTTCGTCAGGGATCGCGGACTGCAAAGCCTCTATCAGCCGTGGTTGCAGGATAACGCGAATGCGGGCTGGAACGTCAGGCGAACCTCGGACAACCTGTCCTGGTGTCAATGGCAAGAGCAAACCCCGGCTGGGACAAATCTGCATTCATGGGATTGCATCGCCTCGCTGGAAGCTTTGCAGGTGGTGGCGCCGACGCCAAGCACCTCGTCGGACACAGCCGCGCCCGTGTCAGGGGCACATGAAACGAAAGAGTGATTCGCAACCCGATTCAAAAATGAACCGAAGAGAATCCATCCGCAATACCTCGCTGGCCGCCTCGGTGCCAAGAGCAACTAGATCGGACGGAAAAATTGATTTCCTCCTGTCGTTTGCCGACCATTTGCAGCCCACGCCGCTTTACGATTACAACCAGATGGCTTACCGGCTCGACCTTGATGACGCGCGGCTGCGGCCCGCGCAGCTACAATGAACGTGTGGCCGTTTCATGCCACATGGAAATGGCTGTGGAACTGATATGGTTATTTGCGAATCCAAACCATGAATTCCAACCAAGCCATGATGAATCACATAACCCGCCGCTGCTTCCTGCAGCACACCGCGCTGTTCGCCTCGGCGGCGGTGCTCGCGCCAAATTTGTTCGCAGCGGAAAACGGTTTTCCCGTCGTGCGCGTGTTGGAGGCGAAGCGGAAGTTTAAAAGTGTTGCCGTAGAGAAGATAATTAAGAAAGTTCAGTCGTCCATTGGCAACCAGGAACTGGCGTGGATGTTCGGCAATTGTTTTCCGAACACGCTGGATACGACCGT
>CAZKTW010000073.1:0-14200 GCA_964555775.1 uncultured Bifidobacteriaceae bacterium | reverse complement strand
TCCGCGCCAAAAAATTGCTGGTGCTCAACGTGGTTTCCTCGCCCGGTTCGGGCAAGACCACGTTCATCCGCGAAACCGCCGCGCAACTGGCCGGACGTTTGCGGGTGGGGGTGATCGTCGGCGACCTGGCCACCGACAACGATGCCGCGCGGCTGCGCACGGCCGGCATTCCCGTCGTGCAAATCACCACCGGCACGGTCTGTCATCTGGACGCGGACATGATCTCCAAGGCTTCCGCCCAGATCGATCTGGGCAACCTGGACCTGCTCGTGATTGAAAACGTGGGCAACCTCGTTTGTCCCGCCGATTACGATTTGGGCGAGGATTTGCGCGTGGTGCTGCTTTCGGTGACCGAAGGCGAGGACAAGCCGCTGAAATATCCGCCGATGTTTCATTCGGCCCAGGTGGCGGTGGTGACCAAATCCGACATGGCGGCGGCAGCCGGGTTCGACCGCAACCTGGCGCTCGCCAATTTAAAACGTGTCAGTCATCACGCCCGCATCTTCGAGCTGTCGTCCAAAACCGGCGAGGGGATGAAGGCCTGGCTCGACTTCATTGTCGAGCAGCAGTCGGCAATAAAGAAGAAGTGAGCAGGGCAGGGACCGGCTTCACGGCGGTGATGCCTTTTTCAAGGCAGCTTCTCACCAGGATTTCGATTTGAGGCAGCGCGGCGGCGACCGGCAGGGATAGTTCCATCGTCATCAAGTCGAGGTCGCCGATGGAAATGGTGATCAAATCCACCTCTGGCCAGTAACCAAGCAGGGCGGCGGATTCAATCAAATCCTTCAATCCGATGTCGTGCGCGGTGAGCGTCGGCGGAAAATCATTGGCATAGCGCGGGCGGATGAGGGACACGGTGCCAACCGGTTTGTCATCCGTTGCGGCATCAATGAGGATCAGGTGCTGCTGGTTGCGGAACAGGCCAAGCAGATGAAAGCCGCTGGTGCCGCCGTCCACCAGCTCCGCAAACCTGGCAAACCCCTGGCCTTCGAGGTGCCGGATGGCAGCTACGCCGATGCCTTCGTCGCCCATCAGCAGATTGCCGACGCCGAGAATCAGCGTTTTTTGTTTTTCGGCAACGAGATTCATTTCTTGTTTTGACCGTCAGTGGTTTTGTTTTTGAGCACCGGATGGTATTCCTTCTCGATGAATTTCCAGCCGCTGCCCATGGAGGAGATTTCGCCGCGGCCCTCGACATAATCATGATAAAACACGATGTAAACGTGGACGAGCGCGAACAGGATGAAAAACCACATGAAGGCATGATGCCACTGGCGCACGGCAAAATCGCCGCCCATCAGCGGGACGATCCACGCGAAGAGATGGGCGAACCAGGACTTGCTCATCGCGGCGTAAAGGCCAAAGCCGGTGACGCACTGGAAGAGGAACGCCAGGAAGGTCATGAAGTAGGTGAACCCGGCGACGGCGTTGTGGCCGATGGTCTCAATCGGCGTGTTGTCCGCCTGCAAGACGTCCACGGCGATGACCTGCTTGATTTCCTTCCACTGTTTTTTGCGGAACGGAATGAAATTTTTCCAGTTTGCATAACGGTTTCCGACGAAGCCCCAGTAAATGCGGAACAGGAAGTTGAAAAAGAAGATATAGGCAACGACAAAGTGGACGAAACGCACCTTGCCAAACCAGTAGGCATAGGACGCCTCGGACGCCTGCTGGATGGCCAGCGGCGCACCGATGAGATAACCGGTCACACACAGGGCAACCAGGCAGAGCACGTTGAGCCAGTGATAAAACCGGACGGGAATCTCCCAGACATAGACCCGGCCAAGGGTGGTTTTTTGCATAATGCCTCCTAGCCGCCGACGGTGACACGGTTGAGGGTTCGGCCCTGTGGATCGTAAAGATGCACGGCACAAGCCAGGCACGGGTCAAACGAGTGGATGGTGCGGATCACTTCGAGCGGCCTTTCGGGATCGGCCACCGGGGTGCCGATGAGCGATGACTCATAGGCCGAGCGTTGTCCCTGGGCATCCCGCGGTGAGGCGTTCCAGGTCGAGGGCACGACCAGTTGATAATTGGCGATTTTTTTGTCCTCGATGACGATCCAGTGGGCGAGGGCGCCGCGCGGCGCTTCGCTCATTCCGACGCCCTTGGCCGAAGTTGGCCAGGTTTCAGGCTCCCATTTTTCGCCGTTGAAGGTCCGGGAGTCGCCGTTTTTGATGTTCGCCAGCAGGTCGCTGTAAAATTCCTGGGCCCACTGGGCGACCAGGTACGTTTCGATGCCGCGCGCCGCCGTGCGGCCGAGGGTTGAGAATAACGCGCCGACCGGCACGTCCAGTTTCTTCAGCACCATGTCCACGGCTTCTTTAATGTCGCTGCGGCCGGTGCCGTAACCGACGAGCAGTCGGGCGAGCGGGCCGACTTCCATCGCATGGCCGTTCCAGCGCGGTGTCTTGAGCCAGGAATATTTTCCATCCACGTTGAGCTGGTCGTAGGGTGGTTTCGGGCCGGTGTAATTGAGTTTCGTCTCGCCGTCCCACGGATGTTTCGCCGCCCCGTCGCCGTCGGAATATTGATACCATGAATGGGCGATGGATTCCTTGACCTGCTGCGGATCGTGCGCATCCACTTCAAGAATCTTGCCCAGGTCGCGGTCGAGAATCACGCCCCGCGGGAATTTGAACCGGCCTGGATCGGCAAAGCCGTGCGTCGGCAGGTCGCCGTAGGCCAGGTAATTTCTGAGGCCGCCGCCGATGGCGCCCCAATCCTTGTAAAACGATGCGATGGCCAGCAGATCGGGAATATAAACCTGCTCCACGAACGTCTTCGCGTCCGTGAGCAATTTGCCGACGTAAGCCAGGCGCTCGGCGTTGATGGCATTGGCGTCATCCAGGTTCAACGAGCAGGGTGCGCCACCGACGAGATAATTCGGGTGCGGATTCTTGCCGCCAAAAATCGTGTGGACCTTGACGATTTCCTTCTGCCAGTCGAGCGCCTCGATGTAATGCGCGACGCCGAGCAGGTTGGCCTCCGCCGGCAGTTTCATTGCCGAATGGCCCCAGTAGCCGTTGGCGAAAATGCCGAGCTGGCCGCTCTCGACAAATTTCGCAATGCGTTTCTGCACGTCGGAAAAATAGCCGACGGAACTTTTCGGCCAGTTGGAAATACTCTGCGCCAGGGCGGCGGTTTTCGCCGGGTCGGCCTTGAGCGCGCCGACCACATCCACCCAGTCCAGCGCGTGCAGATGATAAAAATGCACGACGTGGTCCTGCATGTATTGCGTGCAAAACATGAGGTTGCGAATCAGTTCCGCGTTGGGCGGAATGACGATGCCGAGCGCGTCCTCGACGGAACGCACGGAAGCGAGCGCATGAACCGTGGTACAGACGCCGCACGTCCGTTCGGCAAACGCCCAGGCGTCCCGCGGATCGCGGCCGCGCAAAATGATTTCCAGCCCGCGCACCATGGTGCCGGAACTGAATGCGTCGGTGACAAAGCCGTCCTTCACTTCCACCTCCACGCGGAGATGGCCTTCGATGCGCGTGACCGGATCAATGACAATTCGTTTAGAAGCCATAAATTTTTCCTTGGTTTAGGAGCCGCCCTGTTCCGCGCGACCATCGCGCACGTCCTCGCCCGCCTCGAGCCCTTCCTTGATCAAATGCCGTTTGCGGATGTTTGTGGAAATCGCATGGGCGGCAATGCCCACGGTGGTTACCGCGCCGACCGCAACGCCAACCTTGTCCGCCGTGGTCTCGATGCCGAAGCCGGGGAAGGAAGGCAGGTGCCGGTAAAACGGACCGTTGTCCCAGAAATTTCCCTCGCTGCAACCGATGCAGCCGTGGCCGGACTGGATGGGAAAACTCACGCCACCGTTCCAGCGCATCACGCCGCAGGCGTTGTAGGTCACCGGGCCGCGACAGCCCATCTTGTAGAGGCAATAGCCGCGCTTGGCGTTTTCGTCGTCGAAGGAATTGACGAACAAGCCGGCGTCGTAATTGGGCCGGCGATAACAGGTATCGTGAACGCGCCGTGAATAAAAAGCCTTCGGGCGGCCCAGCCCGTCGAGTTGCGGAATGCGGTCGAAGGCCAGCAAATGAACGATGGTTCCCGTCATCACCTCGGCGATGGGCGGACAACCCGGCACCTTGATCATCGGCACGCCGGTGATGAGTTCATGAATTGGTGTCGCCTTGGTCGGGTTGGGCTTGGCCGCCTGTACGCAGCCGTTGCTCGCGCAACTGCCCCAGCAGATCATCGCTTTCGCGCCTGCAGCGGCTTCCTGTACGATGTCCAGTGCCGTGCGTCCGCCGATGCAGCAGTAAATGCCACCGTCCGCGGTGGGCACCGAACCTTCAACCAGCATGAGATACTCGCCCTTGTATTTGGTCATCGTGTCGCGCAGGGCGTCCTCGGCCTGTTTGCCGGAAGCGGCCATCAGGGTTTCGGTGTAATCGAGCGAAATTTTGTCGAGGACGATATCCGCGATGCCGGGGTGCGAGGAGCGGATGAACGATTCTGAGCAGCAGGTGCATTCCTGGAAATGGAACCAGAGCACCGGCAGGCGTGGTTTGGTTTCGAGCGCCTTGGTGACTTGCGCCACGGCGCTGGCGGGCAGACCGAGCATCGCCGTCATCCAGGCGCAGGCCGTAAGAAAATCGCGACGTGAGACACCCTTGTCCTGGGCATGCTCCCATATGGTTGGTCGGGAATTGGTTGGCATAATTTGGCAGACTGGTTAAGTGAATTAGTTTCTCAGTTCATTAGGACCTTCGACCTTTGTTAACAATTTAACTAAACCTATTTGGCTTTTTATTTGCTAATTTTTGCACTGGATGTGCAACCGGGTCGTCCTTCCTTTCCTGTCCGGGCACGAAGCCGCTGGAACGCGAACCGGCGGCCGCGACGCGATCCTCCTCACCAGCAAGCTTTGAGGGCATTTGAATCTGACGACAACGTGGTCTGACCCGGCGCGAACCGGGATGAAAGCTTCCGACGGGGATGATGGCTGGCAGCGGCGGCGGTGAAAGAAGTTACTTCAGGAAGCAGCTAAACCATGCCTTCGAGCATGCTGGGAATCTGTTCCAGGGTGCGGGACAGCGAGGCTTGAGCAATGGCGTTTTCACCTTCCCTGACGTTGGGGAACAGCATCTGGCAGCCGGAAGCGGTAAAACATTGGTCCCGGGTCACGACCACACAATTCCCGCTGAATCCGATTTTTTCGCTGCGCAGCAACAGGTCGGCGATTTGCACCGCCGCAATGGTGGGCGCGTACTCGTCCGCCATTTCCGGGCGATGATGAAAACGGGCGGCCTGTACCATCAATTTCGGCAAGTGGTGCCGTTCCAGGTAGAGTGCACCCATCTCGGCGTGGTCCAGGCCCAAAACTTCGGTTTCAATTTCGATGAGGTCGCGGCGCGCCAGGGCGGCCTGGCGGTGAATTTCAGTAAAATGATCGGGAAACGTCCAGGCCATCACGATTTTGCCCACGTCATGCACCAGGCCCGCTACGTAATCGGATTCGTCCGAGGAGACTTGGACAGCCGCGGTGACTTCGCGGGTGAGGATGGCCGCGCCAATGCAGTGTTGCCAGAATTCGCGCCAGGGAAAGGCACATTGCCGGGTGAGCCGTTGAAAATCCTCGATGACCGGGGTGACCATGGCGAGCTGGCGGATCTGGCGGACGCCCAGGTAGAAAACGGCTTCTTCAATGCTGTTGACCGGGGTCGTGAGGCCGTAATAGACCGAGTTGACCAATCGCAACAGCCGCGACGTCAGGCTGGGGTCGCGCCGGATGATTTCCGCGATTTGCGCCGTATAACGCTGTTCCGTCAGCAACAGTCCTTGAAGTGACTTGTTGACGCTGCTTAACGAGGGCAGGGCCGGACAACGTGCCAGCTGCTTTTCGATGTTCTTAGCATCAAGCCGGGCAATGTTTGTTGGCGTTGAATCTTCCACGATAACAATTTTGGAACCTGAGTTTCCCCTATTATCGGCAGTCGGGGAAGAAACTTGAATCGCCACCAAAAATAATTCTCAAGTCCCGGCAAGTTTTGCCGATGAACCGGTTGCAGGGTCATCGTTGCCGGTCCCGGTGATTGGGAATCCGCAAACCTGCAGGAACGCTCGACAACTTGAACAAAAAAATTTGCAGTCTGGACCGTCCTGGCAAAATGCGGGTATTCGCCGGGGTGCTGTTGACCGTCGTGACCGGAATGGTTGCCGTGTCTCCGGCGGTTGGCGCGATTGCCTACCTGCCCAGCGTCGGCCCGGCACCGTTGCGATTTGAACTGACCACCGATCCCGGCGCGTCACTGGCCTGGAAATCGTTGCGGCCGTTGCTGCAGCCTGGGGCCGGCACCGGGATTCTCATTCCGGCTGCACAAACCACGACCAACGCCACCAATGATGTTGTTAGCAAGGCCAGTTCATTGCCGGCGACGAATGTGATCAGTACGGCTTCCGTGCTGGCGGCCGATCCAGGTGAAAGGAAGAATTCCGACACCATCCCGGAACCAATGATTTTTCCCGGGCAAACGGATGAGTCGTCCAGTCCGGTAACCGCTCAAATATTGGCGGGGTTCTTCAAACCGGTACCGGGTGTGAAGAATCCGGATGGGACCGTGGTCTTCGTGCCGGCGGAGATTGAATTCATCCCACCGTCAGCGAGGCCAGTCAACGAAAGTCAGGCCATCTACAAATCCCAATAATCCGGCCACATTATGTCATTGCCTCCTCGCATTATCCGTGTCGCCGGTTTGGGTTGTCACCGCTGGCTTCTGGCATTCTGCCTGGCCGGCTGGCTTCAGCCGCAGGCCGGCGTCGCCACGACGCTGGAATCCGGCCCGCCGGCAATTGGCCCGGCCTCGCCCGCCGATTTCACGCCGACAGTGCGTCCGCCATCGTTGGAAACCAATTCGATTGTTCGGGCCGGCGGGGGCCCGGTCGAAAATTTCAACACGCTCCTGGCCACGGCCCGTTATCTCGAAAAAACCGGACAACCGAACCTGGCCGAACCGATCCTGGTGGGTTTGCTGGCCGAAAAGGTTCCGGATTCGATCCGGCGGGCCGCCTTGTTCGAACTGGGAGCGGTGGTCCGGATGGAAAATGACCTGCCCCGCGCCGTATCCATTTGCGCCCAGTTTCTCGACCGTTGGGCGGATGATCCGCGGACCCCGGAAATACTTCTGCGTCAGGGCCAGATTTACCGCCAGATGGGCATGAACAGCCTGGCGCTGACGAAATTTTACGCGGTGATGACCTCGGCCCTGGCATTGAAAAGTGACCGGCAGGATTATTACAGCGGTCTGGTCCTGGAAGCCCAGACTGAAATAGCCGAGACTCACTACCTGATGGGCCGGTTTGACGATGCCGCTGATTTTTATTCCCGTTTGATCAAGCAGAATAATCCGTCGTTGAACCGCCCCCAGGCCCAGTTCCGGTTGATTCATTCCCTGATGTCCGTCAGCCATTACGAGGAGGCGGCTGGCCAGGCCCAGGATTTTCTTTCCCGCTATCCGGACGCGCCGGAGCAGCCCGAGGTGCGTTTTCGCCTCGCTCAAGCATTCAAACAACTGGGTCACAACAGCGAGGCCCTGCAACAGGTGTTGTTGCTGCTGCAGGAGGAAAAAGTGAAAACCGAGGATCATCCTGAACGCTGGGCCTATTGGCAACAACGCGCCGGCAACGAAGTCGCCAATCAGCTTTATCGGGAAGGCGATTACGTCCGGGCCCTGGACATTTATATCAACCTGGCCCAGCTTGATTCCACGCCTTCATGGCAACTGCCGGTAAAGTATCAGATTGGTCTCACTTACGAACGGCTCCTGCAGCCGCAAAAGGCCGTGGAAGCCTACAACGACATTCTCAAGGTGGAACCGGAACTGGGCACAAATGCCACCCCGGGTCAAAAATCCGTGTTCGAAATGGCCCGCTGGCGCACCGATTTCCTGGGCTGGGAAGGCAACGCCGAACGCTCGAATCGCTCCGTCGCTTGTGCCAACGCCTCGCCCGGTAGCTCCGGCACCAATGCGCCATCCAGTGCCTCCCTGCCATGAATCCACTGATTACAACCGATTTTTCCACAAGCCTGGCTGGCGATTTGCAGGCATTTCGCATGATTTGCGAAGAAGTTCTGGCCCTGGTGACCCATGAAGCCCGGGCATTATTGGATCGAAATGACTATGCGCCGAGCGAATTCAGTCAAAAGCGAAAATGCTTGCTCCCTGAGCTTGAATCGGCGTTAATCAAGCTACGAAACCAGCGACAGAACCGGAGACAAACCTTTCAATCGGAAGAAGTTAAAAGTTTGTTTCAAACGATTCAAAGTTTATTGATGAAGATCCTGTTGTTGGACCGTGAAAACCAGCAGGCATTGCTCCGGCGTGGTTTGGTGCCGGCGAAGCATCTGCCTCCGGTCGCGGCGCAACAGCCGCATTTCGTCGCCGGTCTCTACCGGCAACATTCCTCGCGGGGAATGGGCGGATCCGTTTAGACCGTCAAGCGCAGCGAATCTGGTTTTATGAAAGATCTGCGTTATTTTGTCGTATTACTTTGGATAAGCCCGGGTTTTGAACCAACCGTCGTTCGATCAAGCATATGTCCATTGAGAAAATAGTTGTTCTGGAGGACGATTCCATCGTCCGCAAGAACCTTGAAGCCTACCTGCGCCGGCGCCACTACGACGTGGCCGCCGTCGGCACCATCGCGGCCGCGCAGGAATACCTGGACAAGGACAATTTCGACATCGCCTTCGTGGATGTCCGCCTGCCGGACGGAAACGGCACCGATTTGCTGAAACAAATCCAGGCCCGCCCGCAAAAGCCGTTGGTGATCATGATGACCGGTTTTGGCTCGGTGGAATCGGCGGTGGAGTGCATGAAGAACGGCGCGTTTGACTACCTCATCAAACCGTTTTCGAATGAACAAATTGAAATCACCCTGCGCAAGGCGGAGGAATTCACCCAGCTCCTGAATGTGAACCGTTTCCTGAGCCAGGAATCCGATGCTGGCGAGCAGGAACTGCTGGGCCGCAACCCGGTCATGGAAAACCTCCGCCAGCTCATCCGCAAGGTCGCCCGCACG
The DNA here is from genome assembly GCA_964555775.1 of uncultured Bifidobacteriaceae bacterium. GTDB lineage: Bacteria > Verrucomicrobiota > Verrucomicrobiia > Limisphaerales > UBA11358 > UBA11358. Next base: position 5,158 of record CAZKTW010000073.1, on the reverse strand, counting down.
CAGGCCACCGTTTTGATCCAGGGCGAAAGTGGCACGGGCAAGGAACTGGTGGCCCGCGCGCTTTATCGCGAAAGCTCCCGGGCCAATGCGCCGTTCATCCGGGTGAATTGTGCCGCCATTCCGGAAAACCTGATTGAAAGTGAATTCTTCGGCCACGAGCGCGGCGCGTTCACCGGCGCCTTGAACAAGCGCGAGGGCCGGTTTGAACTGGCCCACGGCGGCACCATTCTGCTCGATGAAATCAGCGAAATTTCGCCCAGCGTGCAGGCCAAACTCCTGCGGGTGCTGCAGGAACGCGAGCTGGAGCGGGTGGGCGGCAACCGCACCATCAAGGTGGACGTGCGCGTCATCGCCACCACCAACCGTAATCTCGAAAGCAGCGTCGAGAAAAAAGAATTTCGTCAGGATCTCTTTTTCCGGCTCAACGTCGTGCCGATCCGTGTGCCGGCATTGCGCGACCACCAGGAAGATGTGCCGTCTCTGGCCGAGGAATTCATGCGCCGTTTCAGCCGCAAACATGGCGTGCATATCAAGGGCTTTACCGACCATGCCACCCAGATTTTAAAAAATCATTCCTGGCCGGGCAACGTGCGCGAACTTCAGAATGTCGTTGAACGCGCCGTCATTCTTTGCGGTGACAACGGCATGCTCGAACCCGAACATCTCGGTCTGGTGTCTTCCGGATCGGCAGCCGCTGCGGCCGCAACCCCGGCAGTTCCCGGTCCGCGCAATGGGATGTCCACCCTGGCCGAGCTTGAAAAACACCATATCTTCGCCGCGCTGGATTATTGCAAGGGCAACCGCACGCATGCGGCCAAGCTGCTCGATGTCAGCATCCGCACCTTGCGCAACAAACTTCACGAATACAACGGCACCCTGCCAAAATCCGACGAAGACAAGCCCGCCGACGCGGAATAAGGGGAACCAGCCAACCCTGGCAGGGCGCGTCACTCAGGGGTGTCAGCCAAATCGAGTCGGAGCGCGGACAGCCATGTCCGCGGGTTCTGAACATCTTTAAACCCGAACTCCGAAATACCGCTTTGCCAGTGGGTGGCAGGGACGGCGCGCTGCGCTATTCCCGACCGCGTTCAGCGGTCGGAAGAAATGGTGCAAGCGGAGTTGCCATGTACCTCGCAGTTCCGCGCCTGAACGGCGCGGGTCCAGCGCAGCGTGCCGGCCCTACCAACTTCGGAGTTCGGATTGAAAGCTCCAAATGATTGGCAAAAGGGAACGCGCGGACTCGGAGGTCCGCGTTCCGGGTCTTTGGGCAACACGCCCGCTCCGTGCTCGTTGTTTTGCTGATTGTCGGAATCCGGCGCGCGCGGAGTGACGCGCCCTGCCCTCCGGCAGTTCCCGCCGTTTCTGTCCTCTGCCTGACAACACTTGCCTAGCTGGGTCGGGCCCGCCGGTAACATTTTCCCACCTGGTGCGCCGGTGCGGTCCGGAACCCTGATTTTCGGCCAAATTTTCCGCTGGCACTGTCGCTGCTAATCACTCGTGGAAAGTTTTGCATGATCGACGCATTATTCAATCAGGCGGGTTACCTGGCGGCAAAAAAAGCATTGGATGCGACCGCCCTTCGCCAGGAAGCCATCGCCAACAATATTGCCAACCTTGAAACCCCGGGTTACAAGCGCCTCGATCTCGCGCCCGCATTTCAAACGGAACTGGAACGCGCCTGTAACACCGGCAATTTGCAGCAAATCGCCGCCCTGAAGCCCACGCTCGCTCCGGACCCGAACGCCGTAGCGAGCGGCCGGGACGGCAATACCGTCCATCTCGAAAACGAATTGATGCAGTTGAACCAAAACGGCGTGACCCACGCGCTCGAAACCCAGCTCGTCAGCAACATGTTGTCACGGATGCGGTTGGCCATCACCGGCAAATAAATTCTCCCCCTTTTTATGATCCAAATTCTTTCGGGCATTCAAAGCACCACGGCGGCGCTGCAAGCGGAACAGACACGGTTGGATGTCATTTCTGAAAACATTGCCAATGCCAACACGGCTCATGGCGTGGACGGCAAGCCGTATCAGCGGCAGGTGGTGGTGTTCGAATCCGCCCTGCAGCAGGCGATGAACCCCGATGGCGCGGCCTCAGTGCCCACGTTGCGCGTTGCCCGCATTGAAAAAGATTTGCGCCCGGCCATCCAGATTTATGCTCCCGGCAATCCCGACGCCGACGCCCAAGGCATGATTTCGATGCCCAACATCAATATTCACGAGGAAATGGCCGATTTGATTTCGGCCTCGCGCACTTTCGAAGCGAACCTCGCCGTCGTCAAAAACTCCCGCGCCATGGCCCTGCAGACCCTGGCCATTGGTAAACACTGATTTTAACCCACCATCATGTCGCCGCTTTCGGGAATTTCATCAGGCCTGCCCGGCATCATGCCGCGCACGGACCTGATGCCGTCCCAGGTGGCGCCTTTGCCGGCACCATCGGAATTGGGGAAGCCGCAGGAAATCGGTCCGGCACAGCCTGCCGGCGGTGATTCTTTTGCCACGATGCTCGGCCACATGGTGTCCGACATCAATGCGCAGCAGAATTTCGCCACCCAAAGCGTGAACGCGCTGCAAAGCGGCCAGAATGTTCCCTTGCACCAGGCCGTCATCGCGATGGAAGAGGCCAATGTTTCCTTCCAGCTCATGGTCGAGGTGCGCAACCGGTTGTTGGAGTCCTATCAGGAAATCATGCGGATGCAGATTTAAGGATTGTTGAATGAATCAAAACCTTGCCAAACTTCTCGCCCAATTGCGCGGCATCTGGAGCCAGTTGGGCGCCAGCCAGCGCCTCAGTGTCGCCGCCGCAACGTTTGTGCTGGTCGCCGGCCTCGCCACCCTGGCTTTCTGGTCCTCCCACGCCGACTACGGCCTGCTCTACGGCGGACTTGCCGACAGTGAAGCCGCCAAGGTCATTTCCGCGCTCGACGATGCCAAGGTGCCTTACAAGGTCGGCGCCGGCGGCGGGTCCATCCTCGTGCCGCAAGACAAGGTTTATACCATGCGCATGCAACTGGCGGGACGCGGCATTCCCCAGGGCGAGGGCGTCGGCTTTGAAATTTTTGACAAGCCGAATTTCGGCATTTCGGATTTTGTCCAGCGCGCCAATTACGTCCGCGCCGTGCAGGGCGAACTGGCCCGCACCATCGGCCAGATTAACGAAGTTGTGTCGGCGCGGGTGATGATTGTGCTCCCGGAAAACCGTCTGCTGCTCGACAAGGACAAGTATCCCACCGCCTCCGTCTTCGTCCGCGTCCGCGGCAACGCGCAGCTCCAGCCGCAATCCATCAATTCCATCCGCTTCCTCGTCGCCAATTCCGTCGAGGGCCTCAAACCCAACCATGTCAGCGTGGTGGACAACCTCGGCAACGTGCTTTCCGAAAATGCCGATGACGATTCGATGGCCGGCCTGACCAGCACCCAGCTGGCCGCGCGCCGCAACCTCGAGCAATATCTGGCCCGGAAGGCGCAGGACATCCTTGAAAAGGCCCTCGGCCCGGGCCAGGCCATCGTGCGCGTCTCGGCGGACATCAATTACGACACCCAGACCCACACCGAGGAAAAATTCGACCCGGAAGGACAGGTCATTCGCACCCAGACCAAGAATGATGAAGTCACCGATTCTTCCACCACCACTGCCGGCTCCTCGCCCGTCGGGATTTCGGCCAACACGAGCACCAGCACCAACGCGCCGCCAGCCGCCGGTACCGCGCCCCTGAACAATTCGAACAACCGCAAGGTGACCTCCACGGTGGCGTACGAAATCAGCAAAACCACCAGCAGCCAGATGCAGTCCGCCGGCGGCATCAAGCGGCTCACGGTCGCCGTCACGGTCGCCGCGGAGATGGAGGGCGTCGGGGCGGACCGCAAGGCTGTCGTCCGGACCCCGGACCAGCTCAACAAGCTTCGCGGCATCGTCGCCAGCGCCATCGGCGTGGACAACACCCGCGGCGACGCCATCACGCTGGAGGAACTGCCTTTCAACGACCAGTTCGCCAGCGACATCACCCATGAACTGGACCAGCAGCAACAACACGAATTTTGGTGGAACCTGGTCCGCAACCTGACGTACCCGGCGTTGGGGCTTGTGGCACTCGTCCTCTTGTTGCGCCTCTTCAAGCGCACACCGGTCCACGAAATACCCATCGGCATCCCGGTGGGCCGGCTGATGGGAGCTTACCGGACCAACGGCAATGGCAACGGCAACGGTAATGGCCATGGCCACTCGCCCCGGCCGGGTGATATGACGTTTGAACCGCAACCCGGGGTCGTGACCGTGGACGTGCTCAACCGGCTCATCAAGGAAAACCCGTCCAACATGACCCAGGCCATTCGCAATTGGATGAACAACGGCCGCACCCCAGAATCCTGACCCATGACTGCCACTGCTGAAATCACGACCGAGGCCGCGACCGAGAACGTCGCGCTGAACAAAACCCAGAAACTCGCGGCGTTGCTGATCATGCTGGGTCCCGAAAGCGGCGCGGCGATCCTGCGACAATTTCAACCCCGTGAAGTCGAGGCCATCTCCCGCGAAATGGCGCATTTCAATCTGATCACGCGCGAACAGCAGGTCGAAATCCTGGAGGAATTTTCCGATGTCGCCGTGGCCGCCAGCACCTCGGTTTCCGCCGGCGTCGAAGCCACCCGCAACACGCTGGAAAAGGCCGTGGGCAGTTTCAAGGCCGGCGACATTCTGGGGCGGATCGTTTCCACGCGCGCGCCCGTCGGCGGCGCCATGCAGGCCATCGCCGACATGGACCCCCGCCATATTTTCAATCTCGTCCGTGACGAGCAGGTGCAGGCCATCACGTTCATTGTCAGCCATTTGTTGCCGGAAAAAGCCGCCCAGGTCTTGAACCTGCTCCGGGCCGAACAGCGCGACCAGGTGATCGAACGCCTGGCGACCCTCGCCCCTACGCCGGTCGAGGTGGCCGAAAAGGTCGTGGACGTGCTCAACGCCAAGCTGGGGGTCAAACAAACCCGCGCCATGAGCCAGACCGGCGGTGTCACGACCGCGGCGGACATTCTCAATGCCATGGACAAGACGGTCAGCCGGACCCTGCTCACGAGCATCGAGGAGCGCAATCCGGACCTGTCGATGGCCATCCGCAAAAAAATGTTCACGTTCGAGGACCTGCTGCTGCTGGGCGGGC
>CAZKTW010000072.1:3606-14210 GCA_964555775.1 uncultured Bifidobacteriaceae bacterium | reverse complement strand
TGGCGAGCATGTCGGAGGCTTCGATGGATTTCCAGCCGCGGATGCTGGAGCCGTCAAAGCCGAAACCTTCCTCGAAAACCTCCTCGGTCAATTCACTGATGGGAACAGTGAAATGTTGCCAGGTGCCAAAGGTGTCCACGAATTTGATGTCCACCATCCTGGCGCCGGCCTTTTTAGCCATTTCAATTACGCTTTTGGGGGTTGCCATAACTTGTCGGTAGGTTTGAACGGTTTTTGTTTGTTAATGGCGCGGACGAACGCTGCCGTCGCGCTTGGTTCTTGTTTTCGGATTCTGCCAGCATCCGATGTAGCGTCTAGATTTTTTTCGCGCGACTTATGCACACGGGGGCAACTCAATGTTTGAGCCGCTGTTCGGTTCCGAAGGAACAACAGAGAATAGCCCGGCATTTCAATGCCGGGCAAGGTTGGAAAAATGTTGAGTCCCGCAGGGACGGCTGAAAGAGAACGCCATTTTCAGTCGTCCCTGCGGGACTCATTTGCAATACCGTCAGACCCCGGCGTTCAAACGCCGGGCTATTATCAAAATGTCCCTCCGGGACAAGGCGATTTCCAGTTGCACAAAATTGGATGCACCTCATGCACACGTTCACGGGCAACCCGTGGGTTCCATGCCCTCCAAAAAAAACAAAAACGGCGCGGACTTGAGTCCGCGCCGTTTCCCCAGTTCCTCCTGGCTGATCAATTCCTATTTCTTTGCCGCCTTTTTGGTCGGCACGGTCGCAACGGTCTGCAGGATGCGGCCGGCGATTTTGTACGGATCACCCTGGGAATTCGGCCGGCGGTCTTCCAAATAGCCGCGGTAGCCATTGGGAATGAAGGTTTGCGGCAGACGGACGGATGCGCCGCGGTTGCCCACGCCGTAATTGAATTTGTCAATGGACTGCGTCTCGTGCAGGCCGGTCAGGCGGAGATGATTGTCCGGGCCGTAAACAGCGATGTGCTCGTTCTTGTATTTGTCGAATGCTGCCATGAGTTTATCGAAATACTCCTTGCCGCCCGTTTCGCGCAGGTATTCGGTGGAGAAGTTCGTGTGCATGCCGGAACCGTTCCAGTCCACGTCCTTGCCGAGGGGTTTGCAATGCCAGTTTACGTCCACGCCGAATTTTTCGCAGAGGCGCATCATGAGGTAGCGGGCGACCCAGACCTGGTCGGCGGCGTTCTTGGAACCCTTGCCGAAGATCTGGAATTCCCACTGGCCCTTGGCCACCTCGGAATTGATGCCTTCATGGTTGATGCCGGCGTCGAGGCAGAGGTCGAGGTGGGTATCCACAATCTCGCGCGCGATGCAGCCGACGTTCTTGTAGCCGACGGCGGTGTAGTATTCACCCTGCGGCGGGGGAAAGCCGCCACCGGGCGGGAAGCCGAGCGGTGCGCCGTCCTTGTAGAGAAAATATTCCTGCTCGAAACCGAACCAGGCGCCGGGGTCATCGGGAATCGTGGCGCGGGCGTTGCTCGGGTGCGGAGTCACCTTGTCGGGCATGAACACCTCGCACATCACGAGCGCGCCGTTTTTCTTGGTGGTGTCGGGATAGACGGCCACGGGTTTGAGCATGCAATCGGACGTCTTGCCCTCAGCCTGGCGCGTGGAGCTGCCGTCGAAGTTCCACCAGGGAAGCTCTTCGAGCTTGGGAAACTTCGCAAATTCCTTGATGGTGGTTTTGCCGCGGATGTTGGCGACGGGGTCATAACCGTCCAGCCAGAGATATTCGAGTTTGTATTTCGCCATGTGAGTGTTGTTATTTTGTATGTCGGTTTCGAAACAGGTTATTCAACCGAACAGCACCAAGCTTGTGGTTTAACCTGTGTTCGGCCCAGTTGAGCAGGACGGGTGCCATGGGGCAAGAACTTTGCGTGGGCAACGGGGAAGAGTGTCGCTTTCACCTTATCGCTCAATGAGTTTCCCGCGTCGGCAGGTTATTCACAAGTCCCGACCGGTTCCGGCCGGCTGTTGAAATTTAGCCGGGCTGCATAAATTGATTCGGCGACGGTCGTACAAACCGGCTTTGCATCGCCGCTGGATTCGGCGATAGTGCCCGGCCTGGGCAGCGGAAGGCTGCCGTCCCATGTTGAAAGTCAAAGACACGCTTCGGGCGACGGTCAACCTGACCTACGATGGCCGGGTGATCAAGGTGTACCACGGATCGAATGCGGCGGCGCGGTTCGCCAACGAGGTTCTGATCCTGCGCCATCTCGAGGCCCAAGGCTGTAATTTTGTCCCGCGGCTGCTCGAAGCGGATGAAAAACAACTCCGCATCGTCACCACCAACTGCGGCAGCCGGGTCGAGCATCTGGATGCGGAGCGGGCGAAGGAACTGTTTGCCGAACTTTTGAAATTCGGTGTTCGTCACGATGACCCCGACATGCGCAATGTCACCTATCGGACATCCGACGGGCGCTTTTGCTTGATTGATTTTGAACTGGCCACCATTCTCCCGGGCTTCAAAGCGACCCCGCCGAAATGAAACCAGAACCATCACGACCGGCCCGGCTGCCTCGATCAACCCGCGCCCTCGGAAAAACGGGGGGATTGAAATGGTCCGGCTGGACCGACGTCGGCCGCGTGCGCAAGAACAACGAGGATTCCTTTCTGGGTTTGCGATTTGACGCCCGGGAAGTGCATCACCTTGGAAAAATCGGCGGGTTGCCGCTGGCGCAATTTGATTTCACCTTTGCCGTTTGCGACGGCATGGGCGGGGCCAAGGCGGGTGAATTTGCCAGCCAGATCGCCGTGGAAAAGATCACCACGCTTCTGCCGCGCCTGTTTCAGCGTTCGCGCGGCGGGAAGGACCGTGAATTCGCACCCGTGCTGGAGCAGTTGTTCCGGCAAATCCACCGCGCGCTGGTCTATGTCGGTGGCAGTTACGAGGAATGTGTGGGGATGGAAACCACCCTGAGCCTTTGCTGGTTTACCCCGGGCCGGATGTACTTTGGCCACATTGGCGACAGCCGGATTTATCATCTGCCGGCGCGCGGAAATGAAATCAGGCAGTTGAGCCAGGACGACACCCACGTGGGCTGGCTGTTGCGCAACGGACACATCAAGGAGCATGAGGCACGCATCCATCCACGCCGCAATGTCCTCCAGAAAGCACTGGGCGGCGGCAATCAGTTCGTGGATCCGCAAGTGGGCGCGGTCGCCTGCCAGACCGGTGACATTTTCCTGCTCTGCACGGATGGCTTGGTGGAAGGGTTGCACGACAGTCACCTGGCCGAACATCTGCGTTCATCTGGCTTCGCCGGGCCGGATGCCAACCTCGCCCATCGTCTGGTGGAACTGGCGGTGAAAAATGACGGTCGTGACAATGCTACCGCGCTGGTGATCCGGGTGGTTTGAGTGGTCCCCACAAAAAAACTGCGCCGGTTGTGGCTTTCACCAGCAACCGGCGCAGTGCGAGACTTCTTATGGCTTAGCTATGATAGCCCTCTTCGCCGTGTTCGGCGAGGTCGAGGCCGGCCACTTCGACTTCCTCAGTCGGTCGCAAGCCCACGAGCAATTTCGTGATATAGGCGCAGAAGATCGCGCCCACAAAAACCAGCACGAGGGTCACGACGACGGTTTTCAACTGCTCCAGTAGTTGCGGTTGAAACCATGAGTCCGTCACATAGGCCTTGAGGTTGGTCGCCAGATTCGGATTGGCGGCATTGCGGGCCAGCATGCCGGTCATGATGGCGCCGGTCATTCCGCCGATGCCGTGGACGCTCCACGCATCCAGCGCGTCATCCATTCCGAGCCAGCCTTTGACTTTGTAACAGAAGAACCACGGAATGGTGCCGGCAGCGATGCCAATCCAGATTGAGCCCGAGGGCAACACGTAACCGCAAGCCGGGGTGATTACCACCAGGCCTGCCACCGCGCCGGAACAGAAACCAAGCACGCTGGGTTTGCCTTTGACGATCCATTCCCACATCGGCCATACAAACGAGGCCACCGCGGTGGCGATGGTTGTGGTCGTGAAGGCGTTGGCCGCGATGATGTCCGCGGCCACGGCGCTGCCGGAATTGAAACCATACCAACCGACCCAGAGCATGGACGCGCCGATATAAGTCAGCACGATGCTGTGGGGCGGCATCGGTTCTTTCGGGTAGCCCAGGCGTTTGCCGAGAATGATGCACAAGATCAGGCCGGTCCAGCCGGAGGTCATATGCACGACCGTGCCACCGGCGAAGTCGAGACCGTGAATCTTGGCGTTGGCGTTCCAGCAGCCGTTCATCAATCCATTGATGCCCCAGACCATGTGGCCCTGGGTGAAATACACAATGAACATCCACAGCGTCATGAACACGAGGATGGCCTTGAATTTCATGCGTTCCGCAATGGAACCCACGATGAGCGCCGGAGTGATGATGGCGAACATCATCTGGAACATGGCGAAGACATTTTCCGAAACCCAGTAGGAATAATTGCCATTGGGGGCGGAAGTCACGTTGGCCATCATCCAACATATTTTCGGACTGCCAACCACCCATTTGACCAAGTCTTCCTTGTCCGCCGCGCCGGTGCCGCCAAAGATCATGCCGTAACCGCAGACCACATAGAGGATGGTCACCAGGCCGGTGATCAGGAAGCATTGCGCGAGCACGGAAAGCACGTTCTTCTTGCGAACGAGACCGCCGTAGAACAACGCCAGACCCGGCAGCGTCATGAACAACACCAACGCTGTGCTGGTCAGCAGCCAGGCATTATGGCCAGGGCCGGGATAGGGGGCTGCGCCGCCGGTGCTGTTCACCAGGCTGCCCATGATCGGATCCTGCACCGTGATGTTGCCGTTGGTGTCCTTCAACGGCGCCGAGGGATCACCGTTTGAGATGTAGGCCTCCAGTGCCGCAACGCGCTGATCGATCGAAGCGGCCGGCAACGGTGGCGGGGTGGCGGGAGCCGCCGCCGCCACGGCATTGGTGGACGCCGGCGCATTGGTGTCATCCGCCCGTGACGAGTAAACGCCGAACGCGGTGGTTGCAATCAAAGCAAGGGTTAAAAGATATCTTTTCATTTTATTATTTAGGGTGAGGTTCAAGTTGGGTTAACTGCTTAAATGGCCGAATCACCTTTCTCTTCGGTGCGGATGCGGACGGCTTGTTCAATCGCGGCGACGAACACCTTGCCGTCGCCGATCTTGCCGGTCTTGGCCGCCTTGACGATCGCCCCAATCGCGGCTTCCGTCTGGCCGTCCGCCACGACCAGTTCGATTTTGATTTTGGGCAGGAAGTCCACGGTGTATTCGCTGCCGCGATAGATTTCAGTATGGCCCTTCTGGCGGCCAAACCCCTTGACCTCGCTCACGGTCATGCCTTCGATGCCGATTTCGCTGAGGGCGTCTTTGACTTCTTCCAATTTGAACGGTTTGATGATGGCTTCGATTTTCTTCATAGTTGGTTCATGGTATGTTTGAGCTGCGCTTCTCCGGGCCAACCCGTGCGTCCGGCTTCCCGGCGCAACTCAGCTTCCGCCCGCGCCTCGCGGGCAGCATGTGGTACTGGTCTGTGCATGGCTGTGATTGGCACAGCGCGCATTTAGCAGCGGCGATGCCAGCCGGAAAAATTCCGGAAGGGAACGGTGAAAACCCTTGAGTTTGCAACAGGTTGCGGCGGAAAATTAAAATTCAGCGGGAGGCGGCTGGCCCGGCGGTTTCTGTTTTCTTTTGCCCATGAAACGAAATTTTAGCCAGCGCCCAAGTGGGGAAAAATTGTGAACAATCCGGTGAATAAATTTGACCAGCCGGGGAGAATAAAATGGTCGGAGCGACAGGATTTGAACCTGCGACTTCGTGGACCCAAACCACGCGCTCTAGCCAGGCTGAGCTACGCTCCGACGCCCGGCAATCATCGCAGGTGTGGCGGTGACCGCAACGAAATTCGCCGCGACCGTGGCCGCCGTTGAACAATGACGCCGGATTAATGGATGATTGGTTGGCTGGATTAGTGAAGCAAGGCATGGGTGTTGCGAGGCACGCTCACACCCATCCATTAATCCCTTAATCCATCAATCCATCAATCCGTGGTTGTGTTTCCCCCGGCTTTCCGGCTGGACGACGTCGCGGGCGATGTTACATTGTTTCCGCCATGTCAATACCAGCGCCCGTTGCCCAGAAAGTCAATCTCCGCCGGCCCGATATCATGGAGGCCGTGCAGGCGCAGGTGCTCTCGCATTATCGCAGCCAGCTCGTCGAACGCATCCGGGCCAATGGCCACGTGCTTTCCGCCGGCGACCTCACGGTCAAACTTGCGAAGGAGTTCGGCTTTTGTTACGGGGTCGAGCGCGCCATTGACCTCGCCTACGCGGCGCGAAAATTTTTTCCGCCGGACAAACCCATTTATCTGCTCGGCGAAATCATTCACAACCCCGAGGTCAACGACCAGATCCGCAACATGGGCATCCAGATCATTTCGCCCAAACCGACCGAGGAGGAGCTGGCGCGGCTGCAGGCCGGAGACGTCGCGATCATTCCCGCCTTCGGCACCGAGGTCGCCACCCGCAAACGGCTCGAGGAAAAAGGTTGCGTGCTCGTGGACACCACCTGCGGCGACGTGATGAGCGTTTGGAAGCGGGTCCGCCAGTATTCCAAGGAACAGGTCACCAGCATCATCCATGGCAAGTCGTGGCACGAGGAAACCAAGGCCACGAGTTCCCAGGCGCGCGCCTACGGGAGCGGACACTACCTCGTCGTCTTCACGCTCGAGGAAACGGATTATGTCTGCAATTACATCATCCGCAGTGGCGACAAACGGGAGTTTTTGGACAAGTTCAAAGGCGCCTACTCCGACGGTTTTGACCCGGACAAGCATCTGCAGGCCGTGGGGGTGGCCAATCAAACCACCATGTTGCGCGGCGAGACCGAGGAGGTGCAGAACCGGTTGAAGGCCGCCATGATTAAGAAATACGGCGCGGAGAAGGTCGATGAGCATTTCCGTTTTTTTGACACGATTTGCGGCGCCACGCAGGATCGCCAGGATGCGTTGCAGAAATTGTTGCGCGAGCCGATGAACCTGCTCATTGTCATCGGCGGCTACAATTCCTCGAACACGTCGCACCTCGCGGAAATGGGTGAGGGCAAGCTGCCGACCTATTTCATCAAGAACGCCGCCAAAATGGAGTCGGACAAACTCATCCGCCATTACGACCAGCATGACAAAAGGGAGATTGAAACGCGCGACTGGCTGCCTTCCGGCAAGATCACCGTCGGCGTGACGGCCGGCGCCTCCTGCCCGAACAACCTGATCGAGGACACCATCCGCCGGCTCTTCGAATTGCGCGGCATTCAGGTGCAGGAGCTGGTTGCGGCCAATGGACCTGGATGATTTTTATTCTGTATTAGATTGGATATGCCCCGTACCCGGCAGGAACTGGAACAGATCGAACGACAGGTATTGGCGCCTTACGCGCAATTCAGCGGCGACACGCGCGGTCGTGAACATCCGGAGGTGCCGCCCGAGTGGCGCACGCATTATCAGCGCGACCGCGACCGCGTCATTCATTCGCGCGCCTTCCGCCGGCTTGAATACAAAACGCAGGTTTTTCTCAATGGCACCGGCGACCATCTGCGCACCCGCCTCACGCATACGATTGAAGTTGCCGCCATCTCGCGCAACCTCGCCAGTGCGCTGAAGCTGAACACCGACCTGGCTGAAACCATTGCCCTGGCGCACGACCTCGGCCATTCGCCGTTCGGCCACAAGGGTGAGACTGTGCTCGGGCGCCTGATGAGGGGCCATGGCGGGTTCGAACACAACCGCCAGAGCCTTCGCATCGTTGAGGAACTGGAACAGAAATATCCGGATTTTTCCGGCCTGAACCTGTCCTGGGAGGTTCGCGAAGGCCTGGTCAAGCACCACACCGCTTTCGATCATCCCGGCAAGCGGAAAGGCTTTGACGCAAAGAATTCATCGCTCGAAGCGCAGATTGCCAACCTGGCCGACGAAATCACCTATTACAGCCACGACCTCGACGATGGACTCGATTCCGGATTGTTGTCCGAGAAACTGCTGCGCCGCGAGGTGCGGATCTGGGCCCAGGCCGCCCGGCTCGTAAAAAAGGAGCATGGCGATTTGCCCGATGAATGCCGCCGTTACTACATCATCCGCACCATCATTGACCAGCAGATCCGGGACGTGGTGGAAAACAGCGAACAGCTCATTTGCGCCGCCGGCGTTCATTCCGCCGATGCGGTCCGGCTTTGGCCGAAAACCCTGGTTCAATACAGCGCCCAGCGCCGTGAACTGAATTTGGAACTGCGTCGCTACCTTTACCGGAACCTTTATTACAATCCGGTCGTCAACAAGCCGCATATCCGGGCGAACCGGCTTTTGGCGGACCTGTTCAATTATTACCTCAAGCATCCGGCCAAAATCGGCGAACAATCCCGCAAGCGCATCCGCCGGGCCGGTCGGCACCGTGCCGTGTGCGACTATCTTGCTGGGATGACCGATCGCTACGTGATGCTTGAATACGAGCGCCTTTTTGGCAAAACCCGGAAGGGTTGATCGGGCCAAAGATTCATCTCCGGGAGCACCGGCCTTCATCGGCGATCGGTTTGTTGACCTTCAAGAAATCAACCTCGGTTTCGAGCCTGGGCTGTTCGGCCGGAAGCTGATTTTGGTGTTTTGCCAAGGTGGGAGCAAGTTTTGTGAACGAGGCTGCTTTTTTTCTCCGAAAATGCGCTTATATCTGCTGCGACGGCTGCAGATACGCTCCGCAACTCTCCCGCACCACGATGCGGGGGGTCAGCATCAGCGTGCGCGGCGGCAGGGTGGGGTTTTTGAGGCGCTCACGGAGAGCGTTAAAGGCTGTAATGGCGATGTCGCGGCAGGGTTGCTCCATCGTGGTCAGGGGAATGGTGAGCAAACTGGCAAAACGCACATCATCGAAGCCCACGATTCTCAGATCCTTGGGAACGCGAAGGCCGAGGCGGGTCAGGCTTTGCAGGAGTTGGGCGGCGATGTGGTCGCTGGTACAAAGAACGGCGTCCAGTTGGTGAGCTTGAGCGAAGGAACGGACGAACTTCAAATCCGTGGGGTCGCCGGAGTGGACAAATGGCCGTGGCGCTTCCAACCCGTGAGCCAGCATGGCAATGCGTGCTCCCGCAATGCGTGCATCCACGGTTGAGGCCGTGAGCGGGCGCATGACGTAGGCCATTCGGCGCACCCCCAGTTTGATGAGATGCTCGGCGAGCAGGTAGCCGCCGGCAAAGTTGTCAACGCCCACGAGATCAAATGTGCTGCGATTGGGGAAAGCGCCGATGTCGCGATCGAGCAGGACCACCGGGATGCCGGCTTGTCGCAGGCGTTCGGTGATGCGCCGGTTTGCCGCTTCGCGGTCCGTCTGGTGCTCGAAGGGGACAAAAAAAACTCCCAGCACGCCGCGTTCGATGAACCGGGCACACTGCGTCTCCGCCTCTTCCACCGTCATTTTTGTCTCGTTCATCGGGGATGTGCTTGCCCCCCACCAAAAGCCGTAATCATTAACCCGCGCGAGGCTGGCAAGTTCTCCGCAGATGGACTCAAAAATCTCCGTGTGGCGCAGGCTGGGCACGATCATGCCCAGCTGCGGAATGGCGGAATGGGTGTCACGGGCATGCTCTTTTCCGGAACTGACGTAGGTGCCGGAACCCTTGCGACGATCTATGAGGCCCTGCTCTTGAAGATCGCGCAAAGCCCGCCCGATGGTGGGGCGGGAGACGCCGAAACGCTTTCCCAGCTGCATCTCGCTGGGCAGGCGGCCGGTTTGGCGATACTTTCCAACGATAATTTCCGTGGCCAGTTGGCGTGAGATGGCGCGGTGTTTTGATGAACTATTCATGGCAAAAGTTGTCAATTACATGCTTCTTGCAGATATGACATCTTTGTTGAAAGATGTCAATTCTTGCGTTGCCTTTGCTCAGGATTGCTTCAAATTCATTAATAGCACATGAATTCATCCAACAACCCCACCGGTGTTCCGCTCGAAAAAGACCTGACCGGTAAGCCAATTGATGCCGCGTTGGTGAAAATCAATCCGGCACTGATTGGTGCCACGCTGGTGGGAGCACTGGGTGGTCTGCTCTTCGGCTTCGATACGGCGGTCATCTCCGGCTGCCAGGCTGATCTGGTGAAATTGTTCTCTCTCACCAGCGGACAACAAGGTTTCATGACGGCTTCCGCCATGTTGGGCGCAACGGTCGGCTCGCTGGCCGCGGCGAAACCGGGCGACCTCTATGGCCGCCGGGATTGTCTTAAGATCGTCGCCGCCTTCTATTTGCTTTGTGCCATCGGCTGCGCTTTTTCCTCGTCTCTCGCGATGATTGTCATCGCCCGTTTTTTGGGCGGACTCGCGGTGGGTGCCAGTTCGGTGCTGGGGCCAATGTATCTGGCCGAAATTGCGCCGGCATCCTGGCGCGGACGGCTGGTTGCGTGCTTTCAAGTCAACATCGTGCTCGGCGTGCTGATTGCCTATGGTTCCAATTATTTTCTTGGTTCGATGGGACTGGCGGCCACTGAATGGCGTTGGAAGCTCGGCGTTCAGGCGGTGCCGGCGTTCGCATTTCTGACGATGCTATTCTTCATTCCACGCAGTCCGCGCTGGCTCATGATGCACGGCAAGCGGCAAGAGG
>CAZKTW010000072.1:1543-3506 GCA_964555775.1 uncultured Bifidobacteriaceae bacterium | reverse complement strand
TTCTTCATTCCACGCAGTCCGCGCTGGCTCATGATGCACGGCAAGCGGCAAGAGGCGGCGGCGGTGCTGGGCAAAATCGGCGTGGCCGACGTGGCCGGTCAGATGACCGCGATCCAGGAATCATTGCGCGAAGAAATCACCGGCAAAGCTGCGCCGCTCTTTGTTAAATCCCTCCGCAAGCCGGTCTTCCTCGCGATCACGATCGCGATGTTCAACCAGCTCGGTGGCATCAACGCGCTCTGGTATTATGCCGATCAGATTTTCGCGATGGCCGGATTCGACAAGCATGCGAGCGCCATGCAATCCGTCATTCTTGGGGTCGTCAATTTGATCTCGACCCTGGTGGGCATGGCCATCATTGACAAGGTGGGCCGCAAGCCATTGCTGATTTGTGGCAGCATCGGCGGTGCCATCAGCCTTGGGTTGGTCGCCTGGATCTTTAACAGCAACCTCCACGCCGACTGGCTGGTCTGGCTGCTCGGCGGCATGGTGATTTGTCATGCGTTCGGCCAGGGCGCGGTGATTTGGGTGTTCATCAGCGAAATTTTCCCCAACCTCGTCCGCAGCAAAGGCCAGACGCTGGGCAGCTTTACCCATTGGTTCATGGCCATGCTCATCTCGGGAATCTTTCCGATGGTGGCGCGCAATCTGGGGCAACCCAACGCTGGGCTGCCGTTCGCCTTCTTCTCGGTGATGATGATCGTTCAAATTGTTGTGGTGTGGAAATTTTTCCCGGAAACCAAACGAGTGGCGCTGGAGGACATGCAACAACGGCTCAAGCGTTGATGAGGAGCTTGAATAATATGAATTCCAAAGATAAACCGATGATCACCGCCCGCCTCGTTGAAGGGCATCGCGTGGCCTCCGGTCTCAATGGCAATCCGCGTTTTCCGGGCGGCACGCTGCGGATGCAAACCCCGCATTTCCAGAAGCGCGGATTTGATATCAGCCACCTGTATCTGGGCACCTTGAACGTCAGCATTGCGCCGCTTGGTTATCGCGTGGTGAAGGCGCGGCACACCTTCACCAACGTGAAATGGCATCCCACGGAACCCGCCGAGGATTTTTCGTTTTTTGATGTGCGGGTGATGTGTCCCGACGGCATCGCCGTGGCTGGTTATATCTATTATCCGCACCCGGACACGAAGCCGGAGCATTTCCAGCAACCGGATGTGCTGGAGCTGCTGCTGCCGTTTGTGAAAAGTTTGAACTATGGCGTGACGTTGCGCCTGGAGGTGCCCGCTGACCAGATGGTCTTTGAGGCTCCCACGCATCAAAATGGTATCGGCCACGCCCCGCGGAAACAAGGGGTTCAGCCCGTTTCATGAATGCTTTCAAGCAGCGTACCGTAACCTTCTGCACTGATTTCGTCCTGGTCTGGGTGGTTGCGAATCTTGTCCTCTGGCTGCCGGCAAACGTCACCGCCCAAACTCCCTCCGAACTGTATCGCATTACGGACGGCGTCACCCACAGCCAGATGGATTTTCGCCAAATAATTGTGCCCAAAGGCGGAGAGTTGATTTTGGCTGACTTCAAAGGTCCCGGCAAAGTGACCTATTTCTATATCACCGATGACACGGTAGGAAGATGGTATCCGGGATTGGTGTTAGAAGTGTTCTGGGACGATGAAACCCAGCCCAGCATCCAGGTGCCGCTGGCGGATTTTTTTGGAGCGATTGGCGGTCGAGAGGTTGATTATCAATCCACGCTGATGCAGATCAATCACTCCTGTTTTATGAGCTATTTGCCGATGCCTTGCTCGAAGCGGGCGCGGTTTGTTTTGGCCAACGATGGCGACCGTGACTACTCGCAAAAAGTGGCCTACGGCATTGATTTCGAGGGAAGCGCGGCCTATGCCGCCGAGAAAAGCCGGTTGCACTGCGAGTGGCGCCGAAGCAACCCGGTCACCAACGGCTTGCACACAATCATGGAAACGTCGGGCCGGGGGCAATATATCGGATGT
>CAZKTW010000072.1:0-1443 GCA_964555775.1 uncultured Bifidobacteriaceae bacterium | reverse complement strand
AACGGCACGCCCACCACCAGCGACGCCGATGACTACACGACCGTGGCCTTTTGGTATCAAGCGGGGCCGCACAAAGTGATCCCGCTCCCGACTTTCAAAGAGCGGACGGCTGGCAGTTTCGCCGGCCAACAAATAGCGCCGGGGAAATGACTTGGCCCACCGCAAGAATATGGCAGGCAAAAGTCAATTAATTCGGACTTTGTTATCGGAGAAAAACAATGAAACACTTCCCATACTCATTCACGTTTCTGTTCGTCGCCTGGGTCGCGTCTGCCTTTGGGGAAGCGGAAACCGGAGCCGGGTCCAAGGTGGCAACGCCGATGCCCAAGGATGAAATCAGGGTGGAAACAATTGCCTCACAGCCTTCATGGGTGATTGGCAACGATGAGGTGGAGTTGGCCGTCACACAGCTGGGAGCACAGATGGCTCCGGTCACGTTTTGCCGTGCCAGCCTCGCACCCGTGCAACCCTATTTTATAGCCCCCTGGCACGCTGAAAAATTGGCGGACAACACGCTGCCGATAGAGAGGGCGTTGCGCGGGGATTTTTTCTGCATGCCTTTTGGTGCCAATGCGGTTCCGGCCGACGGTGAAACCTATCCGCCTCACGGCGAACCACCCGGTGCGGTGTGGAACTTGCTCGGACATGGAAAAACCGGCCGCGTGACTTTCCTTGAAATTTCATTCAAACCACGGTTGCTTTCGGGCAATATCACCAAATGGATCAGGCTGGTGGACGGGCAGAATGCAATTTACACCCAGGAAATCTTGTCTGGTTTTAAGGGTCCAATGCCGATCGGTCATCATGCCACGCTGGCGGTTCCAGAAAAGGAGGGGTCTTTGCGCGTGGCGACCAGCCCGTTCAGTTTTGGAATGACGTGTCCGGTGCTTTTCAGCGATCCACAGAAGGGGCAGTATCAGTCTTTTGACATTGGCAAGGAGTTCAGTGATTTGCGAAACGTGCCTTTGCTCTGGAAAAACCCCGCACAGGCCGATGCCACTCTATTTCCGGAACGCACGGGGTTTACCGACTTGCTGGCGATCTGCCGCAAGCCGGTCTGGGACGGCACCCCGGCTTGGATAACGGCGAGCGTCCAGCAGGATGGTTACCTCTGGTTCTCACTGAAAGATCCCGAGGTGCTCCCAACGACTGTATTCTGGATAGACAACAAAGGCCGCCACAACCCGCCGTGGAATGGCCGCAGCCGCTGCCTGGGACTGGAGGAGGTCTGCGGCTATTTTGCCGAGGGTCTCAAAGCCTCGTGCGAGCCCAACGTGCTGACGCGACGCGGCATCCCCACAGCGGTCATGCTTTCTCCGGAACATCCGACCATCGTCAACCTTATCCAGGGAATCGTCAAAATTCCGGATGGCTTCGAGGCTGTTCGGTCGGTTGAATTTAAACCCGGCGCGGTGACGTTTATATCCATCACCGGCAAGGAGG
>CAZKTW010000071.1:0-14244 GCA_964555775.1 uncultured Bifidobacteriaceae bacterium | reverse complement strand
CCGGGTTCTTGTCGAAATCCTTTTTGCAACCCGAGCAGCACAATTTGACCTCCTGACCCTGATAGACAAAGACATACGGTTTGCCCATCTCACCCAGCTTGTCGCCGGAAACCGGGCAGGTGGCCAGTTTATCCGGTTTGGGCGGGGTGGCCGCCGCCGAATTGGTGTCGGCCGCGGTGGCCGTGGACATCAACGCGGTGGCCGCCAGCGCCAATCCGGCGATGACGAGAGATTTAACGATACGATTGAATTGCTTCATAATTTGAAATTGTTCCTGTTACTTGTCTCTGGTTTGTTCATTCCAGCGCGTCCGGTTGAACGCCCGTTACTTGTTTCTACCCCGTTGCCGGCAAAACCCCTCAAACTTTTGCCGATTATTGAAGTTAGCAAACCCGTTGAAACATGCAAGTGTCGTGTCTGCCAAGCAATCATGATGGCAAAAGGGGTATATCCTCCTCAACCGCCGACACGGTCTTCGCGCTCAATCGAAACTCGGAACTGCCGACGATTGACAAAGATGAGCATTGGCGATTGTTGCAATGTGCCGGCGCAGACCCTTTGCGTAATGAATCAACGTCGAGGCACTCACCGGATTGAGGAATGCGCGACGTTACCAGCCTACTTGAGGGGCGCTATCTGGATTGATTCCTCTGTGCTGCGCTGGAGTTCCGGGTAAAGCTCCTTCATGCGCGGGCTGGCGGCGAGGGCGCTATTCTCCTTAATCATGTCCAATTTGCTTTTGGATTTCGCGCTGGTCGCTTGGGAACGAATTGTTTCGTTGCCGGCAGTTAGAAACCACGGGAACGCCTCCTTGCCTCGTGGGCTGGCGGCGATAGCCTGGTTACTCACAATGTCGGCGTAACTGAACACTTGCCCGACGCCCGACGCGGCGCTCAAAGACAAGGCTGCGGCGGTCATCGCGAATAGATATAATTTATTTTGCAATTTCATGTTAATCTTTTTGGTTATGGCGGCGATTTTAAGGCCACCTGATTTAAGCGGCTTGAAGTCGCCCACTTCTTAATACACCGCACCGGGTTGTTTCCCTCGAAAATTTCTGGTGGTCTCCCTCCGCGGGGATATTTTGGTTTATCATGTGCTGTTTCATGCTTTTGGTTCGCTTTTGGCTTCCGCCAAGCCCCATTTTCAGTGATGAAAAAAGCGGACCGAACATTGTCCGGACCGCTTGCAAGACGTTACCTGGCAGGCTAAATCTGATTTCCGCCGGGAATACGATTTGGAAATTCGGCTTGTTTGGTTTACATGCCCGAAGTAGGGAGGCTTCCCTTCTTCATCACGCAGCAACTGACATCCTTGCTGCCGCAGACTTTGCAGGTGTGGACCAACACGTTCTGGGCCTGCTTGCCCGTGCCTTTGGTCACCAGCTTGGTATCGCAGCTCGAGCAAAGGTGAACCGTCAAGTTTTTCAACTCATCCGGTGTGGCGGTCTTGAAGCTCTTTTCCACGACTTGCGCGGAAGTGGTCTTGCATTTGGGACAGGTCATCACGATGGTGTCTCCCACCTCGACATTTTGGAGATCCTCATACGTATGCACCGGCATGAGTTTTGTGGCTTGCTTTTCCTGTGCCAGCGCCCGGCTGGGCAGACATACCAGCGCAATGACGGCCAACGCGGCGGCAAAACCCGCGAGGCATTTGTAGAATCGGTTATAGCTCATCATAATTTTGTCTCTTTCCATTTTTGTTTATTATTGGTTCGAATCGTCGCGGCTAAGACCGCATTGCTTCAGTTGAGACACAATTACATCGGCGGATTCAAGGTGCCATGGGGTATAACCCGACCGTGGATTATGGGGACCTCGCCTGCCAAACCTCTGGATTTTTAGATGAACGGTTTCGATCGTCGTGCTTAATAAGCACCACCAAAACCAGCAAAGAAACCAGCTTGAGAAATTATAAATGCCTGATTTATTGGGGATAACGAAGACGACGCGCCATTGGCACCGGGGTTGCATTACAGACCTGCATGCGATTTTTTTTGTGCGCATTTCTGTTTTGTTTTGAAGCCTTCGGCGGAATGCCAACGGCATCGCCAACTGCGACGACGATCCCTTTCGAGTACTCCGAAGGTTTGCTTTGGATAAAGGTTCAGGTTCCGCAATCAGCCCGGCCGTTGAATTTTCTTTTCGACACCGGCGCCGGCCTCAGCGTCATCAACAATGACACGGCCAGGGCGTTGGGCCTCAAGACCGGCAACTCAATCAGTGTGCAGGGAGTGCATGCGACCATGACTGGCTACTGGCCGACACGGTTGACGGCGGCGGGGGGCCTGGACCTGCCTTCAGAGTACCTGGCGCTGGATTTGAGCAAACTCTCGCATTCCTGCAAACGGCCACTGGATGGGTTGTTGGGAGCCGACTTTATCCAGGGGCGGGTGGTGGAGATTGATTTTGCATCGCATCAGCTTCGGTTCCTCGACGCAGTTTCCGCGGTGAAATCTGATACGATGCTTCCGTTGAAGGTTTGCGACAGCAGCCTCTGTATTCCGATCCGCGTCAACAACCGGAGGCTGCAATGGATGCGCCTGGACACTGGTTGCGCCACTGCCTTGCAATGGGTGACTTCGGACATAAAAACCACTCCTCGATCCGACAGACCGGCCATCGGTCTCACTGAACTGGCCATCCCGCAAGCTGAAACGACCGTTTTCCTTGGCGGGAAACGGTTCGAGCACGTGCCGACCGGCATTCATGGTAATGCCATTTTCCCGGGTGAAGCCGGATTGGTTGGTAATGATTTATTGAGCCGGTTCAAAACCGTGATCATTGATGCAAAAGCCGGTTGGCTCATCTTGAGTCAACCGCAATCCTCCAATTAGAGGCTTCATACCGATTCATTGCTATTCCCGCGAAAACCCGCGGATTCATTAATCCTTTCAGTGCCTTTTGGAATTTTGAGGGGTTTTGGGCGTGCCGGGGTAATACCTATACAGCATTCGGCGGCGCAATGAAGCGCCACCCAAAAATAAAAAGAAAATTAATATGAAAACTCAAATCCTCCTTGCGACAATCGGCGCGGCCGCCCTGGCTGCAATCACCTTCAATGCCAATGCCAGTGACGCGTTTCTCAGCCCCCGCGCTGCCGGCAATCAGGTCAAACATTTTGCCGGCACATACAATGATCCGAATCTGGTTGACACGACCGGTATCGTGATCGTTTCGCCGCGCGCCGCGGGCAACCAAACCACGGCTGTCGCTGGCACCAACACCGAGGTGACTCCCGCCGCCGCTTGTGCCAAGAATATGAACGGCAGCCCGAAAACCATTCAAGCGTGCGCCGAGCATCCCGGAAGCATGCCCGGCTGCAACACCGTGACGATCGCGCCGCTGAAGTAACCGGCAGAATTGGCAACCACAATCCGGTTGTCCTGACATGAAAAAACAGTAAATTACGGGCGGCGGACCTGATCTCCGCCGCCCTTGATCCAATGAACCCAGAATATATCAATCCTGACCCGAACGACGCCAGACTCCGCACACTGTTGCGCGCGTCGCGCGTGGGCCCGACGTTGCCGCCGCGTTTCCAGGAAGGTGTCTGGCGCCGCATCGAAGAAGCCGAAGCGCCGGCGCCATCCACTGGCAGCCTTGCCTGGTTCGATGCGCTGGCGGCACTGGTGTTGCGCCCGCGATTTGCGCTAGCCGCCGCCGCCGTAATGATTGTTGCGGGCACGACGCTCGGCATGCACGAAGGCAGCCAGATGGCGCACCGGGATGCCCAGGCGCGCTACCTGGCGGTGGTTGCCCCCAATTCATTGCGCTAACGGCATGAACCGTTCGCTCGTCATTCTGCTGGGCGCGCTGGCTTTGTGCGTGGTGGTGTTCGGCGGCTCGTTTCTTGCCGGCCAGCAAGCCTGCCTGATGACGCGATCAACGGATGACCTGAACTGGCTGCGCGACGAATTTCATCTGGGTGATGCTGAAATGGCACGCATCCAGAAATTGCACGAAGGCTATCTGCCGAAATGCGCCGAGATGTGCGCCAGGATCGCCGCCAAAAAATCGGAACTCGAAACGGCGTTGAACGGGTCGACAAACGTCAGTCCGGCGGCCCAACAAAAACTGGCCGAACTCGCTGCGCTCCGCGCCCAATGTCAGACGCAGATGCTCCAACATTTCACCGAAGTCAGCCAGACGATGCCGCCGGAGCAGGGCCGCCGTTACCTGGCCGAGATGCAACGGCTCACGCTCGGCCTGCACGAACAAACCGAATCCTCCATGTCCGGATCCATGGACCATGAGCATCACCAACCCTGATGCCCAGCCTTCGCCGGAGGCTTCCGCCTCCGATTCCCTTCGGCCCGACGAGTCGGCGCGGCAAGCTGGCGCCCGTGACCGGGCGGACATGGAACGATTGGCCGCGGGCCAGGACACGGCACTCAACGATTTGATGGAACGCCACGCCGTGCCGGTGTTTCATTTTCTCTGCCGGATGGTTGGCAACGAGGACGACGCCAATGATCTGGCGCAGGAAACTTTCGTACGCGTCTTCCGCGCCAGCGCCAGTTTCCGGCCCAACGAAAAATTTTCCACCTGGCTTTTCACCATCGCCGCCAATCTGGCGCGGAACCATTTCCGCTGGCGGTCGCGGCATCCCAACGTTTCGCTCGAAGCCGAAACCGGCGAAGCGGAGCAGACCATCGGCAGCACGCTGCCGGCGAACGATCCCGCGCCGAACGAACAGGCGCTCGCCGCCGAACGTGCCGCCGCGGTACGCGTCGCGGTCGGCAAATTGCCCGAGGATTTGCGCGAAGCAATCGTGCTGTGCGAATGGGAGGAACTCAGCGTGGCCGAAGCGGCGGCAATTCTGAAATCCACTCCCAAGGCTGTGGAATCACGGCTTTATCGCGCCCGGCAGGTTTTGCGTGAACGGCTGAAAACCTGGCTATGATCAGAGCACGGACAATTAATCCACGGTTGCGTTCCGTCAAGGTTGTCCGTCGTGG
The DNA here is from genome assembly GCA_964555775.1 of uncultured Bifidobacteriaceae bacterium. Lineage (GTDB taxonomy): Bacteria > Verrucomicrobiota > Verrucomicrobiia > Limisphaerales > UBA11358 > UBA11358. The sequence goes on along the minus strand of CAZKTW010000071.1, from coordinate 9,281 downwards.
AAAGCGGCGGTAAACGCGCCGCACTCCAGACGCTTCGCGAAGTCCTGTGATGTCCGGCAGTCGCGCCAGCGTCTGGAGTGCGGTGGCTTTGGCCCCGCTTTTCTGGCCTGTCTGCAAGAGTTGGTGGCAACGACGCCCGGCTTGCCATTCAGGCGTTTCATCGGTAATTCTCCCGCGTGAACCCGCTGAAAATTTTCAGTGAAACCTCTGGCGCCGACTGGCGCCGACCCTCGGTCATTGCCCTCCTGCTGGCGAACCTGGTGCCCGTGTTCGGCGTGCTCTGCCTCCATTGGGAAGTCTTTCCGTTGATGTTTTTGTTCTGGTCCGAGAACGTCATCGTCGGCGTGTTCAATGTGTTAAAAATGCTCACGGCCAATCCGGAATCACCCCTCAGTTGGGCCGGCAAGCTATTCATCATTCCTTTCTTCTGCGTGCATTACGGGATGTTTACCTTCGTTCATGGAATTTTTGTGGTCACTCTTTTTGGCGGCGGGATGCAACACGGAATGGGATTTCCAACGCCAGAAACCTTCTGGCACGTCATGCAGGAATATCACCTGGGTTGGGCGGTTCTCGGGTTGGCCATCAGTCGCGGGATTTCCTTTGCGACCAACTACATTGGCAACGGGGAATACCGGCGCGCCAGCCTACCCGTGCTCATGCAGCAACCCTATGGCCGCATTGTGGTACTGCATATTGCCATCCTGGGCGGTGGATTCCTGATGCTGGCCCTGCATTCGCCGGTGGTGGGATTGCTCCTGCTCGTCGCACTCAAAATTGCGCTCGACCTCGGCGGCCACCTCACCGAGCGGAAGAAATTTGCCGGCAACCAAACTTCCGGAGGGGCGAGTTCTGCGAGTCCCTAAAATTTGGCCTATGGCAATTCTGAATAACCTTGGCACATATTGATGGGCTGGGAAAAGCGGCGCAGGGCCGCCGCAGTCCGAGACCTGCCGGACTTTTCGACGATTTTCTGAGGCGCGAAGCGTCCTGATCAAAAATAGCACCCGTCGTCTCCAAAAACCTTCAATCCGACAAGCATGCAGTAGGCATAAGAATAATAATAATTAAATATAAATGCTTGATAAAATCAGATAAAGTGATAGACTGCACGTGAATTATCGTGTGAGCTAAACCCGGGGTTGAGCGGGAGGCTTGCTCCCCGATTGTCCGATTTCATCCGCTGGTTGAAACCGTCGCCAAAGTGGCTGACGGCAACTGCGGAAAGAGACAGTATGGACCCTAAACTCAATCTTGGCGGCAAGACGGGAAACAAGGGGCTATGAGGCTTAAACGTCACCTTTTTGGTGCCGGCGTTATGTCCATGGAAACTTCCATCGGCGTCATTCGCCCCTTTTCCACGCGAAGCACGGGTTCTCGTCCGCCAACGGCTCTTGAAAAGACAGCCAAATTTCCCCGCACCGGAGACAAACATTTATGAAAAACAACCAATCAGAAACGAACATCCGAAATTTAGCCGCCAGACCTCAACATGCCGGCGTTGGCAGCCGGATCATTCTCGCCCTTGAAACTCTGTTTCTCTTTTTCCTATGGATTGCATCCCCGCAGGATGCGTTCGGCGGCCCGGTGAGCGCGGATCAGGCCAGGGACGTGGTTGTCGGCTGGCTTAAAGCAGACCCTTCTCCCCTCCAAACGAAACTGGGGCAACTGGTCAATCGGGTGGAGACGTTTAATGATGCCCAGGGAACGCCGCTTTATTATGTGGTGGATCTGGATCCTGATGGTTTTGTTATTGTGGCGGCGGACGACCTGATCGAGCCAATTGTGGGTTTCGCTTCCAGCGGTCAGTTCGATCCCTCAACCAACAATCCTTTGGGCGCACTGGTCAGCCATGATCTCCCCGACCGGGTTGCCAAGGTGAAAGGCACGCAGGCTGCCCAAGCCCAGGGTTCGTCCCTGGCCGCTCAAAAAAAGTGGGTCCAACTTCAAAGTATCAAAGCCAATGTGTCCGGAATTAAACTCAGTCTCTCGAGCGTTTCGGACGTCCGGGTCGCGCCCCTCACCCAGAGCACGTGGAACCAATCAACCGTGAGCGGCAACGCGTGCTACAACTATTATACGCCGCCGTATGCTGCTGGAACCGCTGGGAACTATGTTTGCGGATGTGTGGCCACGGCCATGGCGCAACTCATGAGGTTCTGGCAATATCCGGTCAACAGCGTTGGCACGGCCTCCTTCACCATCTATGTGACGGACGTGGCGCAAAGCCGGAGCCTGCGCGGAGGCAATGGTACTGGAGGTCCGTACGATTGGAGCAATATGGTCCTGTCCCCAAACAGCTCCAGCACGCTTACCCAGCGGCAAGCCATTGGGGCGTTGTGTGCCGATGCCGGCGTTTCAGTCCACATGCAATATAACATGGGAGGGAGCGGTGAATCCGGCGCGTTCATGGAAGACGTGCAGGGCTCCCTCGTTAATACTTTTGGGTATGCCAATGCCATCTGCGGAGAATCTGGCGGCGCGAACATTGGAGCCGGATTGTACGGTATGGTGAATCCCAACCTGGATGCCGGCTATCCGGTGTTGTTTGGCATCACTGACGGATCCAGCGGCCACGCCATCGTCTGTGATGGATACGGTTACAATTTGTCCACCCTCTACCATCATTTGAACCTGGGCTGGTCGGGCAGTTATACCGCTTGGTACAATCTGCCGAACATTGATGCCGGATATGCATTTAATTCGGTGGACTCATGCATTTACAACGTCTGGACCAATGGAACGGGGGAGATCATCAGCGGACGGATCACAGATAGTGCCGGGACTGCCGTCGCGGGAGTTGCAATGACAGCCGTCCGTTCGGGCGGTGGGACGTACACGGCAACGAGCAATACCCGCGGAATCTATGCCTTGGCAAGAATCCCCGCCTCCTCCACCTATACGGTGAGTGCGAGCAAGACTGGCTACGTTTTCACGGACCAGATTGTCACCACGGGCCAGTCCACGGACTATTCCGCCACTTCGGGAAACCAATGGGCCATTGATTTTGTGCAGTCGGATTCCAACAATCCGACCAGTTTTTCGGCGACATCGGCAGGCTCTTCCCGCATTGATCTGTCCTGGACGAAGGATTTATCCGGCGACAATGTCATGGTGGCGTGGAACACCAGCGCAACTTTTGGGACCCCGTCGGGAGCATACTCTGCCGGCGGCTCGATAGCCGGCGGCGGCACCGTGCTTTATAATGGCAGTGCGACCACCGTATCCCATACCGGCCTGGCTCCTGGAACCAAATACTATTATCGCGCCTGGTCGGTACGCTCCGGTCCCAGCTATTCCAGCGGCGTGGCCAGTTCCGCGACCACGTTCTTTGGAGTACCTTTTAATGAGGGCTTTGAAAATGCAGGTTCGATCCCCAATGGCTGGTCACAGGAATACGTGACGGGCACCGTGGGCTGGGCTTTCCAGGCTGGAGATTCCTACGGCCACCCGGTCAGTGCCCATGGAGGCAATTACAACGCGTTCCTGTTCGTTGGTGCCTATGGGGACCACAAGACCAGACTGGTCACGCCAATGATCAATTTTGGAGCTTCCACCCTGAATGCACAACTGACTTTCTGGCATTACATGGAAGCATGGACACCGGACCAGGATGAACTGCGGGTTTATTACAAGACCGCCGCCGGTGGAACATGGAACTTATTGGCAACGTACACAACGAGTGTGGCCGCGTGGACCCAGCGGACGATTTCGCTGCCAAATCCCAACAGCACCTATTACCTCGCCTTTGAAGGCAACGTGAAATATGGCTACGGCGTTTGCATTGACGACGTCGCCATTACCGCCAGCGCCCCCGCGATACCGCAAATCAACATGGCGTTGTCCGGGACCAACCTGGTGCTCAATTGCACCAACGGGGCGGCGCTCGGGACTTATTACGTGCTGGCCTCCACCAATTTGACGGTACCCTGGACGAACTGGCCGGCGGTGGCAACCAATACCTTCGACGGCATCGGCTGTTCCAAATTCACAAACCAGCTCGATCCAAATTCCCCGCAGCGGTTCTACCTCATTCGGTCCCAATAATCATAGCGAAGCAACGATTCGCGTGTAGCGACGTTATCGCGTGCATGGGGTGAAGCGCCGGTCTCCGACCCGGCGTGAACCGGGCACCAACCTGCACACGCCGGGTCGGAGACCGGCGCTCCAATCATTTCGGCTTCAACTCCGGGAACAGTTGACGTCAAGGATGCTTTCCTGGCCCTTTTGAAATTCTCCGAGCGCAGTAGCCTCATCGCAGGAAGTTCGACGGATAACGGTTTCAGGATAAGCTGGTTGAATCGATAGTAAGTAGTTTGAGGAATATTCTATATTATTATAATAATGATTGTATAAATCAGCAATAATGATACTTTGTTGTTGAATTTGTCCGGGACGAATTGTTGGCGGTGAGTTGGTTGTATACGTTGCCCCGAGATTGTCGGAAAACCTGCCCTATGATGGTCCGGTTTCATCTGCAGGTTGAGTCCATCACATGCAGAGGTTGATGGCTGCGGGAAGGGACAGGGACAGTATGGGCCCTAACTCATCTTGACCGCCGGTCGGGAAACAAGTGGCTATGAAGTTTGAACGTCGCTTTTTTGGCGTCAGCATGATGCCGGTTGAAATTTCCATCAGCGCTGGTCGTCTCACGTGCGCCTTGCGCACAAATTCCTGTCCGGCAACTGCTCTGGAAACCAACCCCGCCAAACCGCCCTGCCCCGGAGACATCCATTTATGAAAACCAACAAGCCACAAGTGAACGTCAAGAAATCGGAATACGAACCTCGTCGGGCCGGCGTTGGCAGCCGGATCATTCTCGCCCTTGAAACCTTGTTCCTCTTTATCCTGTGGATGGCTTCACCACAGAAGGCGTTTGGCAACCCCGTGAGCACGGATCAGGCCAGGGACGTGGTTGTCGGCTGGCTTAAAGCAGACCCCTCTCCCCTCCAAACGAAAATGGGGCAGCTGGTTAAACGGATGGAGACGTTTAATGATGCTCAGGGAACACCGCTTTATTATGTGGCGGATCTGGACCCCAATGGCTTTGTTATTGTGGCGGCGGAGGACCTCATTGAACCAATCGTTGGTTTCGCCTCCAGCGGTCAGTTCGATCCCTCAACCAACAATCCTTTGGGCGCGCTGGTCAGCCATGATCTCCCCGATCGGATCGCCAAGGTAAAAGGGATGCAAGCCCTCAGCGCCCAGGGTTCGTCCCTGGCCGCAAAGAACAAGTGGGAACTGCTCAAAACCATGGAACAAAGTGCCTCCGCAATTGAGCTCGGCATTTCGAGCGTTTCGGATGTCCGGGTCGCGCCGTTGACTCAGACCACATGGAGCCAGTCAACCGTGAACGGGAACGCTTGCTACAACTATTACACACCGCCGAATGTTGCCGGGTCTTCCGCGAACTATGTTTGCGGGTGTGTGGCCACGGCCATGGCCCAACTCATGAGATTCTGGCAATACCCCGTTAACGGTGTTGGCACGGCCGCTTTCACCATCTATGTGACGGACGTGGCGCAAAGCCGGAGCCTGCGCGGAGGCGATGGCACGGGAGGTCTGTATGATTGGAACAATATGGTCCTGTCCCCGAGTGGTTCCAGCACACTCGCACAACGGCAAGCTATTGGTGCGTTGTGTGCCGATGCCGGCGTTTCAGTCCACATGCAATATAATATGGGAGGGAACGGAGAATCCGGCGCGTACATGAGCGCGGTGCAAGGTTCACTGGTCAATACTTTTGACTATGCCAATGCCGTCTGTGGAGAGAACAGCGGCGTGACTATCGGGCCCGGATTGAACGGCATGGTGAATCCCAACCTGGATGCCGGCTGCCCGGTATTGTTTGGCATCACCACTGCCAGCGGCAGCGGCCACGCCATCGTCTGTGATGGATACGGTTACAATCTGTCCACCCTCTACCATCATTTGAACCTAGGCTGGTCGGGGAGTTACACCGCTTGGTATAATCTGCCGAACATTGACGCGGGATATGCATTCAACTCGGTTGACTCATGCATTTACAACGTCTGGACCAATGGCACAGGTGAGATCATCAGCGGACGGGTCACGGATGGCAGTGGGATCCCGGTCGCGGGGGCGACAGTGACGGCAACGCGCTCCAGCGGTGGAACGTACACGGCCACGAGCAACGCCCGCGGAATCTACGCTCTGGCAAGAATCCCCGTTTCCTCCACCTATACCGTGAGCGTGAGCAAAGCCGGCTACCCCTTCACGGATAGGATCGTCACCACCGGCCATTCCACGGATTATTCAGCCACGTCCGGCAATAAATGGGCGGTCGATTTTGTGTCGTCCGACTCCAACAATCCGACCAGCTTTTCGGCGACCCCGGCCAGTTCTTCCCGCATCGATCTGTCCTGGGGTAAGAACCCGTCCGGCGACAATGTCCTGGTGGCTTGGAATACCAGCGCCACTTTTGGAACTCCAACGGGCACATACTCCGCCGGGGGCTCGATCTCCGGTGGCGGCACCGTGCTCTATAACGGCAGTGCAACAAGTGTGTCCCATGCCGGGCTGGCCACCGGAACCAAATACTATTATCGAGCCTGGTCTGTGCGTTCCGGTCCTAGTTACTCCAGCGGGGTAGCCAGTTCCGCGATCACGTTTTTTGGAGTGCCCTTCACGGAGGGCTTCGAAAACGCAGGTTCAATCCCCAATGGTTGGACGCAGGAATATGTGACCGGCACGGCAGCCTGGACCTTCCAAGGCGGGGGTTACGGCGGTCATCCAGTCGGTGCCCATGCCGGCAGCTGTAACGCGCTTCTGTTTTATCACGCTTCGTTGGAACACAAAACCAAATTGGTCTCGCCGATGATCCAATTTGGAACGTCCACCCGGAATGCGCAACTGACCTTCTGGCATTGCATGGAATCATGGTTTGCGGACCAGGATGAACTCCGGGTTTACTACAAAACGTCTCCCACCGGAGCGTGGACCTTGCTGGCAACCTACCTGACGAATCTGGCCGCCTGGACCCAGCAGACGGTTTCGCTGCCGAACCCGAACAACACCTACTTCGTCGGCTTTGAGGGTAATGCAAAGTATGGATTCGGTGTTTGCATCGACGATGTCGCGATTACGGCTGACGCGCCGCCTCCCCCGCCGCACATCAACTTTGGGTTGTCGGGAACCAACCTGGTGCTCAATTGCACCAACGGGACGGTGGGCGGGACGTATTACGTGCTGGCCTCCACAAATTTGACGTTGCCCTGGACGAACTGGGCGGTGGTGGCAACCAATACCTTTGACGGTATCGGCTGCTCCAAATTCACAAACCAGCTCGATCCAAATTTCCCGCAGCGGTACTACCTCATCCGGTGTCAATAGTAGTAACGCAGCCGTGATTCGCGAGTAGCGACGCCATCGCGTGCACGGGGCTGGAGCGCCGGTCTCCGACCCGGCGCGAACCGGGCACCAACCTGCACACGCCGGGTCGGAGACCGGCGCTCCAATCATTTTGGTTTCAACTGCGGGAACCAGTCCACTTTGCGGGCGCCTCCGTGCCGGGGAAACCACCAGCCCACACGAGCCATCCATAAATCACCCGCCCAAACTCCATTAGCAGACAAAATCCCTCAAGTTAATTCTTCACCCTCCGATAGGTTGGGTGGATGGTCTAATAATAAACAAAAACACATACGCTTATGAACATAGCCAACGTCTCCTCCACCAGCCCTTATCCACCCCAAGCCACGACCGGCGCCGGACCCGCGCGACGCGCCGATCATGACGGCGATGCCGATGATGGCGCCGGCGCGGTTGCCTCGGCGGCCTCAGCCCAATCCGAGGCGGCTGAGAGCGGCAAGCTCAACGTCACGGCTTGAGCCGGCTTCGGGAACTTGAGCGGCAGCCGGTGCGCCAGGTGGAAACTTGATGAGCGTCAGGTTTAACCCGGTTGCATCGGCTGCCATTTTTGGCCGGCGCCACAGCCGCCGATCTCACTTTGGTTTCAACTGCGGGAACAGGATCACGGCCGGGCATTTTGCCGCGAAAATAGAAGCCGGCACGCAAATAAATTCCTCAAGTTATTGCATTTCCATCCGACAACCCAGGTAGAAACCGGCAAAAAGCCGGTTGGCCGCACCTATTTATGACAATATCCAGCATCAGTTCGACAACGAATACATATCAGGCCTCCACCCAGAACGCATTCAGCCAGACGTTCAACGATTTCAAAAACATTGGCAGTTCCATTCAATCGGGGGATTTAACCTCTGCCCAGAACGCCTTGACCGCCTTTCAAAGCTCTTTGCAAAGCAACCGCGGGCAAAACCCGTTGAGCCAGCTTTTCAGCAATAACAGCCAGCTCGGCAATGATCTTAGCGCGCTCCAATCCGCGCTGAAATCAAACGATGCCGCCGGCGCCCAGAACGCCTTCAAAACCCTGGTCAAAGACATGCAAGGTGCGATGAAAATACAAGTTCCGGACGCCCATCGACATCACCATCGCGTTGACAACGACGGGGACAATGACGGTTCCTCCTCAACTTCCTCGAGCAGCGCCACGGATTCGACCACTGGATCCACCAGCACGGGAAGCGCGCTCAACGTGCAGGCCTGAGTTGACGAACTTCATTTCGGTTTCAACTGTGGGAACAAGTTTGCGTCATGTGATGATTTGCCGGCTGCGGAACGTCAGTTTTTGAACACTTCCCATTTCCCGTTCCGGCGCACCAGCAGCGTTGTCGAAATCACCACGTCGCGGCTGCCGCCATAAACCTGCTGCACCTTTCTGCGCAGCGCCTCGACGCCCCCGGGCGAGGCGGAGCCGGTATAAATCAATACATTGCCCGACGGCACGGCGGCAATCAGTTCCCCGCGGACGGCCGACGCCTCCTTGTCCCACAGCTTGTCGGCCAGCAGCAGGCTGGCTGAGTATTTCCCGCCGGCCTTGATGGTGAAAGGCGCTTCAGGCTCTGGATGGATGATCCCGGGCACGAGACCGGCCAGGTTCACGACCGCCAGCTCGTGCAACGCCGGCAAATCCAGGTTAAGTAATTTGCGGTCATCCTCGGTGAGGTAAACGCCATCGCCATCGCGGGTGCCAAAATAAAGGATGTAGATGTCGGCAGCGAGCGGTTCAGTCACGAATTGATTCGTATGGCGTATTAATTTCGACTCCATGCCGTTTGCCGTGATGGTGTGAACAATTTTGCCGCTGCCGCTTTCGGGCGGCAAACCGCTCCAAATGACTGGAAGAATGGTGCTCCGATCCACCCGGGCCGCCACTGCTCCACTGCCGGCTTTCGAAGCCA
>CAZKTW010000070.1:0-14298 GCA_964555775.1 uncultured Bifidobacteriaceae bacterium | reverse complement strand
CGTGGGAACATGTGTTACCTATGTGGTGAGAACGCCCAGTGACGCGCCCTACCTTTCGCGTATTCCGCGTATTTCGCGGTTGATTTTCCGCGGCCCGGTTGGACATTCTTTGCGCTCTTGGCGGCTTTGCGGGACGTCTGTGTCACCTGGGGGGCCGGCTGAAGCCGGGACTCCAAACATCGAACTCTCAACCAAGGGGATGGCGCCCGGGTTCTTTAAAATACTTCGGCTTTGAGGCCGGAGACGTGGCGCACGGTCTGCGCGATGTGGGAAAGCGTTTTCAGCGGCAGATGCCCGCAGTCCGCGTGAAACATCGGCCGCGTGGCGGAGTAAATCTGGACGAGCGGAATGTTTGCGCCGGCGGCCTTCAATTCCTTGAGGCGCTGGGCGTATTCTTCGATTTCCGCCGCCAGCGGTTCTTCGCCGTTGATGGCCGTGAACAGGCTTTGGATGATCACGGGACGCTGGCGCGCCACCAGCAGGATGTTGGACAATACCCGGTCCAGCGACACTTCCGTCCGGTCCACCCGGTTGAAAAAGGCCTGGGTGCCGCCGTCAAGCTTGGCCCAGATTTCGTCGGACTTCGTGAAATGTCTCAACCCTGATTGCACCTGCGGTTGATCGAGCCCGGTGGCATTCGTGATGAGCACGATTTTGAAAAAAGGAAATTCACCCAACGCCCGGATGTGCACGATGGACTCGACGGCCTCGGCAAAATCGGGCGCCAGAGTCGGCTCGCCGTCGCCGCTCAGGGCCACGTGCCGCAGCGTCAGCAATTCGTCCGACAAGGAGGAATACCAGGGGCGTTCGTGCAATTTTCCCGCCAGCACATAGGTCAGGGTTTTGTGCAGTTCGCCGGCCATCGCGTCCACGTCCAGTCTGGTCTCGCGAGCCGGGGTCCGGCGGTCCACTTCACAATAAAGACAGTTGAAACTGCAATGTTTGTCCGGGTTCATGTTGACGCCCAGTGACAAACCGTGAGCCCGTGCCGAAATCACCGCATAGACAAAACGGTTGTGCAGGAAGTCGCGCGGGCTGCCAAAGGCCGTTTCCGGCACCGCGGCGGGACCTTTCCCGTTCACATGCCTGACGGCTGCCGAGTTCAAATGTTTTTGGATGGCTGATTCCACAATTCTTGCAGAAAGTCTAATCCTGCGGCGGGAACGTTACTACACGGGTCTTGGCAAAAGGTTCACATTCCTTGCCGGTGGTTGGCGGGGGTCGGCCGGGGGAGGGAATTCCCCTGTGTTTACAGGGGATATTTCGAGTCAATTCGCACTGGTGTACGATTGCTGGCGCACCTGGCCATTGCGGACGCAACCCAGGGCGGTGAGGGTGCGCTGGTAAATTTCCTCGGGTGTGCCCTCCGCCTCGATGGTCACCAGCAGGCCGCGTTGCTGATAAAATTCTGTCAGCGGCTTGGTGCTCGTTTCGTAAGCTTCCATTCGTACCCGGACCGCCTCGGGCCGGTCATCTTCGCGTTGCTGGAGCTGGGTTCCGCAATGGTCGCAAATGCCCTGGGTGCGCGGCGGTCGCCCGGTAACGTGGAAAACCGCCTTGCATTTCGGACAGGTGCGCCGGCCGCTCAGGCGCGCGACCACCTTTTCAATGGGCAGATCATAGTTCAACACGGCGTCGAGCTGGATTTGTTCCTGGCCCAGGATCCGGGCGAAAGCCTCCGCCTGCGCCACCGTACGGGGAAATCCATCGAGCAAAAAGCCGCCGCGGCACCGGATGCAACGGGTGCGCTCCCGGAGCAGGTCGAGCACGGTCAGGTCGGGGACGAGGTCGCCGCGCCGCATGTAGCCGAGGGCGGCTTCGAGTGCCGGGCTGAGTTCCTTTTCGTTCAGGCATTTGGCGGCGCGGAAAATATCGCCGGTGGAGAGATGGCAGGTGCCCAACCGTTCGCAGAGCAGTTCGGCCTGGGTTCCCTTGCCGACACCGGGGGCGCCCAGCAACACCAGGCGAAAAAGGCGCGGCGGCACCGGCGGGAGAATTTTGCATTCGGCGGCTCCACCCTGGATCCAGGCGATTCGAACTTGTTGCGCGCTCATAAAAGTTTTTATTTCAAATTCACTACCAACATCACACAACCTGTTGCCGGGACGATATTAATTCAAGGGATATCTGGCTGTAAGCCAATAAATACACTGTCTTTGCCAAAAATGGGTTAAGCGAGGCAGGAAATCATCCCGGCCGGGACGTTGAATCGACTGATCCGGGAATTGTGATGGCATGGGGCGTGACAAAATTTGATGCAATAAAGCCAAACTTTGCTTTTCAGCCGGGTGGCAGGTCGGTTATAAAACGCGGTATGCAATCCATCGCCGACTGTCCCCGACGGGCTTTCGTCAATTGGCATTTGACTCCAAACGGGCTGCGCTCCTCCGCACCGCCCATCGTGGTTTTTTAAAGCGAAAGGGATTCCTCCATGAAAAATTATGCTCCCGCTGACATCCGTAACTTCGCCGTGGTTGGCCACGCCTCGTCCGGCAAGACCATGCTCTGCGAGGCAATGCTCGCCTGCGGCGGCGTCATCTCGCGCATGGGCCGCATCGCGGACGGCTCGACCGTGTCGGACTATCACGTCAGCGAAAAGAACCGCAAGATTTCCGTCTCGGCATCGCTGTTGCACACGGAGTGGACGGGAAAGAAACTCAACATCATCGACACGCCCGGTTATCTGGACTTCATCAGCGAGGGGCTTGGCGCGTTGCGCGTCGGCGATTTCGCCCTGGTGGTGATCCACGCGCAACACGGTCTTGGCGTCGGCACCGACCGGGTGTGGGATTACGCGACGCGGTATGGCATCCCCAAAATGATTGTGGTGAACGCGGTGGACAAGGAGAACGTGGATTTCGCGGCGGTGGTAAAGCAGGTGCAGGAACGGTTTGGGCGGCATGTTTTTCCTTTGAGTGTGCCGGTGAATCCCGGCCCGGGCTTCAACCGCGCCCTGGACGTGTTGCGCAACGAGGTCGTGACATATGCGACCGATGGCAGCGGCAAATTCAAGGAGGAAGCGGCCACCGGCGAACTGGAAACGCAGGTCAAGGAACTGCACCGCCAGTTGATCGAGCACATTGCCGAGTCCGACGACGGGTTGATGGACAAATTTTTTGAAAAGGGCGGTCTTTCGGAGGAGGAATTCCGCGCCGGCATCCACTCGGCGGTCCAAAAGGAATTATTCATCCCGCTGTTTTGCACGTCCGCGGAAAACAACATCGGGGTCGCCCGGTTGATGGATTTCATCGCCAAGTACGGATCGTCCCCGGTGGACCGCAAGAAGGTCAAGGCCTTGAACGCCAGTGACATGGAGGTGGAGGTGGGCCTGGATGATCCCGAGCCGGTGCTTTACATTTTCAAGACGATGTCCGAGGCGCATTTTGGCGAACTGTCGTTCTTTCGCACCTATTCGGGATCGGTTTCCACCGGCATGGACCTGTACAACAGCGACCGCAAGGTCAATGAGCGCATCGGACAGATTTACCTGCTCAACGGCCAGAACCGTGAGGCGGTCCACACGCTCGGCCCCGGCGACATCGCGGCGGCGGTCAAGCTCAAGGACACCCACACTGGCAACACGCTGTGCGCCGCGAAAAAGGCCGTGACCTTGTCAAAGGTGGTATATCCCAAGCCCAACATTCACGCGTCGCTGGTGGCCAAGGTGAAAGGTGAGGAGGACAAAATTGCCTCCGGCCTTGCCGCGTTGCACGAGGAGGATCCGACCTTCCTTTATTTTGTGGATTCCGAACTGCATCAGACCGTCATCTCGGCGCAGGGCGAATTGCACCTGGAAGTCGTGGCCGACCGGTTGCGCCGCCGGCACAACGTTCATGTTGACCTGGCCGAGCCGCGCGTGCGGTATCGGGAAACCATCAAGGCCAAGGCGGACTCAAAGTACCGGCACAAAAAACAGACCGGCGGTTCCGGACAATTTGCCGAGGTCTGGATGCGTATCGAGCCGAAGCCGCGCGACACCGGGCTGGAGTTCACCAACTCGCTGGTTGGCCAGAACGTGGACCGCGTGTTTGTGCCATCCGTGGAGAAGGGTGTCAACCAGGCCTGCACCGAGGGCATCCTGGCCGGCTGCCGTGTGGTGGATGTGAAGATTGATTTTTACGACGGCAAGATGCATCCGGTGGATTCCAAGGACATTGCGTTCCAAATTGCCGGCTACTTTGCGTTCAAGGAAGCATTCACCGCCGCGCGGCCCTGCCTGCTCGAGCCGATCAACAACGTCGAGATCCAGATTCCGGATGATTGCATGGGCAAGGTGATGGGCGACCTGTCGAGCCGGCGCGGTCGGATCCAGGGCATCGAGGCGGACGGAGGATTCCAGGTCATCAAGGCGCAGGTTCCGGCGAAGGACCTTTATCACTATTCAAGCAACCTGCGGTCGCTGACCGGCGGACGCGGCGTGCACACGGAAGAATTCAGTCATTACGAGGAAATGCCGCACGACTCGGCGGAAAAGGTGATTGAAGAGGCCAAGAAACGAAAAACCGCCGCCGAATCGCATTGAAGCGACCGGTTTCCGGCGGGTGCCGGCAAAAAGACAACGTTCAGGGCGCCACGACAATGGCGCGACTGACTGCGGTATAGAGGGCGTCCTTGAGCTTGGCACGCTTGAACTTCAGTTCGTCAATCTCCTGGTCGGTGGCGAACTCAATTTCCTCCTCGATGCGGCAGATGGCGTCGTCCAACTGGTGGTATTCCTCGAATTTCTGGCGAAACTGGTTGTCGCTCAGGCGCAGGTGACGGATGGTTTCGCGATGTTCGGGGAACTCACTCAGGAACGGATGGTGTATGTCCATAGACTGTTCAGTTTTAAGTTTGACAGTTTACTGACCGCTACGTTGAACCTAATTAAAAGATTTTTTTTGTCAAGCGCCTTGCCCAAAGTTGGCAAAGTTTTTACCCGGATTGGCATAAAATCACCAGTCCGCACCTCCGCGCCGGGAAAAATCGTTGACCGGACGGGCCCGGCCTTTCAAGCCGGGCCGCGGCTGAGGTTGAGGAACAAAAGGTTCAGAGCGACTTTAGGTATGTCATCAAATCGGTCCAGCCTGCTCCGGCACCAATGACACAGGTGGACAGGATCAATGTGGCGACGCCGCCAGCGATGAGCAGATGTGCTTTCTTGCTTGAGCCCTTCCATTCATGGAAAATCCAGCCCCACATCGTCGCGAAAATGATGATGCTGGCCATGTGCAGGGTCCACGACGCAAAATCATACTTGCCCATCTGCGTCGCCCCCATCGTGTAAAAGAAAAACTGGAAATACCAGCACGTCCCCGCCAGCGCGGAGAAAAGATAATTCGGCAACACTGGAATTTTCAAATCAACGTCGCCACTGCCCGCGGCGGCAACTTCCGCCGGGCCATGTTCGCTGCCCGTGCCGCCGTGGTGCGCGTGTTCGATTTTGACGTGCGAAGCCAGATATTGATAGCCCGACCGGTTCTTGACGTTCAACAGCACGCACCAGATGAAATTGGTGGTGAAACCGCCCAGCAACAGCACGGGGAGCGCGGGCAACCCGGTCCAGATTGGATTCGTGTGCGCGGCGAGCGAGGCGGCATTGATGCTTTTGCCGGCCTGCAAGGCGAACGCGAAGCAGGCGCTCATAATGCCGCAAAACGTCGCCACCAAAATCCCTTTTTTGAAACTGAATTCCTTGATCGTTTTCTTTTTTTGTTCCTCCGGCATTTGCGATTCCTTCGTGTAACCTGCAAAGGCCGCAACGGCGATGCCCACCATGCAAACCACCACGCCAGCCAGTGTGACCTGTCCGGAGGTGGACTTGGCCACTTCAATGATGCTGGTGCTGCTGGCGAAAACGAAGAAGTTTGGCGTGAGCCATTTGAAAATCGGCGGCACCAGCGTGCCAAACGCGGCGCAATAGCCCAGCGCCACGCCCGTTCCCAGCGACAAACCCAGAAAGCGCATCGTCAATCCATACGTCAGCCCGCCCAAACCCCACAACAACCCGAAGAAATATGTCCATCCGAGGGTACCGGCGGATTGTTGCTTCAAAACGCCGAAGAGGTCGTTGGTCATGAAATACGCGAACAGCCACGGGCAGATGATCCACGAGAAGAACCCGCCGACGAGCCAGTAGGTTTCCCAAGACCATTTTTTCACGCCCTTGTAAGGCACATAAAAACTCCCGGAAGCCAGGCCGCCGAGCCAGTGAAAGAAAACGCCTAAGAATGGATTCATATTGCTGTTAGCAGACCCGATGGGAATTCAATCCCAGAATTTTCGCCAGTTTCACAATCCGGTTCGCGACGTGGCCAACCCCGATCGCACAGTGATGCGCCGGACCGGCCTGCGACCACTCGTTCAGAAACGACTTTGCGCCTATCGCGAATCGATAGCGGCTGTTGGTGTTGCCGATCTGCAAGACCGGACCGGGAACCGATTCCCCCTCGGCCACCAGAAGCAACAGACTTCCATCGCCGCGCTGCACGACGGATAGCAGCGTCACCGGCCCGTGCTTGACCGTCATCTGGATCGAAAGGCCTTTTCCCGGCTTGCCATGATAGACCAGCAGCGGCACCAGACTCACCCGGCCTTCAGCAATGGCGAAATGCGCCGGGCCATCGTGGCCGAGGTAAATGACGTCGTCCTTGAAGTCCGACAGATAGAATTCCGAGAACGAACCGCCGGCGTCGAGCAGGTCCATGATTTTCATTGCCTGCACGTTTTTTATTTCACATTCACCCGCGACCGGAATGTGTCGCCCCGTCAGCTGCGTATTGCCGGCGATCACGGACGTGACAATGTCCTGATACGGATTGCCGGCGACGCTTTCGTAGTAGTAGGCGAGCGAGCCGAGCCGGTGTTTGTCCACCAGCGCGTCGAGGGCGCAGGAAGTTCTCGCCGCCCGATGCAATTCCGCTTCGGCGCACTCGCGCGGGACATTGAACGCTTGGCGGAATTCCCGGACTTTGGCGCGGATTTGCGCAGCGGTCACAAATTTATGCAAGGCATCCAATTCGCACATCTCCAGGATCTCAAAGTGATTCCCGAACGCTGCTGATTGCTGGGTCAGGTCACTGTAAACATCAAGCATCCCGCAATAGTAATGGCCGAGCACGCCGACACGATTATTTCGCATCCCGACGGCGGCCTTTGCGGCGGCGATCCAATCGCCAATCTCACGCCAGGCGGCCTCATCCTTCAGGTGGCCGGTGACGAGATGGAAATTGATGCCGGCGCGATTAAAAACCGATGCAATCTCGGGACAACTGCAAGCCTGACAGTGTTCGAGCCACATGCCGGTCATCAAGCCGCGATCGCCGAGCGCATTGAACTTCCGATAATCGAGTTGGGCGACCGGCTGAAGATTCAGCACCACCACGGGCACTCCCGCTTCCCGAACCACCGGCAAAACCGTTGAGGACAGAGCGTAGGTCGAAACGTAGAGAAAGATTAAATCCACTTCGCCCCGCCGAAACCGCGACGCCGCCGCCCGAGCTTTTACGGGATTGTCCACCAATCCGGCATCCACAAGCCGGACCCCATGGCTTTGCAATCGTTTGCCAATCAGGTTTTGATAACCGACGAGGCGGTTTTTAAGCCCCGCAAACTGCGTCCAGTACGTATCAAGGCCAATGCCAAACAGACCGACGGTGACTGAAGGTGTGGGTGTGTTTTTCATCGTCAACTCAAACCCCACGCCTGTTCAAGACATTCTTCTCGTAACGCTTCACTTCCGCCAGCCAGGCCTCGCCGACGGGCACGTTCTTGGATTGGCAGTAATAGTCCCAAACCGCGCCGAAGGGCAGCGACTTGATTTCCTCCTGCAACACCAGGCGTGTTGTAAAATCGCCGGCGTTTTCAGCGGCCCGGAGACGCTCCGTCGGTTCCAGGAGGGCAATGAGCAGGGCGCGCAGCATGTTGCGCGCGCCGATGGTCCAGGCGGCGACACGGTTGATGCTGGCATCAAAATAATCAAGCCCGATGTGGACCCGGTCGGTGAAACCGTTCGCCACAATCTCGCGCGCGATGACGAGCAGGTCGTCGTTCAAAATCACGACGTGGTCGCTGTCCCAGCGCACCCCGCGGCTGACATGCAGCAAGATCTCCGGCAAGTATTGCAGCACGCTGGAAATCTTGTCGGCGATGCCTTCGGTGGGATGGTAATGCCCGGCGTCGAGCGTCAGCAATTTCTTCCGGCTTACGGCGTAACCCAGATAAAATTCGTGCGAGCCGACGACGTAGCTTTCGCTGCCGATGCCGAACAGTTTCGGTTCCACGGCGTCAAGGTTCAATTCCGGTGGAATCGGCTTCTTGAAGACGGCGTCGAGGGCTTCGGCGAGGCGCGCGCGGGGGGCATTGCGGTCGGCAGGCGTGTCCTTCATGCCGTCGGGGATCCAGACATTCGTGATGCAGGTTTTGCCGAGCGCCTGGCCGATGGCCGCGCCGATTTCGCGGGAGCGGATGCAGTGCTCGATCCAGAATTGACGGATGTTCTTGTCCGCATGCGAGAGCGTGAAGCCATCGGCGGCTTTGGGATGCGAGAAGCAGGTCGGGTTGAAATCCATGCCGATGCCGTTTTGCTTTGCCCACGCGATCCAGTTTTTGAAATGTGCGGGTGTGATCTGGTCGCGGTCCACCTTTTTGCCGCCGAACTCGCCGTAGAAGGCGTGGAGGTTCAGACGATGTTTGCCGGGGACAAGCGAGAACGCCTTTTCCAGGTCGGCGCGGAGTTCATCGGGCGTGCGGGCCTTGCCGGGATAATTGCCGGTGGCGACGAGACCGCCGCCCAGTGTACCGCCAAAATTTTCAAAGCCGCCCACGTCATCGCCCTGCCAGCAATGCAAGGAGATGGGGATGGAAGCCAGTTGTTTCAAAGCCTGGTCGGCATCCACCCCGAGGCGAGCATACCGTTCCCGGGCCAGGGAAAAGGACTTTTCCAACTGCAGGTCATTTTTTGCCATAAACCGGAGTTTTCCGGATAAGCCAACGGTTGTGACGGCCAATTGGGTCGTTCAACGAGTGAATCCACAAAAAATAGAGGTTTTGACTTGCCTCGTCCTTAACGGAATCGCCAAAGTTTAGCATTAAAGTGCCAAGCTAGGTTTTGCCGGAAAAATATCGAACATCATGTTTCGGACGCTCAAGACGCAGGAGTGGTTTCATAAGGATGGTTTCCCCATCGCCGTGGAGCGACGCGATCCGCAACCGCAGTTTGGTCCGCACAACCACGAATTCTCCGAGATCGTTTTGATTACCCGAGGCCGGGGCGTGCACGTGGCCGGCCAGGAATCTTGGCCGCTGACCGCCGGGGACGTCTTTGTCATCGGAGGGCCGGTGGCGCACGAATATCGGAACCTGGAGAATTTGTGTCTGGTGAACATTCTCTTCCAGCCGCGCCGGCTGGATATGAAGCTGCTGGACCTGTCCATGCTTCCCGGATATCACGCGCTGTTCAATCTGGAGCCGGCTTGGCGCCGTCGCCATCAATTCAAGAGCCGTCTCCATATTTCGCCCCAGGAACTGGCCGTGACCTTGGGGCTGGTGGACCAGCTGGACCTCGAACTCAAAACGCGTTTGCCGGGGTATGGATTCATGGCGATGGCGGTTTTCATGCAAATGGTGGGGTATTTGTCCCGGTGTTATGGCCGGGCGAAGAATCCCAATTCCCGGGCGCTCCTGCGTATCGCCGAAGCCATCGCTTATCTGGAAACCCATTCCCATGAGCCGATTCAGCTGATGGAACTGGCCCGGATCGCCAACATGTCCCGGCGGAGTTTCATCCGGGCGTTTCAGGCGGCCACGGGGAGTTCCCCGATTGCCTATCTGATAAACCAGCGCATCAACCGCGCGGCCACCCTTTTGCGTCAGAACGGCCAGAGCATCACGGACATTGCCTTTGCCGTGGGTTTCAGCGACAGCAACTATTTTACCCGCCAATTTCGAAAGGTTTTTGGTTTTCCTCCCAACGAATATCGCCGCCGCCAGGGCCGCGCTGAGTGAATCGTCGTTCATCCATGCGGCCACGGCAGCCCGGCCGGGTCGGAGCGCGTTGGGAAGATTGTCACCTTTGCCCCCGGGGCGGCGTCTGGATGCGAGTGTTGCCAACCCGATTGAATTCCTGGTTCCTGAAACTGGCCGTCTTCGGCGCGATGATGTTCATTGCGGCAAGGTCTTCGCCGGGGGTGGAAAGTCCCGTCATCATTTCTGAAACGGATTCCAGTTTCACGCTCGATAATGGCATCGTGACGGCGCAAGTCGCAAAACGTTCGGGCGATTTGATCTCGCTGAAATATAAAACCCTGGAGATGCTCGACACGGTCACGCAGCGTGAGCCCGGCTATTGGTCGCACAACACTGCCCGCGGCCAGCCGGTGGCGCGCATCACGATTGACCCCAAAACCAATCGCGGCGCGCGAGGCGAGGTATCGGTCCGCGGCATTTCTGGTGGCAACCCGATGGGCGGCGGCCCCGGCGGCACCGTGATCGCCGACGTGGAGATCCGTTATGCGCTCGGCCGAGGCGATTCAGGGGTTTACACCTATTCCATTTTCAGCCATCCCACAAATTATCCCGGGACCTCGGTCGGCGAAGCGCGTTTTTGCGCCAAGCTCAACGACGACCTCTTCGACTGGATGACGGTGGACATCAACCGGAACCTGCGGATGATCACCACGTATGACTGGAATCACGGCACGGAGTTGAACATGAAGGAGGTGCGGCGGATGAACAGCGGCCTTTACCAGGGCCAGGTTGAACACAAATATGATTACTCCGCCAACCAGTTCGAGGTCCGCGCCTGGGGCTGGGTCAGCAGCGCAAAACACATCGGGCTCTGGTTTGTCAATCCATCCGTCGAATACCTGAGTGGCGGGCCGACCAAATTCGAATTGTCCTCGCACCGCGATGCAACCTTCACCGACAGCCTGGACGCACCCGCCCCGCCGACCCTGCTGAACTACTGGCGCGGCAGCCATTACGGCGGCAGTCTGTGCAACATCGCCCAGACCGACGCGTGGACCAAGGTCATCGGGCCGTTCCTGATTTATTGCAACTCCGCCGCTGACCGCGATGCCCTGTGGCAGGACGCTCTCAGCCAGGCAAACCGGGAAGCCCGGGCGTGGCCTTACGACTGGGTTTCCGGCGTGGATTATCCGCACAAAAATGAACGCGGCATCGCCCGGGGGCAAATCACGGTCAATGATCCCCAGGCCCCGGGGCTGGTCTTCAGCAACCTGCTGGTTGGCCTCGCGGCGCCGGATTATATGCCGCCGGTCATTCCCCGGGGGCGCGGTGGCTTCGGCGGCTTCGGTCCGGCCGGCGGCGGCGACGACGACACGAACAACGCCTCCGGAGCGTCCGGCGGCACCAACGAAGGCTTCGGCGGTGGTTTCACGAATCGTATTGGCCGGCCGGGCACCAATTTCAACGGGAGTTTCACCAACGGCTTTGGCCGGTCCGGTACGAACCGTTTTCGTGGCCGCGGCGGCCGCTCTGGCCGCGGTGGCGGTGGTGGCGGGTTTGGCTTTGGCGGGCCGCACATTGTGGACTGGCAGAACGATGCGAAACATTACGAGTTCTGGGTCAGGGCCGATGCGAATGGCCGGTTCATCATTCCGAATGTCCGGCCCGGCACCTACAGCCTGCACGCGATTGCCGACGGCGTGCTCGGCGATTACAGCCTGACGAATGTGAACATCGCGGCCGGCCAGGTCTTGAATCTTGGCCGGTTGGACTGGCAACCCGTCCGCCATGGCCGGCAACTCTGGGACATTGGCATCCCGAACCGTGATGGTTCTGAATTTGTAGAAGGCAACAATTATTTTCATTGGGGCTGGTATCTCGGCTATGCGCGGTTGTTCCCGAACGACGTGCATTACATCATTGGCAAAAGCAACTTTCACAACGACTGGTTTTTTGAACAGGTGCCGCACAATGAGGATCCGGAAAATGACGCCGGCACCGGCCGGGGGCGCGCCACGACGTGGTCCATCACCTTCAACCTTCCGGCCGCGCCGCACGGTGAGGCGACGTTGCGGCTGGCCATTTGTGGCGTCGGCACCCGCACCCTCGACGCGAGCGTCAATGACCGGTCCATCGGCAGCATCACCAACCTGGTTTACAACGCCACCATCAATCGTGACGGCATCGGTGGCTACTGGTCGGAGCACGACCTCGTTTTCGACGCCTCGTTGATGAAGGCGGGGGAAAATGTAATGCAACTGACCGTTCCCGCCGGTTCGCTGACCGCCGGCATCATTTACGACTACCTCCGCCTGGAGTTGGATGAAAAAACGCGGATGACGAAATAAGAATTCGTTGAAGCTGTTCGAGTGTTTTGCGTTGTCCGCGGTTCGGCCCGAAAGCGCCGGAGGGCTGGCGCAGTCCAGGGCGCTTGGCAAAGACTTGGGGCCGCAGGTGAATGCGTCAGCGTCTTGGAGTGCGGTGGCCCTCCACCGCTTTTCCCCGGTGGGACGCAAATTCGTCATTGAAATGCAACGCCATCTCGCAAGCGTTAATTTCATCATGAGAGTACCGCGCATTTTCGCACCCATTTTGCTCCAGCAGACATCCACAATTTGGGTGACTTGTCTTTCCGTCACCTTTGGCGGATTCTATCCGTCAATTTTCCCAACCGGGCGACCATACAATGACAGCACTGCGAGTCCTTTCATCACGGGCAGCAAAACTGGCCGCCGCCGGTTCGATGCTCCTGTTTTCCCTGCGCGCATTCGGCGAATTGGCCATCGCCGTTTCGCCCCAGGCCGATGATTTCATCATGTTCAACGGCAAAAGCGCCGCGCCCATTTTCGTTGAAACCAACGATGACCATGCGGTCATCCGCGCCGCCGGGGATCTGGTTGAAGATGTTCAACGGGTGACCGGCGCCAAACCGGAACTGGCATCCACTGCCGGCGATAAAACAAATCTGCTCATCATTGGCACACTCGGCCAAAGCAGGACGATTGACCGGCTGGCGGCGGAAGGAAAATTGGAAACGAACGGCGTCAGCGGCGCGTTGGAAAGTTATGTTTTGCAAACCGTCAAGAATCCGCTGCCCGGCGTGGAACGCGCCCTGGTCATCGCGGGCAGCGACCGGCGCGGGACGATTTACGGGATTTACCAACTGTCGGAAATGATCGGTGTCTCACCGTGATATTGGTGGGCGGACGTGCCGGTGCAAAAGAAAAATTTTCTCTCGCTGCGCGGCGACATTTTGAAACAAGGTGCGCCGGCGGTGAAATATCGCGGCATTTTCCTGAATGACGAAGATTGGGGCCTGCGGCCGTGGGCGGCCAAAACCTTGGATCCGGAGACGGGCAACATCGGCCCGAAAACTTACGCCAGGGTCTTCGATCTGCTCCTACGGTTGCGGGCGAATTATCTCTGGCCGGCCATGCACCCTGATACAGCGGCGTTCAACTCGTTTCCCGCAGACCGCGAACTGGCCGATGAGTATGGCATCGTGATGGGTTCTTCCCAATGCGAGCAGATGCTGCGCGACAACATCGCCGAGTGGGACGAGAAGGTTTTTGGTGAATATAATTTCGCCGCAAACCCGAAAGGTGTTTTACAATACTGGGAGCAACGCGTCCGCGAAAATGGAAAATTTGAGAACATTTACATGCTCGGAATGCGCGGCATCCACGATTCGGGCATGCCCGGCGGTGGCACCGGACGCGAGAAGGCGGCGCGCTTGCAAACCATCATCGCCGGCCAGCGGGAAATGCTGGCGCGCCTGATCAATACGAACGTTGCCGTCGTGCCGCAGATTTTTTGTCCCTACAAGGAAGTTTTGCCGCTCTATCGCCTGATGACCAATTTGCCGGACGATATCATGCTCGTCTGGCCGGATGACAACTACGGCTACATCCGCCAGTTTTCCGACGCCCGCGAGCGTGCCCGCAGCGGGAGAGCGGGAGTTTATTATCATGTTTCGTATTGGGGTCTGCCGCGCGACTATCTCTGGCTCTGTTCCACGCCGCCGGCGCTCATCGCCGAAGAAATGACCAAGGCGTATGACTATGGCGCGGACAAGGTCTGGATGCTGAACGTGGGTGATTTGAAACCGGCGGAACTCGACCTCGAATTCTTCCTCAATCTGGCGTGGAATCCGCATGCCTGGAATGGGACGAACACGTATGAATTGCTGGAGAAGCAGTTGGCCCGCGATTTCGAACAGATACATCCGGGCACGGCCGGCATTTTCCCCCTCGCCTCCCCCAAGGGAGGAGAGGGCCGGGGAGAGGAGGTGCAAGGTTTTCCGGCTCAAATCCCCTCACCCCAGCCCTCTCCCCGCTTGGGCGGGGAGAGGGA
>CAZKTW010000069.1:0-14684 GCA_964555775.1 uncultured Bifidobacteriaceae bacterium | reverse complement strand
AGGTTGATCTGGCCGCCGCCGGTGATGTCGGCGGAGCGTTCGAGCGCCTCGAGCTGGTCCTCCATCAAATTTTTGGAATCGTACAGCAACCGGCCGATGAGCGTGGACTTGCCATCGTCCACCGAGCCGCAGGTGTTGAGTCGCAGGATTTCGATTGGATGTTGGGTGTGGGGCATGGGGAAAATTCAACCAAGGATGGACACGGATGGACACGGATGAGAACAAACAAAAACGGATTCATGGATTGGTGGATTGATGGATTGGAAAACGACGAAGCAATTGGGGTTCGATAATCCAACCATCCAGCCATCCAGCCATCCAGTCTTTGAAAATCTGTATTTGTCTGGGTTCATCGGTGGTTAAAAATATCCGGCTTTTTTCCGGTCCTCCATCGCCGCCTCGGACGATTTGTCGTCGGCGCGGGAACCGCGTTCGGTCACCCGGGCGGCGGCGATTTCGGCTATGATGTCGTCCACGGAGTCGGCCGGCGATTCAACCATGCCGGTGCTGATGATGTCGCCGATCGTGCGGACCCGGACGACCAGTTCCTGCACCTGCTCCTTTTCCTTGGGCGGCAGCAAATCAGTGACCGGGAGCCACTGGCCTCGACGGCGAACGCAGGTGCGTTTGTGGCTGAAGTAAATGACCGGGACCTCGAGTTTTTCGCGCTTGATGTATTCCCACACGTCCATCTCCGTCCAGTTGGACAGTGGAAAGACGCGCATATTTTCCCCGGGATTGACGCGGGCATTATACAGATTCCAGATTTCCGGGCGTTGATTTTTTACGTCCCACTGGCCGAACGAGTCACGCGGGCTGAAGAACCGTTCCTTTGCCCGGGCCTTCTCCTCGTCCCGCCGCCCGCCGCCGATGTTGCAGTCGAATTGGAATTCCTCGACGGCGGCCAGCAGGGTGGGAATCTGGAGCTGGTTGCGGCTGATTTCACCCGGCGTGGGCACGGCGATGCCCTTGGCAATGGCGTCCTCAACCTTGCGGATGATCAGTTTGGCGCCCACTTCCCTGGCGCGCCGGTCGCGGAATTCATTCAACTCGGGAAAGTGATGGCCGGTGTCAATATTGAGAAACGGCATCGGAATGTCCGACGGGCGGAAGGCTTTTTCCGCCAGGCGCACCAGGCAGATCGAATCCTTGCCGCCGGTAAACATCAGGCACGGCCGTTCAAATTCCGCCGCGACCTCACGCATGATGTGAATCGCCTCGGTTTCCAGATACTGCAAATGGTCGAGATGGTACGAACTCATTTCAATTGAAGATGCCGGAAATTCCCGGCGCTGTCCGTCAAATTCCGCCGCCCGCTGAAACCACCGCCTGACCGCCCCAGGTCGCATGCAGGCCGCACTCGCGTTTTTCATCGGCTTTTGCCGGATCAAAGTAATCCCACTCGTTCGGCAAATCGTGTTGTTTGAGATAGGCCTCCAGGTCGGCATCGGTCAAGTGGAAAACCGGACTGACCTTGAGGGCACCGAAATTCTTGTCCTCGGAAACGATGTCGAGTCCGGCGCGATTCGGGTTTTGCACCTTGCGCAAGGCGGTGAGCCAGACGGCCGGCGCCAGTTCCTTCATGCCGCGCTGAAACGGTTCGAGTTTCATCACGGTGCTGAACGCCTTGATGCGCGCCTCGTTTTCGGGCGTCGGTTCGGGGGCGCCGCCGCGGGTGGCTTCATAATGCGCGGCGGTCATTTTGGGAACAAACGGCTTAAGGTTCAACTGCAGCCGCTTTTGCAGCGCCTCGGCATGTTTGTAGGTTGCCGGCCGGTTGTAGCCGTGGTCCACCCACAACACCGGAATGTCCGGCTGCGCCTGGACGCAGAGATGCAGGATCACCGCTTCGTACGGGCGAAAATTGGTGGAAACGATGGCGCGACCGCCGGCTTGGGCAATCGCCCAACGAACAATTTCGAGCGGTGACTGGTTTCGCAACTCCGTGTTGGCTTTGGAAATTTGGTCAGGGATCATTTTGTTTTCAACAACAGAGTCGCAAAGACACAAAGTTCTTCGCGTCTTCGTGTCTTTGTTGTTTTAATTCGTCCGTTCCTTTAAAAACACGCGGTCGCACCAGTCGCCAAAACGTTCGCCGGCGTTGCGTTCCCCGGCGAAGCGCGTGAGGACCGGGCGAAGTTCCTTTTCAATGTCCTCGTCCTTGATCACGTCCTTCCAGATCCGGTTGAGGCGCGTGCCGGCGGTGTCGCCGCCGAGCCACACCTGGTAGCGTCCCGGCGCCTTGCCCACAAACGCGATCTCGGCCATGTACGGCCGCGAGCAGCCGTTCGGGCAGCCGGTCGAGCGGATGATGATTTCCTGGCCCGCCAGCCCGATCTCGCCGCAAAGTTTTTCAATGCGATCAATCAAACCGGGCAACATGCGCTCCGATTCGGCGAGGGCGAGCCCGCAGGTGGGCAGGGCCGGGCAGGCCATGGCCGCGGCGTGCAGCACGCTGGCCTGGTTTTCGGTCTTCACCCCGTGCTGCGCGAGCAGCGAGTTGATGCCGGCTTTGTCGGCTTCGGCCACATTCGCCAGGATGATGTTTTGATTCGCGGACAGACGAAATTCGAGACCCGGGAACTTTTCCGCCACCTGGCGCAACGCGGTTTTCAATGTGCGGCCTTCCACGTCCTTGATGCGGCCGGTCTCGACAAACAACGTGAGAAACGAGCTTCCGTCCACCGCCTTGCGCCAGTCGTAAAGGTCGGCGGTGGTGGTGAACCGGTAAGGCTTCGCGGGCGCGAGCATGAGGCCGGCGCGTTTTTCAATTTCTGCCCGGGTCCAATCCGCGCCGCGTTCGGCCACCACGTATTTGAGCCGCGCGTGCTTGCGGTCGGTGCGGTCGCCGTAATCGCGATGAATCGTCAATATAGCCTTCGCCACGTCCACGAGTTTGTCCGGCGTCAGGAAACCGATGACATCCGCGACGCGCGGATAGGTTTGTTCATTGCCGTGAGTCCGGCCCATTCCGCCGCCGACCGCGAGGTTGTAGCCGACCAGCCTGTCGTTCTCGACGATGGCAATGAAACCGAGGCAGTTGGTGAACACGTCGAGGTCGTTGACCGGTGGAATGACAAACGCCACCTTGAATTTGCGCGGCAGGTAGGTCTTGCCGTAAAGCGGGTCCGCAAAATCCTTGTTCGCCGGCTCATCGAGCTTGAGCTGGTTCCCGTCAATCCAGATGGAATGATACGCCCGGGTTTGCGGACGCAAGGCATCGGCCACGCGGACGCAATCCTGGTAAACCTGTTCACGCGCCTTCGTATAAGCAGGGGTGGGCGGAGCGAGCACGTTGCGGTTCACGTCACCGCACGCGGCGAGCGTGGAGAGCAGCGACTGGTTGATGCCCTGGATCACCGCGCGCAGGCCGGATTTCAATATGCCGTGAAACTGGATGCTCTGGCGCGTGGTGATGCGGAGCGTGTTATTGCCATAGGTCGAGGCGAGCAGGTCGAACACCCGCCATTGCCGGGTGGTCATCACACCGCCGGGGATGCGGCCGCGGACCATCATGATGTATTTCTTGCCGGCCTTGCGCAGGTCACGGTCATCCTGCTGGTAGGAGCCATGGAACTTGAGGAACTGGTTGTCGTCCTCGGAAAAATGGTCGGCGCCCGCGTCGTTCAACGTCGCCGCAATCGTGCCCGCGAGCGTCGGGATCGCGGCCTTGATATCCTCGTTGTGCGTCAATTTGACGGGAGTTTCAGTGTTATTCATAACCGAACGAACATGATAACAGGAACTGCTGCCCTGTTCAAGTGCAGCTTGTGAATGATTGTTTCGTGTGGGCGAGGCGCTCCCGGGAGGCAAATCAATGATGGCGGTGTGCCACCGGTCAGCCATTTCAGGCTGTTGGCCCGAACCGTTGCAGCAACATTGTCGTGCCGAACAGCAGCAAAAACGTGATGCTCAGCCAGGGCCAATGTGAACACCAAGGCGCCACGGCCAGCCAGTCCACGAAAATTATCCCCGCCAGCAGGCCCGACACCGTATGCCCCACGTTGACCCGGGCGGCTTGAAAAATCGTCCGCACGCAGCGGGCCGTCCACAAAACGAGCACCAGCGACAGCCACATGGCCGGCACCCGAAGTTCCGCCGGATTCATGATCAGGCCCAGCACGACTGGAGCCAGCAACAAGGCCAGCGGCCAGTAAGGGATCCGCTCACGGGAACTTTCGTGCTGCGCCAGGGAACCCAGCCCGGCCACATACACCGCCAGCGCCACGCCACACCAGATTGGCCCGCCGTTGACGCCCGTTGCCCCCACGGATCCGGCAATGACATAAACCCAGAAGCGGCACACGCCCATCAACCAGGGTGACGCGGTGAGGACCTTGTGCGTTGCATCGTAAATGATGATGCACAGCAGCAGCACCACGGTCAGCAGCCCCGTCGTCTTGCCCGCTGCGATCAGGCACAAGGCGCCCAGACCGAGCCATCCCAGCCCCCAGCGCCAGACAGACGGCAATGAAATCGCCCCTGAGGGGATGGGCCGTTCCGCGCGCCGCTGGCGGTCGAAATCCGCGTCGAACGCGTCATTCAAAAACATTCCGCCGGTGAACAGTGCGCTCACGCCAAAAAAAAGCAGCGGCAGTTTTGCCAGATTTCCATGGCCGCCCAGCCACCAGCCCGCCAGGCAATTCGACCAGACGGTGGGCAAATGCGACACGCGGCTCAGGGCCAGCAACGCGCGCAGTTGGCGGACAGCGGTTTGATTCATCGCGCAAAGCAAATCAGAAAAGGCCCCGGCTGGCCAGCCTGCCGTCGCTGCGCAAGCTGGTTGGGGATGACAAAACCAATCATTTCAATGGGTTTGGGCGAAATCGACGGGGAAATCCGGCGCGGATCCAGCTAAATTCCGGGAGACGTAAACCAGTTCGGCCCTTCGAATCGCCCGGCATTGAAGGTGGCGCCAAATCGCGATTAGGCAAGACGCAAACCGGCGTTGACATGCCGGGTGCAAAAGATTAAAGTGCGAAAAATAGCAAATAGCCATGTTGACTCGAATTTGTCTGATTGTGGCCATCGCTGCGGCTTTGTTCGTCGGCGGGTGGAATATTGTCAAAGTGCGGGAAAAGGTCACCACGCTGGTTTCGCAGCGGGATGATGAACGCAATCAGAAGCAGGCCGCCAAGGCCGATGCGTCCAAAACGCATGCCGAATTGTCGAAGACTCAGGATACGCTCAAGCAGACCCAGACGGAATTGACCGATGCAAATGCCGAGCGCGACAAGGCAGTTGAAACCGCCGCTGTCCAGGTCAAGAAAGCTACCGAATTGGCCGACAAACTCGCCAAGACCGCTGCGGACCGCGATGACGCGCAGACCAAGCTGGCCGCTTATGCAGCTACGGGCGTTCCCGCCGAACGAGTTGGCCAACTTACCCGTCAGGTAAAGGACATGCAAGTGGCGCTCGAAATTGCTGGTGAAGAGAAAATGGTTTTGGTGCACACCGTGACTCGATTGACAAATCAACTTGAAAGGGTTTTGGGAAATACGGAATACGTCGTTAAACTGCGTCCCGACCTCCGGGGCCGGATTGTGGTGGTGGACCCCAAATGGGATTTTGTCGTACTTAACATTGGCGAAAACCAGGGGGTGATTGAGGAGGGCGAATTGTTGGTCAGCCGCGAAGGCAAACTGGTTGCCAAAGTCATCGTTCGCAGCGTGGAAAAGAACCGTTGCATTGCCAACATCCTGCCGGGCTGGAAACTGGGCGAGGTCATAGAAGGCGATGAGGTCACGCCGGCCCATCCGGCTTCCTGACGTGAAACCCAGGGTTGCCAGGTGGTTCTTGTTCCTCTTGCTGGGGGTCGTGCTTGTGAGTGTCAGCGGTTGCGCAACCAATGAACCGGAAAACAATTCGGTCCGGCCATGGAACACGCCGCAAGGCTGGGAAGGCGGCATGCCCATGATGAACCAGCAACACGAGTAATCGGCCGTCCTTCAATCCGCAATTTCTACGCTCCGTGTCGGGGTCAAAATAAAATCCACGAGCATGTCCGACGGTCCGGCCGGAACGTTGTTCACCACCTGTTCGTCAAAGGCAATTCCACATTTCACGCCGCCGATGCCGGCGAGCAACCGGTCGTAATATCCCCGGCCGCGGCCCAGCCGGTGCCCTTGCAGATCAAACGCAACCCCGGGCACAAGAATCAAATCGAGCCGGCTTAACGGGATTTCCGCACACGAATCCGCCGGTTCGCGGATGCCGAATTGTCCGGGCACAATGTCACTCCGCAAATTTTGCACCCGGCCGGCGGCATAACTTTGGCTGGCCGGATCGAAGCGGGGCAGGGTGGCAATTTTCCCGGCGGCCAGCGTCCCCGCCAGCAGCGGCCACAAATCCGGCTCATCCGGCAGCGGGGCAAAGAACAAAACCGGCCCGGCGTTTTTCCAGATGGCCTGCACCTGCAGCCGGTCGCCCAGTTGGGCGGACAGCGTGGCGTGTGCGGCCGGGGAAATTTTTTGCAACAAGTTGCGAATTTGTTTTCGCATCGTGGCCTTGGCCGTTTGAATGTCAGTTTGCATTTTCCGGAAGTAAAATAATAACCACGGATGGACACGGATGGACACGGATTAAATCAAACGTGGAACGACGGTAAATAGCTCTCCCTCGCCCCGCGAGGAACGAGCGGGGAGAGGGCCGGGGTGAGGGGCGGCTGATCAAAACGGCCTCCTTACCCCGGCCCTCTCCTCCTTTTGGGGAGGAGAGGGAGAAGGCAACGCAGTCGCCCGTTTTTTTGATGTTTCTCAATTTCAATTTATTCAACCATGATTGATCGGCAGGACGGGCAGCCTGCTCGCGTTTCATCGGAGTACTCTGCCCGCCGCCGGTCCGAATGCAAACCCCGGCGCGCACGGAGTGACGCGCCCCAACTTCAAATAAGCCGCCCCATCCGTGTTCATCCGTGGTTTAGGACTTTGTTTTTTTGGTTTTGATAAATTCCGCACGCCATTTCTCAACCCGTTCCTTGATTTTCTTTTCCACGCCCTGCTCGGTCGGTTCGTAATAGCGCTTGTCCACCCCGAGATAATCCTGGGCAACAAAATGATCCGGATGATCGTGGGCGTATGCGTAGCCCTGACCGTGCCCCAGCCGTTCGGCGCCCTTATAATGCGCGTCCTTCAAATGTTCCGGCACCGGCAGGGTGCGGCCGGACTTTACGTCTTCCAGCGCGGCATCAATGGCCTTGTATGCGCTGTTGCTCTTGTTCGCGGTGGCAATGTAAATGGTTGCTTCCGCCAGCGGGATCCGCGCCTCCGGCCAGCCGACAAATTCCGCCGCCGACAACGCCGCATTCGCCAGCACCAATGCCATCGGATCGGCCAGCCCCACGTCTTCCGCCGCGCAAATCACAATCCGCCGGGCGATGAAGCGCGGATCTTCCCCGGCGTGAATCATCTTCGCCAGCCAGTAAAGCGCGGCGTCAGGGTCGCTGCCGCGCATGGATTTGATGAAGGCGGAAATCGTGTCGTAATGCGCATCCTCGTCGTCGTACACCACGGCTTTTTTCTGGATGCTTTGCTCGGCGGCAACCAGGTCAATGTGGACGACGCCGTTGGGCTGCGGCGAGGTGGTGAGCGCGGCGATTTCCAGGGCGTTCAGGGCCTTGCGCGCGTCACCATCGGCGATTTTGGCGAGGTGGCGCAAGGCATTTTCGTCCGCCTGGGCTTTCAGGTAGCCGAGTCCGCGTTCGGCGTCGGCCAGGGCGCGTTGCAATAGTGACCAAAGCTCTTCTTCCGTCAGCGGGCGCAGTTCAAAGATCTGCGATCGTGACACGAGCGGCGAATTGACGAAGAAGAACGGATTGTGCGTCGTCGCGCCGATGAGCCGGACGACACCGCTTTCGACGTCCGGCAGCAGAATGTCCTGTTGCGCCTTGTTGAACCGGTGGATTTCATCAATGAACAGGATGGTCGGCTGGCCGGTGTTTTCGAGACGATTGGCGGCGGCGGCGAGCACGCGGCGCATGTCGGCCACATTGGATTCGACGCCGCTGAGCCGCTCGAACTTGCTTTTGGTCTGCCGGGCGATGATTTGCGCGAGCGAGGTCTTGCCGGTGCCGGGTGGGCCGAAGAAAATCAATGACTGGATGCGGTCGGCCTCGATGGCGCGGCGGAGCAACTGGCCGGGACCGATGATGTGCGTCTGCCCGGCGAATTCGTCCAGGCTGCGTGGCCGCATGCGCGCGGCGAGCGGCTGGTGACGGCCCGAGGTTGTTTCCTTTGGGCCGGCGCGTGACGTTTCCGGAGCGGAAAAAAGCAATTCATCGCCTGCCATGCAAAAACCCTAGCAGATGGCCGACGGCTTGCCCAAGCCAAATCAATCCGGCCGGACGCGCAGCGGCCCGCAGGCGGATTTGCACAACCCGATGAAGGTCTCCTCCGCGAGGTTCAGCCGCTTGCCGCGCCAGTGGAGGATGCCCCAGCGGCGCTGCAATTTGCGCCGGCCGAGCGGCAGCGCGACCAGCGAGCCCTCCTCGATTTCCTTTTGCGCAATCCACGGCGCCAGGATGCTCACGCCGATGCCCAGCTTCACCAGTTCCTTCGTCGCCTCCATGCTGCCCAACTCGATCACGGTGTTCAGCACCATCTGCTCGTGGCGGAAATAATCCTCTATGAGCCGGAAGGTGATGCTGTGTTTGTTGTAAAGAATGTAGTTCTGGCGAGGGATTTCCGGACGTTCCACGCGCCCGGCCTTCGCCCATGGATGCAGCGCGGCCACGATGAAATGCAGTTCATCCGTGAACAGCGGATGGAACTCCAGTTGCGGCTCGTTGCTGGCGAGGGAGAGCGCCAGGTCAATCCGCTGGTTCAGGAGCGACGTGAGGAGTTCGGGCGTGTCGCCCGGTTCGATGGTGATGGCATGTTCGGGGAAGCTTTCCTTGAACTCGCGCAACACCGGCGGAATGATGTGCTGGCACGCCGTCGTGCTCGCGCCCAGGCGCAGCCGGCCGCGTCCCCACTTGCCGAGGCGCCCCAGCGTTTCGCGCGCGGTTTCCATTTCCTGCAATATTTTTTTTGCGTGAAGCAAAAGCTGTTCGCCCGCCTGGGTGAGCACGACCTTTTTGCCCAGCCTGTCCAAAAGGCGACACCCGATATCGCCTTCCAGGGCCTTCATGGAGTGGCTGATGCCCGATTGGGTGAGGTGCAGCTCGCGCGCGGCCTGCGTGAAGCTGCCCGTGCGCGCGAGCGCGCAGAACGCGCGAACCTGCCGGCTGTCGAGGGGTGCGCTCATGTATGAATCCGGCTCATCGTTTCCATTGAAATTACGAGTAGCAATCATTGCGCCAGATCCGGTGCATGGCATTGGGAGCGCTTAAACCTCATGCGACGGCGAAAAACCGTCACGGATGTACAATAAGCTGCAAACAACCAAGGCCAAAGTGACGCAAAAGAAGTTGCGTGTCGGTTTTGTGCCGTTGACGGACTGCGCACCGCTCGTGATGGCGCATGAACTCGGTCTGTTCCGCAAATTCGGCCTGGACGTGGTGTTGAGCCGCGAGCTCGGTTGGGCGACCATCCGCGACAAGGTCATTCACGGCGAATTGGAAGCGGCGCATGCCGTCGCCGGCATGCCAGTGGCGGCCACGCTCGGACTCGGTTCGATTCCCTGCGATTGTCTGACGGCGCTCGTGCTGAACCTGCACGGCAATGCCGTCACGCTTTCCAATGAATTATGGCGGCGCGGCGTGCGCGATGGCGCGACCTTGCGCGAAGAGATCACTCGTTGTCGCCGCGAGAAGATTTTCACCTTCGGCGTTGTTTATCCGTTTTCCTCGCACAATTTTTTGTTGCGCGACTGGCTGTCGGCGGTGGGCATCCATCCCGATCGCGACGTGCGCCTTGTGGTGGTGCCGCCGCCGCAAATGGCGGCAAACCTCAAGGCCGGGAACCTCGACGGTTTTTGCGTGGGAGAACCCTGGAACTCGGTGGCGGTGCAATCGCGGGCCGGCTGGTGCGTGGCCGCGAGCGCGGAACTCGCGCCGGGTCATCCCGAAAAAGTGCTGATGGTGCGCCGCGACTTTGCGGAGAAGCAGGCCGGACCGCATTGCGCACTGATCGCCGCGCTGCTTGAAGCCTGCGAATTTTGCGACGCCCCGGACCACCGCGAACAGATCATCGCCACGCTGGCGCAACCGGGTTACGTGAATGTTCCCGCCACGGCGTTACGACGCGGGTTCAGCGCGGAATTTGACTTCGGCCACGGCGAAGTGCGGCACATCCCGAACTTCAACGTCTTTCACCGGCACCACGCCAATGAACCTTCCGCGGACAAGGCGGCGTGGGTGTTGCAACGGTTGCGCACCAGCGGATTGGGCGCGGATTCCCCGGCGCTCAATGCCGCGCTGGGCCGCCGCGTTTTCCGCGCCGACATTTTCGACCAGGCGCTGAGCCTCCGCAATTCCACCAACAATATCAACCATGAAAAACAAACCCGATCCGAGAACAACCTCGTCCCGGCCTGATCTCAACCGCCGCCAATTCCTCGGCCAGGCGGTCAAGGGCATCACCCTCACCGCGCTGTTTGCCGGCCTGCCCCGGACCTGGGTGGGCAGTGTTTATGCCGATGACTCGCCCGAAACCACCGCGATGAAATTCGGCATGATTGCGCTGACCGATTGCTCGCCGATAGTCATCGCGCACGAAAAAGGACTGTTCAAGAAATACGGCATCAATTCCGTGGTGAGCAAGGGCGCGAACTGGGCCGCCATCCGCGACAATCTAAGCAGCGGCGACATCCAGGCCACGCACATGCTCATCGGCATGCCCATCGCCTCGACGATGGGGCTGGCTGGTTCGCCAAAAAAACCGATGATCATCCCGTGGCTGCTCAATCGCAACGGCCAGGCCATTTCGTTGAAAACGGAATGGAAAGGCAAGGTGGCGGATGACCCGAAGGCGCTGAAATCCTTTGTCAAACAGGCGCAGAATCTGGGCGAGCCGCTGACCTTCGCCATGACCTTTCCGCCGGGCACGCACGGCATGTGGATGCGCTATTACCTTGGGGCCGGCGGCATCAACCCGGACAAGGACATCAGCCTCATCGTCGTGCCGCCCGCCCAAATGGTTTCCAACATGAAAATCGGCAAGATGGACGGCTTCTGCGTCGGCGAACCCTGGGGTGCGCGCGCCATCGCCGACGGCATCGGCTACACGTCCGTTTCCACGCAGGACATCTGGAAGGATCATCCGGAGAAAGTCTGCGCGTTTCTTGCAGAATTTGCCGACAAAAATCCGCGGACCGTCAAGGCCGTGCTGAAGGCGCTGAACGAGGCGAGCGTGTGGCTCGACGACCTGAACAACCGGCCCGAACAATGCGAAATCGTTTCGCGCGCGACCTACATCAACTGCGACGCCAAAACCATTCTGGGCCGGTTGCAGGGGCATTACGATTACGGCGACGGTCGCAAGAAGGAGGACCCGAATTACATGATTTTCAGCAGCCGCAACTGCAATTATCCGCAGCCGAAGTATTGCAAATGGTTCCTCTCCCAATACCGCCGCTGGGGACTCGTCAAAGGTGCGCCGGATTATGAAGGCATCGCGAAACAGGTCATGCGCACTGACATCTACGAGGAGGCAATGAAGGAAATCGGTTACGCGCATGGCGGTCTGAACAATGACAACGAAACCTTGTTTGATGGCGTGGCGTTCGACCCGGCGGGCGATCTGGAGGCTTATGCAAAAAGTTTTGCCGTAAACAACGTGAAAGGCTGAACCGGATGCCTCACGCAAAGTCCGCCAGGTCCGCAAAGGTTTTCAAGGGAGAATCTGTTTTTCTTTTGCGTCCTTCGCGTCGTTGGCGTGAAGCAAACCATTTATGAAAACATTCAAATTCGACTGGCTGGTCCTGCCGCTCATCGGCATTGCGGCGGTTTTGCTGTTGTGGCAGGTTTCCGCCGCCACCTGGGCGAAGGAACTGCCGTCACCGCTGAAAACGTGGGAGACCAGCAAGCTTTACATTCTTGAACCCTTCGCCAAACGCGGGGAAATGGACCAGGGCATCCTACGATTCACGTGGTATTCGCTCACACTCGTCGCCAAAGGTTATCTGCTGGCCCTGCTGATCGGCACGCCGATTGGTTTCCTGTTGGGGCTTTCCCCCACTTTCACCAGGATTTTTGATCCCATCATCCAGGTGTTGCGGCCGGTGTCGCCGCTGGCGTGGCTGCCGCTGGGGCTGGTTTTGTTCCTCGGCGCCGGTAAACAGGCGTCCGAACTCGGCGCGTTGTTCACCATTGCCATCTGCTCGATGTGGCCGACGGTGCTGAACACCGCGGTCGGCGTGCGCGCCATTCCGCAGGATTATCTGAACGTCGCGAAGGTTTTGAAACTGTCGCGCACGAAAACGCTCTTCAAGGTGCTGATTCCGGCGGCGTTGCCCTACATGTTTACCGGTTTCCGGTTGAGCCTGGGTATTGCGTGGCTCGTGATTGTCGCGGCGGAAATGCTCACCGGCCGGCCTGGCGTCGGCGGCTTCCTCTGGCAGGAATACAACAGTCTCATCTACGAACACATCATCCTTTGCATCATCACGATTGGTGTGGTCGGCTTCATCCTCGACCGTTTGATGAGCCTGGTGGAACGCCGTTTCAAAACGGCATGACAACCTCACGCAAAGATCGCAAAGGACGCAAAAAAAGCCGAAAGCTTGGCGATGAATCTGCCGTGACTTTCCTCGGGCAGACCGTTCACGACTCTCTCAATGCCATGTTTCAAATGAACTTCGCCAAAGTTGATCAACAGGCCGAGCTTGTGCCCGCTCAATCGCAATTGCGTCAGTACCTGTTTCCCGTGAAGGGGCGCCAGTTTTTCCACGGACTTCAACTCCACGATCACCTTCGCTTCAACCAGCAGGTCGGCGCGAAAACCTTCGTCGAAGGTAAGTTCGTCGTAGCGAATCGGGATGGGCACCTGCCGTTCGACGCGCAATCCTTGTTTGCGGAGTTCATGCGCGAGAATGATTTCGTAGACCAATTCGAACAATCCCGGCCCGGTGCGTGTATGAACCTTGAAAGCCGCATCAAGGATGATTTTGGAGAGTTGGTTTTCGTTCAGAGGGGTGGGTTGAATGTTTTGCATAGAATTTCAGCCTGCGCCGGAACTGGAAAATTTTCAAGAGTGAGCTCACGCAAAGGCCGCAAGGGTTCTGAACCTGATGGGACATCCGATTTCACCCGTAAAAACCCTTTGCGCCCTTCGCGCCCTTTGCGTGAGACATAAAAACATGGCCTTTTTGGAACTCAATAACGTAAGCAAGTCGTTCGGTGGCAGCCCGGTGCTCAAGAACATCAACTTGAGTATCGCCAAGGGCGAGTTCGTCGCCATCGTCGGCTATTCCGGCGCGGGCAAGACGACGCTCATCTCGATGATCGCGGGTTTGCTCCAGCCGGATGCCGGCAGCCTGAAATTGAACGATCTCGAAATCACCGGACCGGGACCCGATCGCGGCGTGGTCTTCCAGAATTACTCATTGCTGCCGTGGCTGACGGTATTTGAAAACATCCTGCTCGCGGTGGAAGCGGTAAATCCAAACTGGACGGTGGAGAAACGAAAGGCGCACGTCGAAAAATACATCGCCATGGTGAACCTCACGCCGGCGCGCGACAAAAAGCCGGGTGAACTTTCCGGCGGCATGCGGCAGCGCGTGAGTGTTGCCCGCGCCCTGGCGATGGACCCGCAAATCCTGCTGCTCGACGAACCTTTGAGTGCGCTCGATGCGCTGACGCGCGCCACGTTGCAGGACGAGATTTCCCGCATCTGGCAGCAGGATCGCAAGACCGTCGTGATGATCACCAATGACCCGGACGAGGGGATTTTGCTGGCCGACCGGATCATTCCGTTGAGCGCCGGGCCGGGCGCGACGCTGGGCCCATCAATACCGATAGACATTCCCCGTCCGCGTGACCGCAAGGCGATTAATCACGACCCGCGTTTCAAGCAAGTCCGCCGTGAAATCATTGAATTCCTGCTCAACTCCAAGGGCGGGCAGCACACGACGGTCACCCGGAAATTGATATTGCCGGACATTGAACCGGAGGATCTGGAGATTCCGCGTGCCGCGCTCGGCGGTCGTAAGAAACCGGTCCGTCGCAGTGAAATCAAAAAGGAAACCGTCGAGGTGGACGCATGAGCGACTACCTGGTCATTGACAATCTCACGAAGATTTACCCGACCCTGAAAGGACCGGCGGTCATCGTCAAGGATTTCAACCTGCACATCAAAAAGGGCGAGTTTGTGTGCCTCATCGGCCATTCGGGCTGTGGCAAGTCCACCGTGCTTTCCATGGTGGCCGGATTAAGCGAAATCACCGGGGGAGGCATCATTCTCGCCGGCAAGGAACTCACCGGGCCCGGCCCGGATCGCGGCATCGTTTTTCAGTCGCCCTGTCTGCTGCCGTGGCTGACGGCGTTCGAAAACGTGATGCTGGGTGTGGACCAGGTTTTTTACACCGCCAGCAAGGAGGAGCGGCGGCAGATCGCGGAGTATTATTTGAGCGTGGTCGGGTTGGCGGAGGCAATGCACCGGAAACCCGCCGAACTTTCCCAGGGCATGCGACAGCGGGTCGGCATCGCGCGGGCCTTTGCGCTCTCGCCGAAGATGCTGCTGCTGGACGAGCCGTTCGGAATGCTGGATTCGCTCACGCGGATGGAATTGCAGCAGGTGCTCATCGAA
>CAZKTW010000068.1:0-15119 GCA_964555775.1 uncultured Bifidobacteriaceae bacterium | reverse complement strand
TTGCCGCCGGCGCCAACTGGCTGGTGATTGGCCGGCCGATTTACGCCGCCGAAAACCCGCGCGCCACGGCGGAACAGATTTTGGCGAGTCTAGCCTGATTCAAACGAACCGCCGGTTACTGACATTCACCTCCATTATGAAAACACTGACAGTGGTCGCCACCTTCCAGGCCCGGCCCGGCAAGGAAGCCGAATTGCGCGCTGCGCTCACCGGGTTGCTTGTCCCGACGCGCCAGGAGCCGGGTTGCCTGAATTACGACCTGCATCAATCTCCCCAGGAACCGGCGAAATTTCTCTTCCACGAAAACTGGGCAGACCAGGCCGCGCTCGACGCCCATCTGAAAAGTCCGCACATCCAGAAACTGTTGCCGCACGTGGATGAATTGTGCGTCGCGTTCCCCGAGATTAGAATCTGGGAGCGGATTGGTTGACCTAGCCTCGAAGGGCGGAATCCCCAAGACACCTTGGTTTCCTGCAGGTTCGGGACCCGTGAAACCCATCCCTAGGAAATTATTGAATGATTTCCACTACCAGCGGAACGGCCTTCCCCGGCCTTGCAGAAACTTCAAACGCGGTTTTAAGCCGTGCACAGGCGGACTTTGCCTGCGATTGGCCGGTAGCGTGAATCCGGGCGAGAATCGAATTTTTCCCGACACGCTCCCCGGGTTTGGCGAGGCGGTCCACCCCCACGTCGTAGTCGATGGCGGATTCCTTCGTCAGTCGGCCACCACCAAGGTCGCGAATCACTTCACCGATGATTCGTGCATCACACTTTGACACAAATCCGGCGCGCGGTGATTTCAATTCCATGACAACGGAAGCGGTGTGGTCGAGCGCAAGTTTTTTGTTGAACGCAGCCAGATCGGTGCCCTGGGCGACGAGCATTTCGTCCCACTTCTTTCGCGGGGCGCCGGAATTTAAACTGTCTTCCGCCAGTTTGCGCGCGGCAGCAAGTGATTTTGATTTCTTTGTCTGCACGAGCAGATGCGCGGCGAATTCAAGCACCAGTTGGCGCAAATCCTGCGGCTGGGAGCGTGAGTTTGTGTCCGGTTTTTCAGCCGCGTTCTCACGAACGCAGCCACAAGATTCGAGGCACGCCACACTCTCCTTCACCTCCAGCCAGTTGCCGGCGGCGCGGCCCAGAGGCGTGTTCATGTCGGTCAAAATCGCGCGCGTATTCACCCCGCAGTCGATGCCGAGCGCGACCATCGCTTTTGCGAGTTTCCGGGCATCCGCCCGGGTTTGCATGAAAGCGGCGCAGCCGAATTTCACATCGAGCACCAGCGCTTCCAGGTTTTCCGCCAGTTTCTTGGACAGGATGGAAGCAGTGATGAGCGGGATGCTGGGCACGGTGCCCGACGCGTCGCGGAGCGCATAAATCTTTTTGTCCGCCGGAACCATGCGGTCGGTCTGGCCGCAAATGACACAACCGACCCGTTGAACCTGCGCGACAAGCTTTTTTGCGGGCAACAAGGTCTGGAAACCGGGAATTGAATCGAGTTTGTCGAGCGTGCCGCCGGTGATGCCAAGGCCGCGCCCGGAAATCATCGGCACGCGAAAACCCAGGCAAGCCAGCAACGGCGCGAGCGGGAGCGACACCTTGTCGCCGATGCCGCCGGTGGAATGTTTGTCCACCAGCGGACGCTTGTCCTTGGGAAATTCCAGCACGTCGCCGGAATCGCGCATGGCCAGCGTGAGCGCCGTGGTCTCGGCGGTATTCAGTCCGCGGAAATAAATGGCCATGAGCAACGCGGCCATCTGGTAGTCGGGGATCTGCCCGGCCGTGAACTCGCGGATGAAATTCTTAATCTGGCCGGACGCGAGCGTTCTGCCTTCGCGCTTACTTTCAATTAACGAAAGAAAGTTCACGGTTCAACCCGTAAATTGCTTGGCCGCGATGCTGGCGTTGTGGCCGCCAAAGCCGAACGAGTTGTTGATGATGGCGTTCACCTTCATTTCGCGCGCGGTGTTCGGCACGTAGTCCAGATCGCATTCGGGATCGGGTGTCTGCAGATTGATGGTCGGCGGGACGACGCCGTTCTTGATGGCCAGCGCGCAGACGGTCATTTCCACGGCGCCCGCCGCGCCCAGCATGTGACCGGTGGCGCCCTTGGTGGAACTGACGGCGATTCTTTTTGCCTGGTCGCCAAAAACGGTCTTGATGGCCTGCGTCTCGCAAACGTCACCCTGCGGTGTGGAGGTGCCATGGGCGTTGATGTAGGAAATATCCGCGGGATTCAACCCGCCCTGGCGCAGGGTCATTTTCATGCAGCGGGCCGCCCCTTCACCACCGGGCGCCGGAGCGGTGAGATGATGCGCATCGGCGGTGTTGCCGTAACCGATGATTTCGCAATAAATCTTCGCGCCCCGTTTTTTGGCGCGTTCCAATTCCTCCAGCACAATGACGCCGGCGCCTTCGCCCATGACGAAACCGTCGCGGTCCTTGTCAAAGGGGCGCGAGGCGTGCCTGGGATCGTCGTTGCGGGTGCTCATGGCCCGCATCGCGCAAAATCCGCCGATGCCGATGGGCACCACGGTGGCTTCCGCGCCGCCGGCAAACATCACCTGGGCGTCGCCCATTTTGATGGAGCGCCAGGCTTCGCCGATGGCGTGGTTCGCGGTGGCACAGGCGGAGCAGGTGGCGAAATTGGGTCCGCGCAGGTTTTTATACATCGAGAACAGGCCGGAGGCCATATTGCTGATGAGCATCGGAATCATGAACGGCGAGAGCCGGTCGGGCCCGCGTTCGAGCAAAATCTTGAGCTGCTCGGTGGTGGTGGACAGCCCGCCGATGCCGGAGCCGATGATGACGCCGATTTCGTCGCAGTTTTCCCGGCCGAGATCGAGGCCGGAGTCAAGCAGGGCCTGATGCCCGGCATAGACCCCGAATTGGGAATAGCGGTCCGCCCGCCGGATTTCCTTGGGCGACGGAAACGCCGGGGTCGGATCAAAACTCTTTACTTCGCCGGCTACCTGGGTGTCGTACGGCGCCGGATCGAACGCGGTGATGCGATCAATGCCGCACTGGCCGGCAATGAGGCTCTTCCAGAAGACATCGAGTTGATGTCCAAGCGGCGTCACCACGCCCAGGCCGGTGATGACCACGCGCCGGTCAATCCAATTGCTTGGCATAAATTAAAAAGGGGCAGCTCGCTGAGATCAGTCGAAACTGCCCCGAGATGGTAAAACCGCAATTATTTTTGATGTTCTTCGATGTATTTGATCACATCGCCGACGGTCAGGAGTTTTTCGGCCTGTTCGTCCGGCACCTCAATGCTGAATTCCTCTTCGAGCGCCATGATCAGCTCGACCGTGTCGAGCGAATCCGCCCCGAGGTCTTCAATGAATTTTGCCTCCGGCGTCACCTGGTCCGGTTTCACGCCGAGTTGTTCGACAATGATGTCCTTTACCCGTTGGTCAATAGGTTTGTCTGCCATAAGTTAATTTTGACCTGTCTCTATGCCATGATCGCCGGAATCGTCAAGCCTTGATTCATGAAATATTTCCTCACATGACCATGCCGCCGTCCACCGTCAGCACCTGCCCGGTGATATAACGCCCCGCTGGACCGGCCAAAAACAGGGCCGCGCCCGCGATATCGTCCGCCGAACCAAAGCGGCCAAGGGGGATCTGCTTCAGCAATGCGGCGCGCATTTCCTCCTTCAATCCGGACGTCATGTCCGTTTCAACGAATCCCGGGGCAATGGCGTTGGCCGTGATACCGCGCGACGCCAGCTCCCGCGCCGTCGATTGCGTGAACCCGATCAGGCCCGCCTTGCTGGCCGCGTAGTTGCATTGGCCGGCATTGCCAATGAGACCGATGACCGACGAGATATTGATGATGCGGCCGGCCTGGGCCTTGATCATTGCCCGGCTGAAGGCCTTCGTCACCAGAAACGCGCCCTTCAAATTCGTATCCAGGACCGTGTCCCAGTCCGTATCGCTCATGCGCATCAACAGGCCGTCACGGGTGACCCCGGCATTATTGACCAGGATGTCCACCTTGCCGCAGTCGGCCAGGATTTTCACGGCGGTGGCGCTGACCGCGGCGGCGTCGGCCACGTCCACGGCCTGTGCCCAGGCTTTGCGGCCCAGCAAACGGACTTCGCCGGCGACCTTCTCCGAGTTCTCCGCCGTGCGCGAAACGCAGACGACGTCCGCGCCTGCGGCGGCAAATTTCAAGGCAATGGCCCGGCCGATGCCCCGGCCCGCGCCGGTGACCACGGCGATTTGGTTCTCAAGTTGGTTCATGACGGCAATTGTTTAACCACGAATGGACACGGATGCACGAAATTTTCGTAGCCGCGCCTCGTAAGAGCGCGGCCACATCTGCCGCGTTCTCACGAACGCAGCTACCCATTTAAAATTT
Source organism: uncultured Bifidobacteriaceae bacterium (assembly GCA_964555775.1). Lineage (GTDB taxonomy): Bacteria > Verrucomicrobiota > Verrucomicrobiia > Limisphaerales > UBA11358 > UBA11358. Next base: position 10,751 of record CAZKTW010000068.1, on the reverse strand, counting down.
TAGCTGTGGCCTCCAGGCTCGCCACGTCCGACACGTTCAACATTTGCGCATTTTTATCGATCCGCTTCAGGAAACCGCTCAGGGCCGTGCCGGGGCCCAGTTCGATGAACCGCGTGAAACCTTGGGCCAGCAACTGGCGCATGGATTTTTCCCAAAGCACCGAGGACGTGACCTGGTCCACCAGCCGCGCCGAAATTTCCGCCGCGCCGCCGTGGGCCTGCCCCGTGACGTTGGAAATTACCGGCACGGTTGGGGAAGACAATTTCACCTTGCCGAGTTCCGCCTGCAGTTTGGGTTGCGCGCTGGCCATGAGCGGCGAGTGATAGGCCCCCGCGACCGGCAGGGCGATGGCGCGTTTGGCGCCCCGGGCTTTGGCCAGTTCCACCGCTTTGGCAATTTTGTCCGCCTCGCCGGAAATGACCAGCTGGCCGGGGCAATTCAGATTCGCGAGCACCACGCCCGCTTCGGCGCAGACTTCGCGCGTGGGCGCTTCATCCAATCCGATGACCGCCGCCATGCCGCCTTTGGTCAGGTCGCACGCTTCCTGCATGAATCGCCCGCGCTGGCGCACGACCCGCAGGCCGTCCTCAAAACTCATTGCGCCCGCCGCCGTCAACGCCGTGAATTCACCGAGCGACAAGCCGGCGGTGGCATCGAAATTGAGTTGGCGTTCACGCTTTAGCGTGTCAGGGGCAGAACAAGCTGATGCTTGAACTCCAACTTGTTCCTTGAGCAATTCAAAACAAACCCAGCTCACCAGGAAAATACCCGGCTGGGCGTTCTCGGTCTTGGTCAGTTCGGTATCCGGGCCATTGAAACAGATGGCGGCAAGGTCGTAGCCGACTGCAGTGTTGGCGCGGTCGAACCACGTCCTGGCGGATGGAAATTTTTCGGCCAGGTCCTTGCCCATGCCCACGGCCTGGGCGCCCTGTCCGGCGAACAATAATGCGGTTTTGCTCATAAGCGGCGGTCACTAAACACGAATTCGAGCTCCAGAGAAAGCAGAGATTTTTGCGGGCGCCGCGATGCGTGAAACGTGATATCCCCTGACGCGCCGCCCTTTTTTCACGCTTCACGCCTCACGTTTCATTTCCTTTGGTACGTCCCCATCAACCGTCCTTCCGCCAGGATGTGGCCTTTCATCGCCGCTTCAATTTCCTTTTTGGTCGAGCCGGGTTTCAGGTCGAGCATCCGGTCGAGGGCATAGAGTTTGAAATAGTAGCGATGCGGTTTGCCGGGCGGCGGACACGGACCGCCATAGCCGGGTCGTTGAAAATCATTGATTCCCTGCTTCGCGTTGCCGGCAATGGTTGGCGTCCTGGGCACATCTTCCGGCAGCCTGACCGTGGTTGGCGGCAGGTCGTAAAGCACCCAATGCATCCAGGTGCCCATCGGCGCGTCAGGATCATCACAAATCAGCGCGAAACTCTTGGTGTTGGCGGGCACGTTCGTCCATTGCAGCAGCGGCGAGATGTCGCCGCCCTGGCAGGTGTATTGGGGCGGAATCGGCTGCCCTTCAGCAAAGGCCGGGCTGGTAATGGAAAGGTTCATGGCTTTCGGGGGTTGGGGATTGTCCGCGCCGCCGGCCGAGCCCACGCAACCGAGCAACGCGGTTAGAAACCACACGTTCATTCGTGCGTTCATGAGGGGATTTTACTCCGTTGACGAGGAATGCAAATCGGAAATTTTACTCGCCTGTCCTATAGCTTACAAAGGAACGCCATGCCCGGCAGTGGCACGTTTTGCAACTTTTGGTGGGGCGAGCGTCCGCGCGAGCCGTCATCGCTACGCTTTGACACGCCCAAACCGGCTCGTCAGCAGCCTCGCCCCACCAAAACGCACCACCACCCCATGCCTGGAGCGCAAGCCGGGATCAAATTTTGCATTAAGATTTGAATTGTCAGGACGTGCCGACAACAATGGATCCATGTTTTCGCACATAGTCGTTTTCTGGACCATGCCGTTGAACCTGGCTGCCGAAACCGAATTGCTCGCCGGCGCAAAGCGGTTGCTCAAAGACATCCCCGGCGTGGTGCAATTTCATGCCGGCAAGATGGCCCCGAGCCAGCGTTCGGTGGTCGCGCAGAGTTACCAGGTCGCCCTGAATTTCATCTTCCCCGACAAACAGGCGATGCTGGCGTATCAAACGCATCCGCAGCACACCGAGTTTGTCGAGAAATACGTGAAACGCCTGGTCAAGAAGGTGAAGGTTTACGATTTTGAGTGAATAAGCCGGGAAGGGTGATGCTCGCGTCCCGCCGGACGCCGAAAAAATTCGCGCTTCAGCCGTCACATTTCACGTCCAGGCCGGGTGGGCCATCTGGTTCATTTTCCCCGGACCGCTGAAATTCCGGCCGACCGATGTTTCCCGCCCGTCCGGGCGGGATGGAACCGGCTCAAAGTTTCGCGCAGTTCGCGGGAACGCGGCGGTTTGCTGATGATGCCGTCCACCTGTGCGGGGGCGCTGCCGTCTTCCTTGATGAATGCGCCCCAACCCGTGAGCAGCACGACCGGAGTCGCCGGCGATTCGTGCTTGAGGACTTTGGCCACCTGCCGGCCATCGAGGTAAGGCATGCCGAGGTCGGTGATGACCACGTCGAAGGGCTGCCCGCGCTCACGCGCCAGGCGGAACTCGTCCAACCCCGATTGGCCACAATCGCTGACTTCCACCTTGTGACCGTCACGCTCGAGGATTTCCTTGATGAGTTCGCGCAATAACGGCTCATCATCAATGCAGAGGATTTGCAGCGGCTCGATGGGAGCGGTCTGTCCCGCCCGGTCGTCGTCGGCCCGCACCTTGACCCGCACCGGGAAGGTGAGGCGAAAGGTGGTGCCTTTGCCGAGTTCGCTCTGAATTTCGATGTTCCCTTCGTGGCGTTCCATGACCCCATAAACCATGGCCAGGCCGAGGCCGGTCCCGCGCTGGCCCTTGGTGGAAAAGAAAGGTTCCAGACAGCGTTTGCGCGTTTCCTCGCTCATGCCGGTGCCGGTGTCGCTGACTTCCATGATGATCTGTTGGGGCGACTGGCCGGCTGGACGCACGACGCGGGCGCGGAAGGTGATTTTGCCGCCATTGGGCATCGCGTCCACGGCGTTCAACACCAAATTGGTGAAGGCCTCGCGGACTTCACTTTCGATGCCGACCAGCTTGGGCAAATCCGGGGCGAGTTCGGTCTGCATTTCGATCGTGATGCCGTTCGACTGCGGGATGTCGCGCCAGCGCGGGCGGGTCATGTCCACAACCTGTTCGACCAGGGTATTAACCTTGAGTTCCTGAAAGGCTTCCGTGCCCTCACGCGGCCGGTAAAATTCGCGCAGGCGCGCCACGATGTGGGCGATGTCCTCGCCGGCGGTACGGATATATTTCAAATATTTCTTCCCGTTGGCCGACAGGCTATGTTCGCCGTTCATGAGGAGGTCGGCAAACCCAACGACGGGCGAGAGCGCGTTGTTGACATCGTGCGCGATGCCGCTGGCCATCTGGCCGAGGGCCTTGAGCCGTTCCTGCTGCATGACGGTCTGCTGGGTCTGGCGCAATTCGTTGTAGGCATTTTCAAGATCCTTGTGCAGGCGCGCCTGGTGCGCGGCCAGTGCCACGTGCTCGCTCAGCATGCGGAGAAATTCGCAGTCGCCGCTGGCGAAACCGTCCGCCTTGAGCCGCCCGGAAACCAGCACGCCAAAAAGCTTTTCGTCCACCATCAGCGGCACGGCCACCGCCGAACGCCAGCCGGTGACGGCCAGTTTTTCAATCAACGGTGCCGATCCCTTGATCGTGTCGGCGAAATAAACCGTCTGCCCTTGCGCACATAGTTGAAAGCCGGTTTCGGCCAGGGGCAGCACGCTGCCGGCCCGCAAATCCAATTTTCCGTCCAGCAGGGAATTTTTCACGCGTAACGCCGCCACATTCAGCGTCTGGCCCTTGGGGTCAAAGAGCAGCACGAGGCCGAGGTCCAGCCCCAGGTGATCTTCCAACTGGCGCAGCACGACGTGTAAAATGCTGTCGGTGTCCTGCCGGTCGGAAATCGCCTGGGTGATCTGATTGAGCAGGCTGATGCGGACGAACTGCTGCTTCAACGCCGATTCGGCGCGCTTGCGCTCGGCAATTTCGGCGCGCAAATCCTGCGTGCGCTCGGCCACGCGGACTTCGAGCTTGTCGTGGGCGTGCTGCAATTCCGAGTCGCGCTGTTGAATCTGGCTGAGCATTTCGTTGAAGCCGTCGATGAGCTGGCCCAATTCATCGCTGCCATGTTTGACCGCGCGCACGGAATAATTCTTTTCGCCCGATACGGTCCGGGCGGTTTCCGCGAGATGGAAAATGGGCCGGGAAATGATCCGCTGCAGGAGCGCGGAAAGGAGCAGGGTCACAACCCAGGATGCCAGCATAAACAGCAGAATCATCGCCGCGTAACGCACAAACCGCTCGTGCAATTCCTGGAGATCGGATTGCAAATAAATCGTACCCACAAAATCGCCGTCTAATTGGATGGCGCGAAACAACACCAATGCGTTGTTTTGAAAACGCAAGGCATCCGGCTCCGGAATTTTGGGGACCGAAACCGCCGCGCCCAGGGTGCCGGAATAGGACGCCAGCAACCGCCCGTCCTTGTCGTAAAGCGCGGCGCCCACGATATGTTTCTTGGCCCTCAGCGCCGCCAGGATCTCCCCGGCCGTCTTCTTGTCCCCATAGGTCAACGCCGCCGTGCTTTGGTTGCCGAAGATTTCCGCGAGGGTTGAAAGATCGCGCGTCATCGTCTGCCGGTACGTGACCAGTTCGTAGGTGACAAATCCGGCAGACACCAGCAGCAAAGCCACCGTGCTGGCAATCATGATGATCGCCGTCAGCTTCCGCTTGATGGGAATGTCCTGAAACCGGGGCACAGCTGTCCTTTTTTGAGGCGGGATGATGATTGTTTTGCTGCATCATGCCGCCTCATCTTCATGTGAAGCGATTTTCATTCCCGCCGGAAGGCTCAATAATGGCGCGCGGCCAGGCTCAACAGCTTGGAACTGATGGTCAACCCCGCCTGTTTGGCGGCATCGTCGTTGATTTGAAAGCGAATCTTGCTGTCTTCGATGACGAAATTGATCATGCCGCCGGTTTCGATGAACCGGTCGGTTTCGCTCACCGTCAACACGCTCGCGCCGCGCAAACTTTTCAGGATTTTCGGCAGGTGGTCCTTTTCCGAGGCGCTGATGAACAGGATGTGGCAATTCGTAGCCTCGGTCGCGGAATGAAATGCTTTGAACTCAAGCGGATGATTGTTGACCGTCTTGTCGCGGATGGTCCGTTCCAGATCGTCGCCAAAAGTATTTTTCCCCAGCACGCCGACGATAATGGGGGCCTGGGGTCCGGCGAAGGCCCGCGGGGGCCATTCGACGAATTTTGCGAAATTATACAGGAACGCCGCCTTGATCTGGTACTCGGACGGGGGCCGATTTTGCGCGAAACCGGCGAACCCGAGGACAAACATGAAACTGAGAAACCAAGCTGCCGTTCTTAGCGGGGCGCGGATTCCAGAAACGGTTTTTTTTCTTGGACGGCAGGCGGCATTTCCCCCGGCCGTGCGGCCCCAACCCGGTTCGGGGCGCGACGGAAAAGACAGCTGAATTTTTCCTGTTTGCCGGTCACACAAGTTGCCTTTTATGACCGCCCATTTGCCGGACATTGTCAAGTTCTCCGGCGGCATTCGCATTTACTGCTTGCAGCCTTGGGGCAGCCGACCACAATTTAATTCGAGGGCAACATGGCAATAATCGTGCTGGATTGCGGCTGCCAGCGTGACTGGCGTGGCTGGCGTCAAACCCTATGAATTCGCCGACGGCAAAAAAAACTGAATCCGGAGCATGAACAAAGGGCACCCTCTTTTGCCGTTCCTGCCCGCGCCGGCGTTCTTGATCCGGCATTTTTTTTGTTTGCTGTTGGGTCTGCTCACCCTCAGCGCCCGGGCGGACAACGGCACCAACCGGGCACCGGACCTGACCGAACTGCCTTTGGAAGCACTGATGCAAATTGAAGTGCCGGTGGTCTTCAGCGCCTCGAAGTTTGAACAAAAGGCCACCGAAGCGCCATCCTCCACCTCCGTCATCACCGCGGATGAAATCAAGCGTTACGGCTACCGGACCCTGGCCGATATCCTGGCCAGTGTGCAGGGCTTTTACGTTTCCTACGACCGGAATTACGATTTCCTGGGGGCGCGCGGCGTCAACCTTGGTGATTTCAACAGCCGGATTCTGCTGCTCGTCAACGGACACCGCGTCAACAACGATCTCAACGACGGCGCGTTCATCGGCACGGAGTTCATTCTGGACGTTGATTTGATTGACCGTGTGGAAATCATTCGCGGTCCCGGCTCGGTACTTTACGGCAACAACGCGTTCTTTGGCGTGATTAATGTCATCACCCGCCAGGGAAAGCAGGTGGGCGGCGTCGAGGCTTCCGGCCTGTATGGCAGTTTTGACGCCTATTCCGGGCGCGTGACGCTCGGCAACCAATTCACCAACGGCCTGCAATTCTTGCTGTCCGGCACGATTTATGGCAGTGACGGGCCGGACAATTTGTTTTATCCGGCATTCAACACGCCGGGGCAGAACAACGGCAATGCACATCAGCTGGACGACGACGGTTTTGGCAGTTTTTTTGGCTCGGCGAGCTTCAAGGATTTCACCCTGGAAGGCGCGTACATCAACCGTGAGAAGGGGAATCCGACCGCGCAATATGGCACCACCTTTGACGACCCGCGGTTGCGGACGGTGGACGAGCGGAGTTACGCCACCCTGAAATATGCGCATAAATTTTCGGACACGCTGGATCTTTCGGCCGATGTTTATTACGACCGGAGCGCTTTTCAGATTGGCTACCCGGGGCCTTTTAATTCCCCGGCCCCCGGCCCCAACTTTTTTGAGGAACGAGAAAACGGCGAATGGGCCGGCGGCGAGGTGTTGGTAAACAAAAAACTCTGGGACCGTCATCGGCTCACCGTGGGCGGGGAATTCCGCGGTGATTTCAGACAAGACGACCACTTATTTCAACTTGAACCCGGCCCGGGGGATATTCGCAATGTGCACGACCGCCGCCAGAATTACAGCGTCTTTGCCGAGGATGATTTCGCCGTGGTGACCAACCTTCACGTCAACGCCGGCGTGCGTTACGATCAATCTTATGATCAACAAGATCATTTCAGCCCGTCCTGGAGTCCCCGCGCGGCCCTCATTTACGATCCGTTCCCCCAATCCACCTTCAAGTTCATCTATGGAACGGCCTTTCGCGACCCGAGTTTTTTTGAGTTGAGCGAACTGGCCTCCCTGAACATCAAGCCCCAGCCGGAAAAAATCACGTCCTACGAACTGGTTTATGAACAGGGCATCGGCCGGAACCTGCGCTCTTCCCTTTCGGGTTATTACAACCGCATGGACGATCTGATTGATTTTCAAAACGGGAGTTTCACCAATTTCAATTCCGACACGCTGGGCCTGGAACTGGCGCTCGAAGGAAGATGGGAGAATGAAATCCGCACCCGGTTGAGCTACACCCTGCAACACACCGAGAACCGCGACAACGGGACCGGCCTGCCGGATTCACCCATGCACCTGGTCAAATTCAACGTCAGCGTGCCGCTGCTCAAGGACAAGATTTTCGCCGGGCTGGAAGTTCAATACACCAGCCAGCGCCACACGATTTTTACCGACTTCTCCAGCGGCACCACGTTCACTGGACCGGACACCTCCGCCTATCCCGTCGTCAATTTTACACTTTTCAGCCAGAACCTTGTCAAAAACCTCGAGGTTTCCGCCGCCGTCTATAATCTGCTGGACGAGACATACTTTGACCCGGCGTCCCGGTTTCACCAACAAGCTGCCATTCAACAGGATGGACGCACTTTCCGGCTAAAACTGACCTACCGATTCTAAATTTTAGGCACGATAATAGCTTAAAGTGTCTCAGATTATGCAAAGGATGCGGAGGCTTATTCAGTATAAAATGCAAAGGATGGCATTATGCCTGGTTATTTTGGTGTTTTTTACAGCCAAAAGCCACGCCCAACTCGGCACCCCGCCGGTGGTTGCTGTCCAACCTTTGGGCTTGGCTGTCCAAAATGGAGGCACTGCCATTCTGACCACAACCGCTGTCAGCCTCACTTCGATGAGATTTTATTGGCTTTATAACGGGCTGCCCGTCTCGACCACGAATACCACTGTGGTCAACGTGGTCGTCCCGCTGGTGGGTACGGTCAGTACACTGACGATCAACAATGTCTCTGCCGCAAACGCAGGAAGCTATTCCGTACGAATCGTGAATGGCGTGGGTTCAGTGACCAGCCACGATGCGGTCCTGGTCGTCTTGACCAGTACCGTTTCCAATGTGGTTTCGAATGTGGTCAATATCGTCTCTGCCGGAACCGGGTTGACGCCCGCCGGATTCAAACTCCAATTGTCCGGCCCGGCCGGATCCAACTACGTTATCCAGGCTTCGGCTGACCTCAGAAACTGGGTCCCGATTTCCACCAATGCCGCTCCCACCGGGAGCCTTTCCTACACGGATGCCGCGGCTGTGAATCTTCCCTTCCGATATTATCGGGCGGGGACACAATAAATTTCCCCAGGCCTCAAACCGCCACAACCAGTCCCCGGCTTGATTCAGGCGCGCGGATGAAACTTGCGGTGAATGTCCCGCAGCCGGTTGCCGGTGACGTGCGTATAAATTTCCGTGGTGCTGATGTTCGCATGGCCGAGCAGTTCCTGGATGACGCGCAAGTCAGCGCCGTGTTCCAGCAAATGAGTGGCGAAACTGTGCCGCAACATGTGCGGGGTGATGTTGCGGGACGCCCCGGCGCGGGCCACGCGATTTTTGATTCGCAACCAAAGCGTCACCGCGGCGAACGGCGTGCCGCGCCGGGTCAGAAAAACATTCGCCGGTGACTTCGGGGTGACGAGTTTCGGCCGCCCGGCTTCCAGGTATCGATTCAAGGCGGCGATGGCTTGCTTTCCAACCGGCACCACGCGTTCCTTGTTGCCCTTGCCGATGACATTGATGAACCCGGCTTCGAGATGCAGTTGTTCGAGGCGCAGGTTGCGCAGTTCCGCGAGGCGCAGGCCGGAGGCGTAGCCGAGTTCGAGCACCGCCTGGTCGCAAAGGCGTTCGGGCGCTTCCGGTAATTCAGGCGTGAGCAGTTTATCGATTTCCTGGTTCGAGAGCGCCTTGGGCAGGCGTTTCCACCGGCGCGGCAGCGACAGATTTTCCGCCACATTAACCGGCACCAGTTTTTCCGTCTCGGCATACCGATATAACGCCCGCAACGCGGCGATTTCGAGATAAACGCTCTCGCTGCTGAGCCGCTTGGCGGACTCCAGCGGTTCGTCGGCGAGGGGGCGTTCGCGTTCGGCTTGCAGGAATGACATCAGGTGGCGCAATTCAACTGCTTTCCAGTCATTCAAACCATGCTTTTCCGCCCATGTGGTGAATTTGTTCAGCAGCGCCGCATAGGTCTTTTGCGTGTGCTCCGCCTGCCCGCGCTCATGGCGGAGATATTGCAGAAAATCTTCGACGAGGTGTTGCATGGTCTAGGTTGTGCCCGCCCGCAGATGGCGTCTCCGTTCGGGCGCGGGCAATTTTTCAATGGCATAACGCAACATGGTCCGCGGCATCCGCGCGGCGTGTTTTTGCAGAAACTTTTTCAACTGCGCCACATCCCGTTTGCCCATTTCCCGCAACATCCAGCCGACGGCCTTGTGAATGAGGTCATGCGGATCGGCCAGCAGTTGTTCCGCCAGCCGGAGCGCGTCAGCGAAATCGTCCCGGCGGATAAAATGGAACGTGGCCAGCACGGCCGTCCGCCGCCGCCACAGGTTTTTTGAACGGGCCAGCCGGAACAAAACCGCCCGCGAACGGTTTTCCAGGTGCCGCCCGACAATGTGCGGCGCGGAGCTGTCCACCAGATCCCAATTGTTCACCCAAGCCAGGTTTTTCATGTACATCCGGTAAATGCCAGCGCGATCCGGTTCTTCGGCACGCCGGCAGGCGTCCACCAGAAGCAACAATGCCAGCAGCCGTTCCTCATGTATGCCGGAGCGCAGCAGCCGGGTCACCTCCGGCAATGACAACCCGCGAAACTCGCGCGCAAACCGGCGCAGCACCGGAACCCGTATGCCGATGAACCGGTCGCCCGCGCCGTATTCATCTGGCGCGGTTTTGAAATAGCGTCCCAAAAAACGCGCGTCCGCCGGTGACGCCAGCCGCCGCAAACGTGACCGCAGCCGGGGCAGTGAACATTTGACGGACGTTCGCACGTCGGGAGAATAACGGAAGTTGTGCGCCAAGGGGACGACGAAATGGAGCCTGATCGGTATCAGGTTCGAGATGGATTTTCTCGAACCGGTTCGGCGGGTTTTCCGCCGCGCCGCGACCCGTCCTCCGTAGCTTTACAGCGGAGGGTGGATGCGCTGAAATCATATGCTCCGCCCGCATGATGGAATTCTAACACAATGACGCGAAGGCGCGAAGGGAAACGGAAATTTCCCCCGTAGCCGCCGAGGTGACGAGGCGGATTTGAGGGGAAATGATCCCCTCCTTACGTCGGCGGCTACAACTTTTTCCCCGTCAACCGCTCGTACGCTTCCAGATATTTCGCGCTGGTTTTGGCGACGACGTCTTCCGGCAACTTCGGACCGGGCGGGGTCTTGTTCCAGTCGAGCGTTTCCAGGTAATCGCGGACGAATTGCTTGTCGAAGCTCGGCTGGCCCTTGCCGGGCGCATA
>CAZKTW010000067.1:0-15175 GCA_964555775.1 uncultured Bifidobacteriaceae bacterium | reverse complement strand
TGATCCCCTGCAATTGATTGGCGGAGTGGCCTATGACCGGATTACGTTTCCTCAAAATATCTCGACCGCACCCATTTCTGGAAATTCCAGGACCGAGGACCAGATTTCCCCCAAGGCCGGACTGATCCTGACGCCGCTGGCTGGCACCACCTTCCGTTTCGCCTATACCCGCGCGCTGTCCGGTGCGAGCCTGGACCAAAGCTATCGATTGGAGCCTGCGCAGGTGGCGGGATTTATTCAATCCTACCGGAGCATCATCCCGGAATCGGTGGTTGGGCCGGTCCCGGGAGCAAAATTTGAAACGTTCGGATTTTCGCTGGAACAAAAATTCCCGACTCGAACATACCTTGGGATTTCCGGTGAACTGTTGAATTCCAAAGCGGATCAGACAGTAGGAACGTTTTTTAATCAGCCACTATCGACGCCCTCTCTTCTCTTGTCCGGACTTCGCGAGCGTTTGGATTATCAGGAGCAATCGCTTCTGTTCACGGCCAGTCAGTTGGCGGGGCGGCAGTGGTCGTTTAACGCGCGCTATCGGTTGAGTCGGGCGATTTTGAATGAAAACTTCGTAGATGTGCCGGATGGCATTGCCTTTAGTAATTTCCAACCCCGGCAACATCTGGAGGCCGTTCTCAACCAGTTGGATTTGCTCGCGGTTTACAATCATCCGTGTGGTTTCTTTGCCGAGGGAGAGGCCCATTGGTACGCGCAAAACAACATCAACGACGCTGGCGAGCCGGGCGAAACCTTCTGGCAGCTCAATGCGTTTGCCGGTTATCGGTTCCTGCATCGGAAAGCCGAAATGACGCTTGGTCTGCTCAACATCACCGATCAAAATTACAATTTAAACCCGCTCAATCTTTACAACGAACTTCCGCGCTCACGCACGTTGGTTCTGAGCCTGCGGTTGAATTTCTAGACCGCAACCGCGGTTGGGGTTCACTCTTTGAAGTGTTCCCCGCCGCACCAACAAGCCAGGGTTAAACTACAATATTGTCCCTGCGCCGCGACCGGCGTAATCTCCCCGCACCCGGCAAAAGCAAAAAACAACGGCAAAGCTGACCAAATCAAAACCTGAGCCTGTGAATCCGCCTGAAATTCTCAACGCCCTGCACGAACTTACCTCTCGCGAGCGCGTGGATTTCCTTCCGCTTGCGCCCGACGCGCGTCCGCTTTCCAATTACCAACCCATTGCAAAGTATCTGCTTGATCTGAAGAACGGCGCCAAGCCCGAATCCGCCGCCGAAGACCTTTTTACCGCGCTTTGCAAGGACGTGCTGGGTTTTCAGCCGACGCGACAGGTCGGGGTGATGGAAGGGTTTGTGGATTTCATGCTGCCGGAGCGCATGGGCGACCCGCTACCGCTGGAGCTTAAACCCCTTTTTCAGCGCGACGGCCCGGATGCCCTGTGGCGCGCCGACGCCAATCCGAAAAATCACGTGGCGCAGGTAAAAAAATATCTACGCGATCACGAATACCTGATTCTCACCGACCTGCGCACTGTCTGGTTATATTGCGCGCGGGATTTCTTTTTTGAAGACAAGCCTTTCGCCGAGCAGCCGTTCATTGATTTCCTCAATCGCTGCCGGGAAACCCACAGCGTGCTCGACACCTTGCGCCGCGTGGAAGACACGGCGGAAAAACCAGAGCTGGAGCAGCAGTTCTTTGAAGACCTGAAGATCTGGTACAATGAATTCGACAAGGTCAAGTGGGAGCAGCCGGAACTGGCCGCCGAATCCATCATCCTCCTCATCAACAAACTCATCTTTGCCCGCACCATCGAGGATTTCGGACTGGTGCAATACCGTTTCACGCAGGACGAATACGCCCGATTCAAAAAGCTCTGGGAGCCCAAAGGCGCGCACCGGGTGGTGCCCAAGTTCCTCGAATTCTTTGAGGAGTTTTTTAACGAGTATTACGACACCGAGATTTTTTCCACGCGCGTCTGGGACCGGCTCGACAAGGATCCGGCCAACCTCCAGCGGTTCTGCGAAAAGCTGAACTTCGTCCTGGGCGTCAACACCTGGGACCAGGCCTTCAGCCGCGGCATCGTCCACTACAACTACCGGCGCATTGACGAGGACATCTTCGGCAAGAGCTATGAAATGTTCCTCGCCTCCAACCGCAAGGACGAAGGCATCTACTACACGCCCGCCGGTATCACCGGCCCCATGGCGGATTCGCTCGTCAACTCGCTCGCCGGCAAACTGGTGGATGAAATCTGCGCCGCAGTCGGCAGCCAGAAGTGTGATTTCAAGCGGGCGGACCAACTCATGGCGAAGCTCGCCGAAATCCGCGTGGCCGACACCGCCTGCGGTTCGGGTGGCTTCCTCATCAAAGTCCTCCGCTGCTTCTGGCAGCAATATCAGCGCATCGATGCCGCCGGCGCGTGGGTCGGCAAAATGCTGAAACCCGACAATGGCGAACTTTATCTCGCCGAAATGCCTCCCAACGTCGAAGCCGCGCTCGCCTTCCGCCGCCGCTGGAGTTTGGACAATCGCCGCGTCCTCATCGCCCAGATTCTCCTGCGCCATGTTTTTGGCGTGGACAAGGATCCGGGGGCGCTCGAAGTCGCCAAGACCAACATCTGGAAGGAAGCCGTCAAACTTTCGCCCGCCGACTACAACTATCGCGAACTCAAGACCGACGTCGTCAAAATCCTGCCCAACCTCGAACTCAACTTTCACTGCGCCGACTCGCTGGTGGACGTGGAACTGGAGCAACAGGCGAAGTGGCTGGCGGAATATCACCGGGCCGAACTGAAAAAACTCGCCGAACTCCGCGCCCGGTACATCGCCAACCCGATGGTGCATGGATCGCTCGATGAAGCGCTGGTGTTGCGGAACAAGGTCCGCGCCGGTTTCATTGAGCATTTCCAGGGCGAAAACCTGCCGTGCGAGCCCGGCGGCTTTGCGCTCCACTTCTGGCCGTGCTGGTTTGAGGCGGATGGCAAATCCAAAGTAGGACAGGCGTCTCGCCTGTCCAGCGAGCGCGCCAGCGCGAGCAAAGGGAAACAAATTCCGTCGGCTCCGCCGACGGGGGCAGGCGAGACGCCTGCCCTACTTTCCGCCGGCTTTGATGGCATCATCGGCAATCCGCCGTGGGAGGGCTTCAAACCCATCCGCAAGGAATTCGCCGCCAATTTTTATCGCGGCAAACCGCAGTTCAGCAAAATGGGCATGGACGGCCCGACGTTTGAAAAATGGTTTGAAGAAGAACTCAAAGCGAACCCGGCTTTTGCCGCCCGCTGGCGCGAGCACGAGGCCTACTATGAACGCCACAAGGAATTCTTCGGCGGAAGCTTCAAGAAACAGGGCACGGGCGATTGGAACCTATTCAAGTTGTTCATCGAGCGCGACCTCTCGCTCGTCCGGCAGGGCGGCCAGTTCTCGTTGCTCGTGCCGTCCAGCATCCAGACGGATGAAGGCTGTGCCGATATCCGCCGTTGGTTCATCACCGAACACCGGCTGGATGAATTGACCTCGTTTGAGAATCGCGGCTACACCGAAATCGTGAACGGCAGGGAACGAACCAAGCAGATCTTTCCCGATGTGGACAGCCGTTTTAAATTCGGCTTCTTCAAAGTCGTCAAAGGAGCAGCCACGTCCAAGGACCACGCCTTTGACGCGCGGTTTTACCTCCACGACCCGAAGGATTATTGTTCCACACCGATTCGTTACGCCGTTGAAATGATTCACCGCTTCTCACCGCACAATGGATCATTCATGGAATTCCGCTCGCCGATCGACTATGCGCTGGCGGCAAAAATCCGTGGCAGTCATCGGCTGCTGGAGGAATTCGGCTACACATTCCGTCGTGAACTCCACATGACCGGCGACAGCCACTATTTCCGCAAGTTAGGCGACAAGAAACCAAACAAGGGTCAGCTTCGGCTCTATGAGGGTAAGATGATCCACCAGTTTGACGCCAACTTCAGTCCGCCGAGCAACTTTGTCGAAGAATCCGAGGTGCATGAAGAACTGCTCCGCAAGGAAATCTTCCGGCTCATTCAATTCATCCGCGATGAAAAGCTGGAGAAGATAGAGGGGAAAGCCCTGCCGGAATCACGAGAGGATTTGGAGAAGTTGGTGCGAGAAGTTTTCAAGAAGCGCAGCTTTAAACTGCAATATGAGCTCAATCGGTTCGCCTACCGTGAAGTGGCAAGTTCTACAAACGAGCGCACGATCATTGCTGCCATTATTCCTGAAAAAGTATGCGCTGCTCACACTCTCATGTATTTGAATCCGTATCGCTACGAGATGGACAGCAAAGGAAAACTCCAGCAATTGCAGATTGAAACCGCTTCAATTCATGAACTCCTCTGCTTGGCAAATTCACTGCCGTTGAACTTTCTTCTTCGCAGCAAGGTTTCCACTCACGTCAGCGTTTTCCAATTCATAGAGCTTCCGATTCCGGAGCTTTCCGCCGCGCAGAAAAAGAAACTGGCCGATGCGGCTGCGAAGCTGTTGAAAGACCCGCGCGACGTGAAGGAACGCGCCGGGCTGGAAGTGTTCATCGCCCGCGAACTTTACGGCCTGTCGCTCGACGACTGGAAACATCTCACCGGCACCTTCACCTTCGGCAGCGGCGAAACCAAGGCCGAACTGGACGAAATCATCCGCCAATCCCTCGCGCTTTGGGGCAAAGCTGGTTGACAGGGCTGAAAAGTTGGTTTTCAGGGGCGGGAAATTGACGGGCAGTTATACGTGGCCTATCAGGGAATCGAAAAACCGGGCTGAACTTCGGTTCAGCCCGGTTTGGTTTTTTTGGAACCCTTATTCCCATTTTCCAAAAATCTAAGGATTAAACCCGGTCAGCAGGACCATGGGATAGGCATTCGTCGGGACATTATTGGTAAAATAGACTACAAACTGGTAAGCCGGGCTGTACGTGGGATTGGGGATTGAAACGGTGGTTTGAGCGCATCCAACATCGCCATAGAGGCCAAGGTATTGGATTTTGGTATCAGTCCGGTTGGTATCGGTGACCGTATGAATCGTGCCGGTGGGCGTCCAGCCCCAACCTTGGGAAACCGGCTTGGAAAAAAGGACGTAGCCCGCATATCTTCCCGGGCAAGTGCCCTGCGAGCCGTTGCTGAGCAAAGGAGTGCCAAACACGGTGATGGGGCCTCCGCCGGGCATGCCGGCCTGCATAACACCCGAACTGGTCGCTGCCGCACTCAATTTGGATTTGGTCACAATACCACTCGAACCGGTCGTATAAACGCACACGTTGGCGGCGCGGGTCGGCACCGTGCCTCCGCCGGTCAGGGAAACATTGCATGAGTATAACCCCACATCGCCAATCCCCGCACTGGCAATGGTGAGACTGGTGTTGGTTTGGCCGTCAACGGCAATCCCGTTGCGCAACCATTGATAAATGTCGGCGTTGCTGGCCTGCACGGACACGGTCACACTCGATCCAATCGGAACGGTTTGATCCACCGGCTGGGCGGTTATCTGCGGAAACATGGACTGGTCAACCGACGAATCAAGCAAGGGATCGGTGGTTTGGGCTTGAGCGGCGGTCGCGGCAACGGCAATCAAACAGGTGATTGCAACCAGTGCAATGAGGTGAGGTTTTTTGATATGAGGGATAAGTTTATTCATAGATTTAAAGGTACTTTATGGGTTTTTGCTGTTGTTCTCCCTCTACCCAACAGCCCTACCCTGAATCCGCACAGCAGTTTGTTTCGCCACTTCGGACGAACACCGACAATACGCAACTACCGGGCCAATCTTTCAAAGATTCTGGGTTGAGTTTCAAATGGATAGGCCGTTCCCCTGTGTTCATTCGGCTCTCAAGTCGCACCCTTTTTTTCAGTCGCAACGTAAAAAATGGTGGCGGCTCAATTTGCAGCAGGCGGAACAGGCTTTTGCCAATCCTATTTGTGTCGCACTACGCAGCAGAGTGACCCAGCCTCAGAGTCCGGCTGAAAAGTAGCGGCGGGCGTCCCGCCTGCCGCAGAGGGTGGCATCCTGCCACCCGGAAAAACTGCTTGGGTTGCGGTAATGCTCATATTATTGCTTGGCTGGCGGTCAAAATACATTTTTCCGCCGGGCTGGAAGCCGCGGCTCTACGTCAGCCAAGATGGCTAACACTACAATTCTTAGCCAGGCTCTTGAAATCAAGCCGATCCATTCTGTGAAAAATCGCTGATTTCCTCCGGCGGTTTTTCTATACTCGGCCAGCGGTGAAGGGCAAAGCCATTGGACAATCTGACTTTTTCAAATCCGTGCTGGGGGCGGCGCTGGCGATGCTTTGCGGTCTCTTGTTGTGGAAAATGCCGCTGGGCGATCCCTGGGTGAACGCCAGCTACGATTATTTATTCCCCTTTGGCGGGCACGCCGTTACGAACCGGGTGACGCTGATTCTGATGGACAATGAGGCATTCTATCAATTCCATCAGGTCCGTGGACAACCGTGGGACCGCGGCCTGCACGCCCGGTTGTTGAACCGGCTGGCGGATGACGGCTCCGCCCTCGTGGTCTTCGACTCTTTTTTTCGGCAGCTGCAAACGAACGATCCGGTTTCGGACAAAGCTCTGGCCGAGGCGATGCGGCGTCAACAACCCATTGTGTTGATGGCCGAGCAAAAGCCCATGGAGTACCAGACCAAAGGCAAGACGCTGAGCGGGATACAGCCTGAGCTGCCGTCCGAACCATTTCTCAGCGCCGCCAGAACAAATTGGGGCATCGCCTGCTTTGATGGGGGCTACGATTCGATTGTGCGCCAACATTGGCCGTTTCCATCTCCGGGGCCATATCCAAGTTTGCCGTGGGTCGCCGCGCAAATGGCGGGAACGCAATTGAGCGAAGCCCCGCAGGAACGGTGGTTGCGATACTATGGTCGCGAGGGCGCATGGACACGCATGAGTTACAAGACTGCGCTGGATCAACCGACAAATTATTTCCGCGGTCAGACTGTATTCATTGGCACGGAGCCGCAAACCTTGGTGTCCGATGATGATAAAACCGACAAATTTAACACTCCATACACGCGCTGGACCCATGAATCCACCGGGGGCGTGGAAATCCTGATCACCGCTTTTTTAAATCTGACGAATGGCGACTGGTTAGGGCGGCCAGCGGGATGGCTGGAGGCATTGATACTGGCGACTACTGGATTATTGCTGGGCGGTGGATTGTGCCGGATGCGACTGTTGGTGGCCTGTGCGGTTGCGGCAGGGGTCGTCCTGGTGGTGGCATTCGGGGCAATCTCATGGAGTTACTTCACCAACTATTGGTTTCCCTGGCTGGTGATTGCAGGCGGACAGGTGCCTTGTGCCCTGGCTTGGGTGCTGGCCATCAGAGTGCGTCAAGCACTCGAAAAAAGGGCGGTCTCGGTTTCCCTGTCATTTCCCCGGCCGTCCGCCGCTGCCGTCGAGGAATTGCCGGAGGTGCCCGACTATAAACTGTTTCAGCCGGCCTTTGGCGAAGGGGCGTATGGAAAAGTCTGGCTGGCACGGAATGCCAACGGTCAATGGCGGGCCTTGAAGGCGGTTTATCTGGCCAACTTCGACGAAAACACCGATCCCTACGAGCGCGAATTCAACGGCATCAAGAAATATCAGCCGGTTTCGGACAAACATCCCGGCCTGTTGCGGGTCGATTTTGTCAGCGAGAAGCTGGAGGGATATTTTTATTATGTCATGGAGCTGGGAGACCCGCTGGAGCCGGGCTGGGAAGGGGAGCCTTCCACCTACAGACCGCGTGATCTCGGGAGTGAGCGCTCCCGCTCCCGGGGACGGAGGTTGCCGGTGCGGGAGTGCGTGCGGATCGGGCTGGCCCTGAGCGATACCCTTGATTTCCTCCACCGTCAGGGGCTTACGCACCGTGACATCAAGCCGCAGAACATTATTTTTGTAAACAGCCAGCCCAAGCTGGCGGACATGGGACTCATCACCGATATCCGGCTGCAAGACCGGGAGCGGACCCTGGTGGGCACACCTGGCTACATGCCACCGCCTCCGGAACGCCCGGGCACACCCCAGGCGGA
Source organism: uncultured Bifidobacteriaceae bacterium (assembly GCA_964555775.1). Classification (GTDB taxonomy): domain Bacteria; phylum Verrucomicrobiota; class Verrucomicrobiia; order Limisphaerales; family UBA11358; genus UBA11358. The sequence goes on along the minus strand of CAZKTW010000067.1, from coordinate 7,177 downwards.
TATTTATGCGTTGGGGATGGTGCTTTACGTGCTCAGCACCGGCCGGAGCGCCGCGCTTTTTCCAGAGATTGCCACGACGTTGGTGGCGGTTGGCGAAGATCCGGCGGATTTCTTTCCATTGAACACCGTCATTCTGAAGGCTTGTCAACCCGACCCAACGCAGCGTTATGCCTCGGCGGCGGAGATGCACCGCGCCTTGCAACAGGCGCAAAAAGCGCTTGGAGCGGATTGATTGCCGCCACTCGACAACGGCCGTCCGAAATCTCCACAACAAATTCAACCCGCCAGTTGGGCTGTGTCCAGACACTTCCGCACCGTCTCGGTGAGGCTCTCCAGCGAAAACGGCTTGTGTAAGATGTGATTCTGAGATTGGATTTTTTCCACCCGGTCGGCGCTGTATCCGCTCATCAGGATCACTTTCAGACCGGGCCGTTCGCCCCGCAATCGGTCCGCCAGTTCCCGGCCGTTGAGACCGCCCGGCATGATGATGTCCGTCAACAGCAAATCCACTTTCGCGGCGTTGTGCTGCCAGACATTCAGGGCCTCCTGGCCGTTGGCCGCCTCCCAAATGTGGTAGCCGGACACCTCCAGAACGTCGCGGGCAACCATCCTCACGTCTGCATCGTCTTCCACCAGGAGGATCTTTTCATTTCCGCCGACAACCCTCGCCTCCGTTGGCTGCGGGGATTTTTCCGCGGCGCCGAAAGTCCCGGCCGGCAGAAAAATTTTGAAGGTGGTTCCACTGCCCAACTGGCTGGAGACTTCGATCCAGCCCCCATGTTGTTTGACAATGCCATGGACCGTTGACAGGCCCAGCCCGGTGCCTTTGCCGGCATCCTTGGTGGTGAAGAAAGGCTCGAAAATCCGTGACAAGTGTTCCGGATGGATGCCCGCCCCCGTATCGGCCACCGTCATGCAGACAAACTTACCGGGATGTGCTTCCGGATGGATTGCAACCTGGGAGGCGCCGACCCGGACGGCCTCCGTGGTGATGACAATGGATCCTCCGTCAGGCATCGCATCGCGGGCGTTGACAATCAAATTGATGAGCACCTGCTCAAGCATGCTGACGTCCCCGTTGGCGGGCGGTAGGTCTTCGGCATAACGGCATCGCAGGGTAATGTGCTCGCCGATGACCCGATTGAGCATTTTGGTGAAATTGTTGATGACCTGGTTCAGATTGACGGGTTGGAACTGGATGTCTTGTTTCCGCCCGAAGGCGAGCAGTTGGCGGGTCAAATTCGCGGCGCGTTCGGTGGCTTCGGTGACTTGTTGGAGACATTGGCGGTTCTCCTCGTTGAGCTGTCCTTCATCCATCAGCACCAATTGAGTGTTGGCATGAATGACCGTAAGGAGGTTGTTGAAATCGTGGGCAACCCCGCCGGCCAGGTGGCCGATCGCTTCCAATTTCTGCGCCTGATGCAATTGTTCCTTGAATTTTTCGCGCTGGGTAATGTCTCGTTTCACCGCGATAAAATGGGTGATTTCTCCATCCGGCTCCTGGATCGGGGTGATGGTCATTTCCTCGGTAAAGAGCGACCCGTCCTTGCGGCGGTTGATTAATTCGCCCTGCCAGACGCCGCCGCTCAGGATAATGTCCCAGAGTTCCTTGAAAAAATCGGGGCCATGTCTGCCGGATTTGAGGAAAGCCGGCGTTTTGCCCAGAACCTCCTCCGGGGCATAGCCGGTCATGGCGCAAAAAGCCTTGTTGGCAAAAAGAATCTTCCCGGTTGTATCCGTCAGAATGATGCTATTCGCGGCAGCTTCCAGGGCGTTGGATTGAATCCGCGCCTGTTGCTCCACCGGCCATTGTTTTCGTTCCTGGGGCATCATGGTTGTTGCCTGCCAATGGCTGATGCTTAAACGAATGAAATACCTGTTTTATCCCATCTTGATTGCATCGAATCCTTGCCCATCCCGTTTCCTTGGTTAAAAAAATACCAGCCCCGTCCTTAAAGCCCTTTGTCCCTCTAGCCCAATTTCCCGCAGGATCGGGGCTGGTATAAATTATTGCCGCCGCCACGTTTCCACGATTTTTCGCAATTTCTTGCGGCCTTCAGCTTCCAGTTAAGCGCAATGGCAATCGAATCTGACAATGCCGCCCTTCGCTGCACTGCACTCATTACGGTTGGAAATTCGGAATCTTTCAAAATATTTTCAAAATTCGAGCTTTCGGCGAATCTTGGCCGATTAGCCGCCTTTTCTCAGAGCAGGGCAGATGAGACCCCCGTCCGATTTTGTGCCGGAACGCTTCCGGGTGCAAAATTCGCGGCGGGAAATATTCGCCGTTGTCACTCCGGAGGCCATGAGATAGGGTGCAGACATTCAGGGCGGTTGGCGCAGTGGTAGCGCAGCTCCTTTACACGGAGACGGTCGGGGGTTCGAATCCCTCATCGCCCACCAGCCTTCGCTTTGAGCGCAGCGAAAGGCGAAGGCTGCCGCGCCGAAGCTGAAAGCGCAGGCGGGCTGGGACTTACATACACCAACCACCGCTCAAAGCTGCGGCTCGGCAAGCCAGTTTTTGTGGCGGAGAACGAAGACTGCCGCGCCGTAGCGTGCAACGCGGAGGCGGGCTGAATTGACGGTTTACCAAAAGCGCTTCGAGCTACGACTCGGCAAGCCAGCACCAGTGCGAAAAGCGACGCTGCCGCGCCGATGCTGAAAACGCAGGCGGGCTGGGACTTGCGTATACCAACCACTGCTCAAAGCTTCGGCTCGGCTGGCCAACCCGTCACAACGAGAATCGCAGGCGGATTTTTGCCAATGAAATATTTCTACGTTTACATTCTTCAGAGCGAATTAAACGCCGGACGTTTCTATGTCGGTTCCACGGCAGACCTTCGCGCACGGTTTATGAAACATAACGCTGGGCAAGTTCCACATACTTCAAAGTTTCGTCCGTGGCGAATTAAAACAGCCATTGCATTCACTGACCGGGAACGCGCCAGTCAGTTTGAATGCTATTTGAAGACGGCCTCTGGACGAGCTTTTGCGAAAAAGAGATTCTAAATACTTCACCACTGTTGCGCGGCAGGCTACGGCCCGATGGGCCAACCCGCCGCCTTTGGCAGGAGCCGGTGACTACTTTTCTTCAACCAACGTTCCGTCCCGGCGCAAACGCAGTTTCTGTCCACGCCATTCAATGGTATTTCCAAAAAATGCCGCAGCCCAGATTACTGCGTGCAACAAATCCTTCATCGGAACCAGCCATGGCGGGGAAAGATTGTCACCCGGAGGAACGAATCGTCGCTGCAGATTCTGCGCGAGTGTCATCCGGACAAGGAGGCCCGCGGCTGCGAAGAGCGGAAGACATATTGTCTTTGACAGGACGAGCGATGCGGCCAGCCACAGCAGCGGCCAAAATGTGGCGTTGGACAAAATGCTGAGAAAATAGGGCGCCGGCTGGCAGACCCGGATGGTGCGCGCCCAGCGGAGTTGATGTTTCCAGACCTCGGTCCAGTCCATCGGCGGGTTCCAGCATTCGACGACCACCGGGCAAAGCGCGATGCGGTGGCCGTTTTGCGCGATGCGGTGGCCAAGCTGATAATCGTCCGCGAGGCAATTCACCAGCGTGATGAAGCCGCCGATCTGCCGGAGCAAATTGCGCCGGGTGAGCATGACCGCGCCAAGAGCAAAATCCAGCGGCTTGAGGGTGGCGGCCTGCAAGACCTGGCTCCAGAAATCGGCGTTAACCGCCACGGCTTCACAATGCATGGCGGTGGTGACGGGATTCGCCAGCCGGTAAAAGCAATTGACCAGCCCGGTTTGGGGATCGCCCAGCGGCGCCACGACATTCGTGAGAAAGTCCGCTGGCACGCGCACGTCGGCGTCGCTGACAAGAATCAATTCGTGTTTCGCCAACCGTTCAAGCTGGATGAGCGTGGAGACCTTGCCGCTGGCACCCAGGGATTCGGCGCAGACCACCAGTTGCGCGTCACGGCCGGGATTTTTTTCAATGAGTTCACGGACGGTCCGGCAAACCGGATCCTGGGCGTCGGCGACGCCGAACAGGATTTGCGTCTGCCCGGCATAATTCTGATTGAACCAGCTTTGCAGCGATTCCGCGGTGGTGGGGTCACAACCTTTGAGCGGCTTGAGCAGGGTGATGGCCGGGGCAAAGGACAGATCGGTGATGCGCTGATGCACGGGAAATCGCACGGCGGCGAGCCATTGCCAGCAAACGAGGGCGAGGCTCAATAGCGCCAAAGCGCCCAGGGTGGTTTCGATAAAATTCACCGGCGCAAAACAAACCGCAACTCAGGCGGCGGCGCCAGACATTTTATTTTCGGGATGTTCGTCGAGGACGAGCACGCCGTGCGGAGGGAGGTCGTAATTGCCGGAGAAGGTGTTGCCCGTGAGGAAATCGTGCATGGGTTTGTAAAACTGGATGCGCACGGGCGAATTTTGATGGTTTAACAAAAAGAACACGCGCATGCCCTCTTTCTGGCGCATGCACACCTCGACGTTTTCGGGAACCTTGAGCAGGGGTTGCAGCCCGCACATCTGGCGCAACCAAGAGACCAGATCGAGATAAAAATGTTGTTGGCTCATGGTGCCGAGATAAATGGCCTTGCCCAACCCGAACGCGTTCATCGTGATGGCCGGCCGGCCGGCGTAAAAGTCCTTGGCATAGGTGGCCAGAACCTGGCAACCCTTCGGCTCAATGATGTCGCACCAGAGCCGCGCCGGATGCAGGTGACTGGTTGGGAACGCCCCCTTGAAGGTGAGATGGTTTTCCTCGCCGGGCGGAATGGGATCAAATTCCAGGACTTCCAAGCCGAACATCTCGGTCAGGTCACCCGGGTAGCCGGTGTCGGGCGCGATGCAATGTTCATTGACGAGTCCGGTATTAAACGTTCCAACGAGAGTGCCGCCATTTTGGACATACAGCTTGAGCCGGTCGGCTTCGCCCGCGGGCAGCAGGTGCAGCGATGGCGCGAAAACGATTTTATACTGCGAAAGATCCTCCGTCGGCCGCGCAAAATCCACCGAGATGTTGCGGTCGTGGAGCGCGTTATAGATGAGTTGAATGTGCTCGCGCAGGTTGAAAAATTTATTTGGCTGTATCGGCTGTTGCAGCGCCCAGTCGTTCTCGTGCGTGTAAAGAATGCAGGCGTCGGCCACGACCCTGGTGTCCTTGAGGGCGGGGGCGAGCATTTTCAGTTCTTCGCCGATCTGGCTGATTTCCTTGAAGACACGGCTGTTTTCATCGACATGATGGGGCAGCAACGCACCGAAAAATTTTTCATTGCCGATGCGCGGTTGCCGCCAGCGATAATAAAGCACGCCGCTGGCGCCACGCGAAATCAACTGGTAGGTGAACAGCCGGATGACCCCCGGGCGCACGAGTGAATTGACGTCCTGCCAGTTGACCTGGCCGGCCTTTTGTTCAATGACCCAAAAGCCGCAATCCCCATCGGGGGTTTTGATGTCGTTTTTTTTCAGGGAGCGGAGGATGTCAATGTCGCAGGCGAGCTCGGAGGATTTGGTCTTGATGGCCGCGTTGGTTTCCACCGAGACGAAATCCACGGCGGCGGCCATGTCGAAGTGGTCGAACTTGCGTTGGAGCGCGCGCAGATTGACGGTAACGGGATGGTCGGGACAGATTTCATGCAGGGTTTCGGCCTGCATCCGGACAAAGGCGATGATGGTGTCGCTGCAAAAACGGTTCCAATCCAGCAGCAATGCCGGGTTGTGCGCGGTGGGCGCACACATGGGCATCGGGACTTGATCAAAGGCGGAAACAATCTGCCCGCAATAACGTAAACCCAGGCAATCATTGAGACGCTCGATGGTTTCGTATTTCAATTTGAGCCAGTTTTGCCATTCCAGCCGCGAATCTTCGTTAAACGACCATTCGGTCTGATGCCCGCCGAGGCCACTGTCAATCTGCCAGGCGATCAACTGGGGATGATCGCCGAGGGCCTGGGCCATGTTTTCGACAAGGCGCTTGGAGAGGTTCCAGAAAGTGTCGTTGTTGAAACAAACGGCCCGGCGGGTGCCGGCGTGTTTGACCAGCCCCTGTTCGTCGAGGGGAAGAATTTCCGGATGTTTTTTGGCCAGCCAGAGGGGTGGGGCGGCGGTGGGGGTGCCGAGGACCACGTTGATGTTGTGGGCCGCCATGATGTCCATCACGCGGCGCAGCCAGAGAAAATCGTACTTGCCTTCTTCGGGTTCGCAGATGCCCCAGGAAAACTCGCCGATGCGGACGACGTTGAAGCCAGCCTTGGTCATCATCTCCGCGTCGCGTTCCCAAGCGCCCTCGGGATTGTCGGCGGTGCCGGCGTAAGGAAAGACCCACTGCTCAGGATAATAATCAACGCCAAAAAACATAACCTTAACTTTCGGGCTTCTAGTGGACATTAAAAGCGCACCGCACCGATTTGCAAACTAAAAATCGGACAAAATGGGTGGCAATCCCGAATGGCGCTTAATTAGGGATTTCCACCGGGACTGAAATCAAACAATATTCGGCTGTCCATGAGAATGAAAATGTATACTTGTTGCCTGGCGTCCGCAGGTTTTATAGCCGCCGTTTTCGGAGCCGACATTTCGGCGGCTCCCGTGCCTTACCTCCCTCCCGCATCGCCACGCATGACGTTCAATTTTAACCCGGGATGGAAATTCATCCGCGAAGACGTGACCAATGCCGAAGCGGTCGCTTTCGACGACTCGAAGTGGTTGGACGTCAGCGCGCCGCACACTTACAATGACACGGACTCCTATGGCCACCTCATCAGTCATAGCGGCGGCGACCGGTACCCGTACGCGGGTATCGCATGGTATCGGAAACATTTCAAACTGCCGGCCGGCGCTAGGGACGGGAAGGTGTTCCTCGAATTTGAAGGCCTGAAGCAGGCCGGACGATTCTGGGTCAACGGCCAGTTCGCCGGCAAATACGAAAACGGCGTCACCCCCTGCGGCCTCGACCTCACCAAGTTCGTGAACTTCGGGGACAAAGAAAACGTCATCGCGGTGAAGGTGGACAACCGCAACGATTACCAGGAGGAAGCCACCGGGACCGAGTTTGAATGGATGGGGCGGGCGTTCAATCCCAATTACGGCGGGTTGAACCACGATATCTGGCTGCACCTGACCGGCAGGGTTTATCAAACGCTGCCGCTCTACGAAAATCTCAAGACCACCGGCATCTACATTTTTCCATCAAATTTTTCCA
>CAZKTW010000066.1:0-15211 GCA_964555775.1 uncultured Bifidobacteriaceae bacterium | reverse complement strand
CCGGCGGCATCGCGCACGAGTTCAACAGCATCCTGACGGCCATCATCGGCCAGAGTGAATTGCTGCTGGGCGATCTTCCCGCCGGGAGTCCGCTGGCCAAAAACGCGATCGAAATCAACACGGCCGTCGGTCGGGCCGCCACGTTGACCCGGCAACTTCTGGCCTATGGCCGCAAACAGATTCTCCAGCCGGAAATCCTCGATCTGAGCCGGGTCATCGCGGGGATGGAAGGCATGTTGCAACATCTTATGGGCCATGAAGTGGATACGCAGATTGTTTCCGCCCCTGGACTGCAGGCGGTGAAGGTTGACGCCGGACAGATGGAACAAGTCGTCATGAACATGGCCATCAACGCGCGCGAGGCCATGCCCAACGGCGGCAAACTCACGTTGGAAACCGCGAATGTCGCGTTCGATCGGGAGAGTATCGGATGTTATCCGGAATTGAAGCCGGGCAATTATGTGATGCTGGCGATCACGGACACCGGCATGGGGATGAGCGAGGAAGTAAAGACGCACGTGTTCGAGCCCTTTTTTTCCACCAAGAGCGTTGGCCAGGGTACCGGTTTGGGATTGTCCACCTGTTACGGCATCGTCAAACAGAGTGGTGGTCACATCAGCATCTACAGCGAGCCGGCCCGCGGTACCACCTTCAAAATTTATCTGCCGCGAATTGAATCGCAGACACAGATTCCCCTCCCACGTCTTGATTCGCCTGATTTGCCGCGCGGGACGGAGACCATTCTGCTGGTCGAGGACGATCCTGCCTTGCGGGAGATGGCAGCAGCCTTGTTAAGGCGGTTGGGTTACACGGTTTTGGCGGCGGCCAATGGCATTGAAGCCCTGCGCTTGAAACAGCAGCGCGACATCGGCTGCATCGATTTGTTGTTTACCGATGTCGTCATGCCGCATATGAGCGGCAAAGAACTGTCCGAGCGGGTGCGGGCGTCCCATCCCCACATCCGGATCCTTTTTACCTCCGCCTATGCTGAGAATGCCATCATCCATCAAGGCGTGCTGGACAAAGGTGTGGCGCTGCTGCAAAAGCCGTTTACGCCATCCGCGCTGGCGCGCAAATTGCGGGAAATGATGGATCAGCCCCATGCTCCGGAACCGGACCCCATACACCAAGCAGCCTGCTCCGCACCCCTCCCGGATGGGGTGAACACCTTATAGCAGCCACCGGTTCTGCCGCCTAGGCTCAGAGCATGCTTAATAAAGCCATCCGAATTGGAGGTAATCGATGTCATTGATTTCTCTGGCCGTCGCACTCATCGTCATCGGTTTCCTGCTCTGGATGGTCAACACCTATATTCCGATGGATGGGAAGATCAAACAGATCCTCAACGCCGTCGTCGTCATTTGTGTCGTTGTGTGGCTGTTGTTTACCTTCGGCGTTCTCAATCACCCGGGCGACATTCACGTTCCGCGAGTCGGATAGCATTCCGCGCAAAAGGCCTCCGGCTGCACGCCGCAAACCACCGTCAAACCTAACATCCGACTGGATCATTTCCTGCAACCAACTGATCACTTTGTGCGCCACATGAACGCTTCGCAGTTCCCGGTGGCTTGGCTGGGCCGCCTCGTCCTGGCGGTTGCGCTGGGAGCCGGCATGGCGTCCAGTTCCCGGGCTCAAACGTTGCCGGCGATTTCCACGAACCTTTCGTCCACGTCCAACTCGTTTTCAAACGCGGCGGAGAAGGTGATCCTCCCTCAATCCGTCCCCGATCCCCTCGAACCGATCAATCGCGTGATGTGGGGCTTCAACAAGGCGGTCATGACCGGCGTCATCAAGCCGACCAGCCGGGTTTATCGTCTGGTGGTCGTGAAACCGATCCGGACGGGGATAGGAAATTTTGGCAAGAACCTCACCTACCCGGGACGATTGATCAACAATCTGCTTCAGGGAAAGTGGAGCGGGGCCCGTGATGAATCCTACCGGTTCGTCTGCAACACCACCGTCGGAGTGGCCGGGTTTTTCGATCCGGCCACCCGGTGGAAGATTCCGAAATCGGACGCGGATTTTGGGCAGACCTTCGGCCAGTGGGGCTGGAAGCCGCTGTTCTTTTTGATGTTGCCGATTTATGGGCCGAGCAATGAACGGGACACCCTCGGCCTGGCGGCGGACACGGCGGCCAATCCGCTGCTCTACATCGCCCCTTACAAATTCGACGTGAACAAGCCATTGACCTATCTCGGCCCTTACTCATATGTCGCCTACGCGATCATGTACAACGATCTTGCCGACAGCGTGGGTGAGTATGTGCGGTTCAGCCAGGCGGAAATGGATCCCTATTCCGAGATCCAATATGCCTGGACGTTTGCGCGCGAGAACCGGGTGGCGGATTTCCAGGTGAAGGGAAAACAGGACAAAGTTTCGTTGGAAACCCTCGAGTCCGTGTTCTTCACCTTCAAAGATCCGGAATTTCCAAGCCATGGCAAGACCCGGTCGGTGGTGATTCCGGCGACAGGCCGGAAATTAAAATTTACATTCTGGCTGCAACCGGGAAAGGCAAACGTGGTTTACATTGTTCCCGGGCTGGGTTCGCATCGTCTGGCTGAAACCTCGCTGGCGCTATCCGAGCTGGTTTATAAAAATGGCTTCTCCGCCGTCTGCGTCAGCAGCCCCTTCAACTACGAGTTCATGGAGCGCGCCTCGACGGCGGCGCTGCCGGCTTATTTGCCGGTGGATGGCCAGGACCTGCACATCGCTCTCACCGAGATTGATCACCGTTTGCATACGTTGTATCCGAATCGGTTGGGTAACCGGGCGTTGATGGGTTATTCCATGGGTGCGTTGCAATCCTTGTTCGTCGCGGCCACCGGGCCGACCAACCAGTATTCGGTCAGGACGAAGGCGAAGGTTTTGCGTTTTCTGCACGGGAAACCGGGCGTGCCAGAAGCCGGGATAAACCCCGTCACGAACCAATTGCCGCTGATCACCTTTGACCGCTACGTCGCCATCAACACTCCCGTGCGAATGGCGCAAGGTGTTGCCAAGCTCGACGAATTTTACCGGGCGCCCCTGGACTGGCCGGTGGCGGAACGAGCCGATGACCTGGAAAACACCTTTCTCAAGGTGGCGGCCTTGAGCAAAAGCACGCTCACGCCGCAAACTTCGCTGCCGTTCAGCGCGGTCGAATCCAAATTTCTCATCGGGCTGACCTTTCGCCTCGCACTGCGTGACATCATTTACAGCAGTCAGCGGCGGAACAACCAGGGGGTGCTGCGTCAGCCGTTCCGGAATTTAAGGCGTGAACCGATGTATCAGGAAATCTTGCAATATTCCTACCAGGATTATTTCGAGAGGTTTGCGATACCATATTATCAGGCCCAGGGCCTGGCCTCGCCGACGGCCGAAACGATGGAAAAAGCCGGTGACTTGCGCACATATGACGCCGGCCTCCGCGCCAACCCCAATATCCGCATCATCGTCAATCAAAACGATTTCCTCCTGACCGACGAGGACCTGGGCTGGCTGCATGCCACGTTTGGTCCGGGCCAATTGACCGTCTTTCCGCAAGGCGGGCATTTGGGAAATCTTTCCAATCTGACGGTGCAAAAGTCCATTTTGGCGGCGCTGACGCCGATGGAGCCGCCCGAACCCAAACCTGAGATCATCAACCACTGAAGTCGGGTTAAACCCCATGGCACGGTTCCACCTCATCGCATAACGTCCATTTGAATGCGACATAAACCGAATAGGACAATGATCCCGTTGTTTGCCTGTATTCTCACCTTTCTCTTCACCACCGGATGTCTGGTTGAAGATGGTGGATACCGTGGCCACGATCACGGTCGCGGGCGATACGAGGAGCATTCGGCAGTCATCGTAGGGCCTCCGGTGGTCCAGGTGCGCGTTCCAGAAGTTGAAGTGCGTCCCCCGGAAGTCATCGTGAGATAGATTTCGTGTCTGTGATGAAGGATGGCTATCCGGTTGAAACAGACCCCGGCCCGAACAGCATGAAAACGTCTCCTGGCAAAGTGCCCCTGGTCGCCAAAGTGGCTGCCACCGCCTTTCTTGTCGTCCTCATTCCCGTTTATTTGCGCGCGTACGGGCCGACCAATTTTTTATGGTTCTGCGATGCCGCCCTCATTCTCACGGTGGCGGGCATGTGGCTGGAAAGTTCCCTGCTGGTCAGCATGTGTGCCGTCGGCATTTTGTTTCCACAGTGTCTTTGGCTCGCGGACTTCGCCAGCCACCTTCTGGGGTTTCATTTGTTCGGACTGACCGGGTATATGTTCGACCATCATCTGCCTCTTTTTACCCGCGGGCTTTCGCTTTTTCACGGTTGGCTGCCCGTGCTGCTCGTCTGGCTCATGGTCCGCCAGGGCTATGACCCGCGGGCTTTGCGGGCCTGGACCGTCATGGCCGCAGGGTTGGTGCTCGTCTGTTACTTTTTTACCCCGCCTGCCGGAATCCATCCGGCCAACCCCAACCTGCCCATCAACATCAATTATCTTTACGGTTTCAACGACCGGCACGCGCAAACCAGGATCAACCAAAACCTGTATGTCATCCTGTGGCCGGGTGTGCTCTGGCTGGTTGCCTTTCTCCCCACCCACCTGGCCTTGCGCAAAATTTTCGCCGCGCCACCGCCCGCTGACGGCGCGAAATTCCCCATTCGATACCTTGAGAACCCGTTCGCCAAAACGGAGGCCACGTAAATTCTCAGAACGTCCAAGCCGGAACCATGCAATCGAACCCGGGCTGACCTCAACGCCTAGACACAGAGCACGCAGAGGAACGAAGGGTTTGGCCAGCAAATCAGCGTTCACCTTTTGGTGTGCTTCACTGGTTTCATCTCCGCGCTTCTCGGCGTCCTCTGCGCCTTTGCGTTTTTCTGGTTCCGCTTTTCAACTGCAAGGATACGGCCAACGCCTTTTTTCAGTCATTGGATGTTGGGCGTTGAATGTTCGATGTTTCCATTCTGAGTTGGGTAGGGTAACACCCCATGGCATCCAGCAGCCCTTCCGGTGCATTGTGGTGATGGGAACTGGAACGCTCCGCCAATAATCGAGAGTCAACCATCCCCAGGAATTAACGACAATGAAACACAATCATAATCATGACAATGCCCGCGCAACCGGCGTCCAACCGCAGGCTGTACGTTTTGAATTTAATCATCCGACCGCCACCTCCGTCTGCATTGCGGGAACCTTCAACCAGTGGAAGCCCGAAGCCAAGAACCTGCATTCCTCCGGCGTCGGCCACTGGTGGAAGGAGACGGTACTGGCGCCGGGAACCTATGAATACTGCCTCATCGTGGACGGCCAATGGATGCCTGATCCGCTGGCTCGGGAGACCGTTCCCAATCCATTCGGCGGAAAAAACTCGGTCCTGCGGGTGGCCAGTTCGCCGGAAGCCGCCCATCTTGATGACGCTGAAAATTTGCCGCTAAAAAATGCCAACCGGAAGCCGCCCGTCACGCCGACCGGGAAAATCTACCATTGAAAAAAACAAACCAACCAAAATAAGTATATGAACAAATCAACACCAGCAACCAGCAATGACCTGGGCACGCTCGCCGAAGACGCCCGCGCCCTGATGGCGGCCACCGCCGACGTGGCCGGGGAAAAAGTCGGGGATGCCCGCAAGCGCCTCGCCGCCGCGCTCGAACGGGGCAAGGAAATCGCAGGCAATGTCCGGGACAAGGCGGTCGCCGGCGCCAGGGCTGCCGATGAAGCCGTGCGTGAACATCCTTATCAAGCCGTCGGCGTCGCCCTCGGTGTCGGAGCACTCATCGGCTATCTCGTGGCCCGCCGATGCACCCGCAACGGCGATTGACTTCGTTATGGAAGAATCCGCTGCCCGCTTCAACCAACTGGCTTCGTCGTCCAAACATTTTGCGCGGCGTCTGCTGACCATCGGGGAAAACCGGTTTGAACTGTTGACGGTGGAGGTGCAGGAGGAACGCGAACGTCTCCTGCGCGCCCTCCTGCTGGCCCTCGGCGTGGTGACGTTCGGTGTGCTGGCCACCCTCACCCTCACGACGGCCATCGTGGTTTTGTTCTGGGATTACTCACACGTAATGACGCTCTTCCTGTTGACGGGCCTCTACGGGGCCGCCGGCGTTTTTCTCTGCTGGCGACTCATGGGACTGTTGCGTGACTGGCAGACACTTCCCGCCTCGCTTGATCAACTCCGAAAGGACCGCACATGTTTGGAAAAAACCCTCGCGTGAATCCGCTGGAATCGCGGAAGCAATTGCTGGTTGCCGAAAGCGAACTCAACCGCGCCCAACTGGTTCAGGAATGGCAGGCGATGGCCGACGGGGTCCGCTCGGTTGCCGACCGGGCCAGCGCCATCAGTTCCGTCGCTGCCGCCACCGCCTCGTTGGTTGCCGGCCTGACCTCCTTCCGGTGCGCCCGGTCGGCGGCTCAGGACGGAAAGATTTCATGGTGGCAGACCTTCGTGAAAGGCGCTTCGCTGGCCGGATCCCTCTGGACAAAATTCCGCCCGCGCGGCCGCGATCGGGACGGGGTTTGATGCGGAAGATCCGCGAGTAGGGTTATACCCCATGGCACCCGCTTGTCATCCGGGATTACTCTCCTGGCATGAATGACAAAAAACATTTCTACAAAACCAGCCCGGCGGGTCTCGTGCTGGGGGTCCTGCTCCTGGCAACGCTGACCGGATGCATCGGTTACGTGGATGGGCCGCGGGCCGAGGTCCAGGTGGCACCGCCGGTATTCGTGGCGCAGGACGATTATGTTTATTACCCCGGCTATGATGTCTATTACAGCAGCCACCGCCGTCAATACGCTTACCTGGAAGGCGGGGCGTGGGTTTCGCGACCGGGGCCGCCGGGTATCTCGGTGAGAGTGCTGCGCGATTCCCCGTCCGTAAGAATGGAGTTCCATGATTCTCCGTCGCACCACCATGCGGAAGTGGTCCAGCAGTACCCGAGAAACTGGACGCCACCCGGATCGAAACATGGTCAGGATCGGAAGGACGACAAGCGCAGCGATCACGGGGGAAACGGCGACCGATGACCAAACGAACCCTATTCACCCATTGAAAGGAACATTATGTTAGGAACCATTTTATTGGTGGTGCTCGTTCTCATGCTCTTCGGCTCATTGCCGGCGTGGCCACACAGCCGGGGTTGGGGTTATTATCCGAGCGGCGGACTGGGCTTGCTGGTGGTGATCCTGCTGGTCCTGGTCCTGCTGGGCAGAATTTAAACCGGATGAGTGATGCTCCATCGGCGGCGGGCAACGGTCCACGCAGTCATCCAAAGAAACAGATAAATGTTGCGAAGCATCAAACAATTGTACGGCGACAACCTCGGCGCGTCGGACGGCGACATTGGCCACGTGAAGGACTTCTATTTTGACGATCAGAACTGGGCGGTTCGATATGTGGTGGCGGATACCGGCTCATGGTTGCCGGGACGACTGGTGCTCATCTCGCCCCACGCGTTTACCAGCCTCAATCCCACCGGAAAAGTTCTGCGCGTGAACCTGACCCGGAAACAGATCGAGAACAGCCCGTCAATCGAGACGCACAAACCGGTATCACGACAATACGAAGAGGAGTATTACCGTTATTATGGCTGGCCGTTCTACTGGCGGGGCGATGCGTTGTGGGGCATGGGCGGAGTCCCGGTTCTGGAGCTGCCCCCCAATCCTCTTCGTGGCCAGCCGGACGCCGTGAGCGGACCACAACCCGAACATGCCGATGCACACCTGCGCAGCACGCAGGCTGTGGGCGGATACCATCTCCAGGCGAGCGATGGAATCATCGGCCACGTTTGTGATTTCATGATGGACCCTCAAAGCTGGGCAATCGTCCGGCTGGTCATCAAAATCGGCCACCGGTTTTCCGGCAAGGAAGTGCAGATACCCGCGGACAAAATCGGTCGGATCAGTTATGAGGAATCCACCGTGTTCGTGAATTTGACCAAGGAAGCCGTCGAACTTGATCCCGCACACCTCATGTCTCCGGTCGGCGCGCTCGATTGATCTCAACCAGCACAAGTCAAATCAACTCTTCCCGCAGGCCTTCCCGCAGGCCTTCACGCTGGATGAGGTCGTCAAAGGTCATGACACCTTCGGCAATGTCGGGAGGGAACGCGCCTTGACAGTGATTCTCACAAACCAAACCCGGCGGACCGGCTGCCGGGGTGCAGACCGGAATGAATTGCCTCTTTGAATAAGGTGAAGACCCCATGGCTAACCCACCAGGGGATGGCCTATGCTTGCACCATGAAACACAAGAATTTCTCTTCGGACCATCCGCAAAAAATCCAACACGGAACCGACCGGTGGCTGTGGTTTGTCGAAGCCCATTCCCAGGCGACGAAATAAGCACACCACTTTCATCGTGCAAATTACCAACCCCGAAAATAAACAACCTATGAAAACCAAATTCTTCCTGCTGGCGTTCAGCGGTTTGCTGGCGCTGGCCGCGCCGGCACTGCTGGCGCAAGACACCAATTCCACCAACAACCTCGCTCAAACCTCGAAATACCAAAAGGCACTGGAAAGTGACCGGTCTTTGGGCGAGCAATCCCTTCTCGCGCCCGGGCTCAAGGAGAAGTTGAATCTCACCGCTGAGCAGCGCAGCGAACTGAAGCCCATCGAGGATGGCTTTGCCAACACGAGTTGGGAATACAAGATTGCCAATCAACCCCGGATTGACGCCGCCGAGGAGGCGATCCGGCAGGCGCGCGCGATCAAGGACTCGACACAAATTCAGGCGGCGCGCAATCAGTTGCAGGCTGTCTGGGCTGGTCTCCTGCCCTACCGGGTGGCCGCCGTCAAGCAAATCAGGCCCCTGCTGACACCGGATCAAATCAATGTGCTGGATGATGTAAAGAACCAGTGGCAGGAAAATCACATCGCGGAAGCGAATGACCCATCGGCAAATTGAACCTGACCCAACCCATTCGCCGCAATCCGGCGAATACCGGAAAAACCAACCATGAAAGACCCCGTCTATAAACTCATCGAGCTCACCGGCAGTTCCACCGCTTCCATTGAGGATGCCGTGGACCAGGCCATCCGGCGGGCGCACAAAACCATCAAGAACCTGTGCTGGTTCCAGGTGGTCGAAATGCGCGGCAACATCGCCAAAGGAAAGGTGCATCACTGGCAGGTGACCATCAAAGTCGGTTTCGCCGTGAAAGACTGAATGTGATCGAACGTGAAAAACGCAATTTAATCTTTAAAATCTTATGACTGAAGAACCCACGACCGCAGGATTGAATATCACCCGCGAGCAGATGATCCGACTGTTGAACGAGGATCTGGCGGGAGAATACCAGGCCATCATTGCCTACACGGTGTACAGCCAGGTGCTGAAAGGCGCCGCTTACACGGATGTGGCACGGGAATTGGAACTGCATGCGGCTGAAGAATTGCAGCATGCCATCAAGATCGCCAAACAGATCGATTATCTGGGCGGCATGCCGGGCGTGACGCCCAAGCCCGTCAAAACTTCAGAGGATCCGGTCGCCATGCTGCGTGCGGATCTGGAGAACGAACGGGAAACGGTGGGACGTTATCGCGAGCGCATCCGCCAGGCCGAGGCGATGGGGGAATTTGCATTAAGCGAGACCTTGCGCGCGATCATCGTGCAGGAGCAGGAGCATGAAATCGATTTGAGCGCGGCGCTGGACATCAACGTGCCTCCTGCAAAGCCGCCTGAGACCCGAAAGAGTCCAAGGCCATTGGAGCCCAACCATGCCCCCAGGCGGTAAATCCAGTTACACTGACAAACAGAA
This sequence comes from uncultured Bifidobacteriaceae bacterium, assembly GCA_964555775.1. GTDB lineage: Bacteria > Verrucomicrobiota > Verrucomicrobiia > Limisphaerales > UBA11358 > UBA11358. The sequence continues at coordinate 5,481 of CAZKTW010000066.1, read as the reverse complement.
GCATCAGGCAGCCCAGATCGAAGCCGGCGACGAGAAAAAAAGGTGCCGGCCCGAAAACGGCGGGAAAAAGAGCGGCGCCGGGAGAAACCATAGTTAATTTGAACCCATGCCAACCTTAGCCACCAAACAAGTCAGTCTTGATCTAAAATCGATCCCGAACTGGTCAAAACGGGCGCAAACCATCTGCCGCACATTCAAGTTTGATGGGTTCCTGATGAGCATCGCCTTTGTGCGGCGGATCGCCAAACGGGCGCAAAAAATCAACCATCATCCGGAAATTGACATTCACTTTGACCAAGTGACGTTGACGCTCGCCACGCACGACGAAGGAGGAATCACCGAAAAGGATTTTACCCTCGCCCGGGAATGTGACGAGGTCTTCTCGCAGTTCTTAACGTCCTGGCCGATGCCGGTGCCAGGCCAGAAATAAACCCGAAATATTTGGAAATATGAACACCCCGATTGTTACCCGAAACCTGACCCAACAACCGCCGCACAGCCCGCGCGAGCGTATCGCCGGATTCGCCATTGCCAGCCGCGCCGTGGACAAATGCCGGGCCAGCCTGGCCGGCACGCTGGGCGATTATAACTATGACTGTGCACTGGACAACCTGCTCTTCCGTTTCAAGGGCATCTCCGGTGGGCAATTCAAAACCGCCGTTCAAGCCGCGAAAAACTATGAGGACGTCGGGACCTGGCTGCAGGCCAACGGCACGACGCGAACGCCGGTTGAAATCAAGATCTGGTCGGATGAAATGGAAACCGGCAGCCTGATGAAAAATCCGGAAATGCGCGCCTTCTTCATCGAGGACTGCTCCCGGCTCGGATTGAATCCGGTGATGAATTCCACGTTCGACTGGCTTGAGTGCGACGATCGCACCAGCTTCCGCCGCAAGTCCGGATGACACTTTTTCCCTTCCGTCAAACAACCCGAACCCCAAAAACTTAAACTTGTGAAAGCCGCCACCGCCAAAGCCGCCAAAACACCCCGACCGCCGGTTTCTTCAAAAGCGAATCACCGACTGAGGTTGAAACCTGACAGAACCATTCTCAGCCCAAAGTCTCAAAAACGGAACAACATTTTTTCCAAGTTGCGTGACATTCATGAGGGCCGTGGTGTGCGCAAGCTGAAGATAAAACCCAACACAAAATTGCTTTTCCGCGTTTGCGGTTTGCTCTGATATTACCCATGAAAAAAAATCCACTAAAAGAAGGCGCTTTGACCGAAAATTCCGCCGGCATCGGGCCGGTGACGGGGAAGATGGTGCGGGAGCGCGCGATTGAACTGGCGGTCATCAACGGACGTTCCGCGCCGGATGTGTCCAAAGCCGATTGGGCTCAGGCCAAACGGGAGTTGACGGGCGGCCCGGACACCGACCCGCAAGTGGCGGTGCTTGAATCGGTGCCCGAATCTGAACGGTGGGATCCGGTGCCGGGTTCGGAAGGACGCAAGGTGCCGGTGGCGCCCAGTGCCGATGAGGATGAAGAAGGACGGAGCGACAATGAGCGGCTGATCGAAGAAGGCATTGAAGGCGCGGAGCACGACCAAATGCGCCAGGCCAGTCGGGATCCGGACAGTTAAACCGACATTTTTATTTCAACAATGGCGGGCCGCGAGCTGCGGCCAGTGAAAATCATGCGGCGGGCAGGAAAGAAACCATGAACCTGAACATCAATCCTTCAAATATGGGGGAAATACCCCATGGCCGCCGGAAGAGTCCGGTTCTATTTTCGTGGCGTGAAAATCAAACCCATACTGGCGCTGCCGTTTGGTGAACTCGTCGCGACCGCTTGCGACGTGTGTCAGACCCCAATAAAAATTTATCATTCCCATGAATAAACTGCTTGAAGTTCCTTGCGGACAAGCCATTGCCGAGCCGGTTGGAAACCAGGCTGGTCCAACCCAGCGCATCCTGGTGGTGGAAGACGATGGAGACATGCGTCGTCTCAACACAGCGGCGTTGAAGAGTTCCGGCTACGCGGTGGATGCCGCCAGGGATGGCGCCGCTGCCTGGGAAGCCGTCCAGGCCGGCAACTACGATCTGGTGATCACGGACAACAACATGCCCAGGTTGACCGGCATGGAATTGGTGAGGAAGTTGCGTTCCGCCCGGATGAAACTGCCGGTCATCATGGCCACGGGAACGTTGCCCACAGAGGAACTGGTTCAGAACCCGTGGCTTGAACCCGTCATCACTCTGGCAAAACCGTATGCCACCGAATTGTTGCTGGACACGGTGAAAGACGTCCTGCACGTTGCGGGCGCCAAGACGACCCATTCCCGCGTAGCGCCAAGGCTGTACGATGCCGGGGCCTTCTCGGTTGAGCAATATACCGCCGGCCGCAAGCTGGAGTGGGACCTGTTTGTGGGCGAGGCCAAGAATGCGACCTTCCTTTTTTCCCGCGACTACATGGACTATCACCGCGACCGGTTTGCCGACCATTCGTTGATGGTTTTCCACGACCAGGTGTTGGTTGCCGTGTTGCCGGCCAACCTCAACCCTGACGGCACGCTCATCAGTCATGAAGGGTTGACGTATGGCGGGCTGGTGGTCTCGCGCGCGGCGAAGCTGGCGGAGGTGCTGGCATATTTTCATGTGGTCTTGAGATACCTGAGTCAAAGGCACATTTCCAAACTGCTCTACAAGCGCATGCCGGGTTTTTACCGGACGCTCCCGGGCGACGAAGTGGCGTATGCCTTGTTCCTGCTCGAGGCCCGGCTTTATCGCCGGGATTGCTCGGCCACGGTGGCGCAGGCGGACCGGCTTCCCTTCCGAAAGGGCCACAAGGGATTGATCAAGAAAGCGACCGCGCTGGGGATCCGGGTCGTGCAGGAAACCTCTTTCCAGCCATTTTGGGAACAGGTGCTGGCGCCACAATTGGCAGCCCGGCACGGAGCCAAACCCGTGCATACCCTGGAGGAAATCACCCTGCTCGCGTCACGCTTTCCGGAACAGATCAAACAATTTTCGGCCTATTGCGGCGATGAGATTGTCGCGGGCACAACGATTTACGAAACCCCTACCGTCGCCCACGCGCAGTATGGCGCGGTCACGGAAAGAGGACGGCTGCTTGGCGCACAGGCCTATCTGTTCAGCTCGCTGATCGGGCTCTACAAGGACAAACGTTATTTTGATTTTGGCATCTCCAACGAGAATGAGGGCCTGACCTTGAATCATGGCTTGCAGGACTGGAAGGAAGGTTTTGGCGCGCGCTGCTACGTCCACGATTTTTATGAGATTATGACGGGGAATTATTCGAAGCTGGAATCCGTGGTTCAGGCCAGTCCGGGAGCTGCTTTGAAGCCTCCAGCGACAAGCCCAGCCTTGCCTGCCATCTCCGGGAACCGGTCGGTCCCGGTGTTTTTCGCCCATCCGGCGGCACTGATTGATGCTGGCGTTTCGGTTGGCGAGGGGACGCGAATCTGGGCTTTTTCCCACGTGGTAAGTGGGGCCGTCCTGGGAGCGGACTGTAATATTTGCGATCACACTTTCATCGAGGGCGGAGTTCGGATTGGTGATCGCGTGACCATCAAGTGTGGCGTTTTTCTCTGGGACGGTTTGACCATTGAGAATGACGTCTTTATCGGGCCCGGCGCCATTTTCACGAATGATTGCCGGCCGCGGAGCAAGCAACGCCTGAACATATACCCCCAAACGCTGCTGAAGCAGGGGTGCACGCTCGGAGCCGGCAGCACCACACTTCCCGGCCTTACCATCGGGAGTTGGGCGATGGTGGGCGCTGGATCCATTGTCACCCATGACGTCCTGGATTACGCCCTGGTGGTGGGGAGTCCAGCCCGGTGGCGTGCCTGGGTTTGCCGGTGTGGCCAAAAACTCACGCCCGCCTCCGGCCAGCGGTTCGACTGTGTCTGCGGGCGGTCGTATGAACAGATCGCCGAAAACGAGGTGAAAGAGTTCGCCCCAAATGGCAGCCGTCAGGGCTTGCCAGCGAGCCGTGTCGCCAGGGACATTAGCGAACCCATTCTTGAAAGCAACGGACGCCACGCGCGTAATGGCCGGGGTGATTGAATTGAGGCTTGGTATTGTCCGGTGACCGGAGCAGTGCTGCCGGCTCGAAATTCCTCTTCCCGACCGGGTGTCAAAACTCACCAGATTCCGGGCAGGGTAATACCTCATAGGGAAACACCCCATGGTACGCGACAGGTCATCCAATCTATGCTTTTCCATGACATGGCGGGAGACTGTTCTCCAAAGGAAGGCAGGCCTCCTGGTCAGGCAATGATGAAAATGCAAGCGCCGAATGCACACACTGAAAAATGGACGGGCCGGCCTGAAGCGAAGTCCGGCCCTGGCAGGACCACCCGCATCAGCGGTCCTGGCACAAGGACTAATTAACCGAGGAAACCAAACAAAATGAATTTTACAATCGAATTGGACCCGTTGAAACATTCTGCATTTCCCGAGGCGGTTCAGGAGCTGCGCTGGAAGCGCTGGCTGGACATTGTCCTCATCCTCCTGGCTCTGCCAGTTCTGATTCCGCTGGCATTGCTGGTGGTGCTATTGATACGCAGCGGTTCCCGGGGACCGATTCTATTCCGGCAGGAACGCGTGGGTTATCGGGGCCGGCGTTTCATGTGCTTCAAATTCCGGACCATGTTTGTGGATGCCAACACGAGCGCGCACCAGGGACATCTGCAGCATTTGATGAATTCGGACACCCCCATGATGAAAATGGATTCCTCTGGGGATCCGCGCATCATTCCATTTGGGGTGTGGCTTCGCGCGTCGGGCCTGGATGAACTGCCTCAATTGATCAATGTAGTGTGGCGGGACATGAGTCTGGTGGGGCCGCGCCCATGCCTGCTCTATGAGTTTGAGCAATATCTGCCATGGCAGAAGGAGCGGTTTGAAACCGTGCCGGGGCTGACCGGACTCTGGCAAGTGAGCGGCAAGAACAAAACGACCTTTGCGGAAATGATTCAATTGGACATCAAATATGCGCAAAACAAAACAATTTGGTGGGATGTGAAGATCATCCTGATGACGATTCCGGCCTTGCTTATTCAAATGTTGGAGACGCGCGCGGCCAGGAAGGCGTCCTCCCGCCCCGTTCGTCGTAACACCGGTTATTTCAATGGCGCCGCACGCTCCCAGTTCTTTCCGAAAGCAGGCCTGATCGGTGTGGTTCAGGCCCGGGATGGTGAAGATGTTTCGATGGGGAAAGAATCAAAATTGAATTCATAGCACGACAAGACCAATGAAGGGCCGAATCGTTGGCGGCAGCTGCCGGGCCCGGATTTGATTCGCCGTCGGGATTTTGCCCGCGGCCAAAATCAACGCAGGAGGGTTTCGGAGGCGCCTGCGGGTGCGGCGGCGCAACTGACGGCCGGACCCATCCAGTCTGGCGTGGAATACGCGATATGCGAAGAATCATCAGCCGGCTCGTTTCCGGTCTGCGATTGCGCCTGCTGTTGCTGGTGTTGCTGGCGTGTGCCCCGCTGGTGGGATTGACGCTGCA